>NZ_CYTU01000075.1:0-22303 GCF_001299375.1 Achromobacter sp. 2789STDY5608621 | reverse complement strand
CCCGCCCCGGCCCCCCGCCATTCCCGTTTTCCTTTGCTGAATCCCCATCATGAAATCTTCCATGCGCAGCCGGCTGGAGCATCTGTGTCACCGCCTGATCGAGGTGGACGCGCTGCTCGCCGAACCGGAAACCGCGGCCGACATGGACCGCTTCCGCAAGCTCTCGCGCGAGCGTTCCGAGCTGGAGCCGGTGGTCGAGGCGTTCACCGCTTTCGTGCGCGGCGAGGAAGACCTGGCGACCGCGCAGGAGATGCTGTCCGATCCCGAGCTGAAGGCGATGGCCGAGGACGAGATCAAGAGCGGCCGCGTCAAGCTGGAATCGCTGGAAGCGGCGCTGCAATTGCTGCTGCTGCCGCGCGACCCCAATGACGGCCGCAGCGTGTTCCTGGAAATCCGCGCCGGCACCGGCGGCGACGAAAGCGCGCTGTTCTCGGGCGACCTGCTGCGCATGTACACGCGCTACGCCGAACAGCGCGGCTGGCGCGTCGAGCTGATGTCGGAAAGCGCGTCGGAGCTGGGCGGCTACAAGGAAGTGATCGCGCGCATCGAGGGCGACGGCGCCTATGGCCGCCTGAAATTCGAATCCGGCGCGCACCGCGTGCAGCGCGTGCCCGCCACCGAGGCGCAGGGCCGCATCCATACCTCGGCCTGCACGGTGGCCATCATGGCCGAAGCCGATGCCATGTCGGAGATCGTCATCAACCCGAGCGACCTGCGCATCGACACGTTCCGCGCCAGCGGCGCCGGCGGCCAGCACATCAACAAGACCGACTCGGCCGTGCGCATCACGCACTTGCCGACCGGGCTGGTGGTGGAGTGCCAGGACGACCGTTCGCAGCACCGCAACAAGGACAAGGCCATGCAGGTGCTGGCCGCGCGCCTGAAGGACCGGGAAGTCCGCGAGCGCCAGAGCAAGGAAGCGGCCGAACGCAAGAGCCTGATCGGCTCCGGCGACCGCTCCGAGCGCATCCGCACCTATAACTTCCCGCAGGGCCGCGTCACCGACCATCGCATCAACCTGACGCTGTACAAGCTGCAGCAGATCATGGAAGGCGATCTGGAAGAGCTGACCGGCGCCCTGATCGCCGAGCACCAGGCCGAGCAGTTGGCGGCGCTGGGCGACGATATCTGAGGCCGCCGCCCCGCCCACGCCGTTGAGATTGCCACGCCGATGACCGCCCAGATCAAGAGCCTGCTGCTGGACACGCGCCTGCCCCGGCTCGAAGTGCGCATGCTGCTCGAGCACGTGCTGGCCAAGCCGCGCGCCTGGCTGCTGGCGCATGACACCGACCCGCTGGCGCCGGACGTGGCCGCGGCCTACGAGGCGCTGGCGCAGCGCCGCCTGACCGGCGAGCCGATGGCCTATCTGCTGGGGCAGCGAGAATTCATGGGGCACGCGTTCCGCGTGACGCCCGACGTGCTGATCCCGCGCCCGGACACCGAGGTGCTGGTGGAAACCGCGCTGGAATGCGTGGCCGGGCAGTCCGCGCCCGCCGTGCTGGACCTGGGCACGGGCAGCGGCGCCATCGCCATCTCGATCGCCCTGGCGCGCCGCGATGCCCGCGTGATGGCGAGCGACGTGAGCGCCGCCGCGCTGGCCGTGGCCGCGGGCAATGCCTGGGAGCTGACCGCCTCGGTGCGCTTCGTCGAAGGCAGCTGGTACGACGCGGTGCCCGCCGGCGAGGGCTTCGACCTGATCGTGTCCAATCCGCCGTATGTCGCCAGCGACGATCCGCACCTGGGACAGGGCGACGTGCGCTTCGAGCCGCGCGGCGCGCTGACCGATGGCGCCGACGGCCTGGAAGACCTGCGCCGCATCGTGGCCGGCGCCCATCGCCACCTGAAGCCGGGCGCGGCATTGTGGATGGAGCACGGCTGGGACCAGGCCGAGGCGGTGCGCGGCCTGCTGGCCGCCGCGGGCTTCGCCGACGTCCACAGCCGGCGCGACCTGGCCGGCATCGAACGCATTTCCGGCGGACGCTGGCCCGGGCGGGGCTGACGCCGGGCCGGCGATTTGTAACCGGCTGCCGCGCCGCAACCGGCCGATTCCCGGGGGCCGCCCCGGGGAATCCGGGACGAAATCCCGCCTGTACCTATAATTGGCGTATTCCGTTATGCCTCCTGTCCAAGAGACCACCATGAGCGACGTTCAAGAATTCATCCGCGAAACCGTGACCCAGCACCCCGTCGTGCTGTTCATGAAGGGCACCGCCCAGTTCCCGCAATGCGGCTTTTCCGGCAAGGCCATCCAGATCCTCAAGGGCTGTGGCGTCAAGAAGCTGGTCACCGTGAATGTGCTGGAGGACGACGAAGTCCGCCAGGGCATCAAGGAATTCTCGAACTGGCCGACGATTCCGCAGCTGTACGTGGCCGGCGAGTTCATCGGCGGTTCGGACATCATGAACGAGATGAACGAATCGGGCGAACTGAAGACCCTGCTGGAGCAATCCGGCGCCACGGCCTGATTCCGTGCGGCGACTGGTCATCGGCATCACGGGCGCCACCGGCGCCCTCTACGCGGTGCGCATGCTGCAGGCGCTGCGCGGCGTGGACGATGTCGAGACGCACCTGGTGGTGTCGGCCTCGGGCGTGCTGAACATCAAGCACGAACTCGATGTCAGCCGCCATGATGTCTACGCGCTGGCCGACCACGTGCACAGCGTGCGCGATGTCGGCGCCACGCTGGCCAGCGGCGCGTTCCAGACCGCCGGCATGGTCATCGTGCCGTGCTCGATGCGCACGCTGGCGGCCGTGGCCCACGGCCTGTCCGACAACCTCATCACGCGCGCGGCCGACGTCACGCTCAAGGAGCGTCGCCGCCTGGTGATGATGGTGCGCGAAACGCCGTTCAACCTGGCGCACCTGCGCAACATGACCGCCGTCACCGAGATGGGCGGCATCGTGTTCCCGCCGTTGCCGGCGTTCTACCATCGCCCGGCCAGCATCGAGGAAATGGTGGATCACACCGTGGCCCGCGTGCTGGAGCTGTTCGACATCCATGTGCCCGGTCCGCACTGGGAAGGCATGAAATAAGCGCCGTCGCGGCCCACGGGCCGTGAATGGTGAACGCCCCGGAGATCGGTTGATCTCCGGGGCGTTTTCGTTTCAGCGCGCGTTGTGGCGGGCGATCAGCCCGCCGCACGCCGCGCGGCGGTCATTCCACCAGACCCAGCCCGTTGAGCGCGGCCAGGTTTTCCGGCCAGCGGCGCGCGCGGGCGTTCTGCAGTTCGATGCGGGCCCAGGCCATCCAGCCGGCCCACTCGATGCGCTTGTCCCACGCGGTGCCCCAGGCCTGCAGCGCGGCCAGGCCGGCGGCGGCATGGCCTTCGGCGGCCTCGAAGTCGCCCGCCGTCAGCGCCAGTTGCGCCAGCAGCAGGCGCGGCTCGGCGACCCACGGGTTGTGCGCCACCGCGGCTTCCAGCATGTGGCGCGCCGTGTCCATTTCGGTCTGCGGATGCATGCGGGTGACGACCTGCCAGTACAGCGCGCTGGCGGCGGCCTCGTCGCGCGGGCTGAGCGTGGCGCGGCAATGGTCGAAGGCGGGCGGCAGCGGGATGCCGGTATCGGCCGGCAGCGCCGACAGCGGCGCCAGCAGGTGCGACAGCATCGACAGGATGTTCGACGGCGGCTTCAGCGGGCCGGGCCACAGCGAGGCGGCCCAGTGCGATTTGAGGTCGCGGCGCTGCTGCTGCGGATAGCCGGCGAAGATCTCGTCCTGCCAGCTGTGCCATTGTTCGCCGATGTCGGCGGCCGATACCACGATGAAGGCGGCGACCTGGCGCGGCGTGAAGGTGAAGACCTGGCCGTCGGCGCCTTCCAGCGTCAGGCCCTCGGGGCCCTGGCCCTGGCCTTGCAGGATGGCCTGCACGAAGCGGGTGCGCGGCATGGCGCAGAACAGGCTGACCCATTCCTCGGCCTCGGCGCCCAGCACCTCGCGCAGCGTGTTGCGTTCGCGCTCGCGGTCGAACAGCGTCAGGTCGACGTACTCATTGCCATACACGCTGTGGAACAGGCCCAGCAGCCGCACCTCGCGCGGCTGGTTCCACAGCGTCAGAGTGCGGTAGACGCCCAGCAGGTGATGCTTGAAGGTGCCGGCCTTGTGCCAGTCTTCGCCGGCGCTGCGGGCAAACAGCAGGTCGAGCAGGACGGGCAGGTCGGCATCGACGGCGGCATAGTGGTCGGCCAGCAGGGCGCGCGCGTGCGGATGCAGTTCGTTGGGGGTGGACATGGCAATGACGGCAAGGGGTTGGGAATCCAGCCGCTATTGTGTCGCGCGCGGCCGCGCTTGTCATGGCGGCGGGCCTTATACGGAAATGCGCATATCAATATGAAAATTCATCGCTTCCGGTTTTGAAGGGCGCTCACTAGAATCCGGGGCTTCCCTTCCCTGTTCGATTGCCGAGATTCCCATGCGTCTACGCCACACCCTGGCCGCCGTTGCCACCCTCATCGGATTTGCCGCCGCCGCGCCGGCGATGGCGCAGGACGCCGAACTGAAAGTCGGCGTGACCGTCGGCCCGCACGCCCAGATCGGCGAAGTGGTGCAGCAGGTCGCGGCCAGGCAGGGCCTGAAGGTCAAGCTGGTCGAGTTCAGCGACTTCATCCAGCCCAACGCCGCGCTGGACGCCAAGGAGCTGGACCTGAACATCTACCAGCACAAGCCCTTCCTGGAATCGCAGAACAAGGCGCGCGGCTACAAGCTGGTGCCGGTGGCCACGGCCGTGGTGCAGCAGATGGGCATCTATTCCAAGCGCGTGAAGTCGCTGGACGACCTGCAGCCGGGCGCCAAGGTGGCGATCCCCAACGATCCGACCAACGGCGCCCGCGCGCTGCTGGTGCTGCAGGCCGCCAAGCTCATCAAGCTCAAGGACGGCGTGACCGTGACGGCCTCGCTGTTCGACGTGGTCGACAACCCGAAGAAGCTCAAGTTCGTCGAGATCGAGGCCGCGCAGCTGCCGCACTCGCTGGCCGACGTCGATGCCGCCGCCGTGAACTCGGCCTACGCCATCCCGGCCGGCCTGTCGCCCGCCAAGGACGCGCTGGCGCTGGAAAGCAAGGATGCGCCGTTCGCCGCCGTGGTCATCGCCGCGCGCGAGGACAACAAGAACGATCCGCGCATCGCGCGCTTCATCAAGGCCTACCAGTCCGACGAGGTGAAGGCCTTCGTGGCGCAGAAATTCCCCGGCGCGTACACCACCTCCTGGTAAGCCATGTCGACGCTGACGATCTATCCGCAGGACGACCCGGCCGCCGGCCGGCGGCTGGATGACGCCGGCGAGATCCGGCGCGAGCTGGCCGCCATCGGCGTGACCTTCGAGCGCTGGCGGGCGCAGGCGCCGGTGGCGCCCGGCGCGCCGCAGGCCGAGGTGCTGGCGGCGTATCGTCCCGAGATCGAGCGGCTGGTGGCCGAGCGCGGCTATCGCAGCGTCGATGTGGTCAGCCTGGATCCGGCGCATCCGGACCGCGAGGCGCTGCGCCGCAAGTTCCTGGCCGAGCACACGCACGCCGATGACGAGGTGCGCTTCTTCGTCGCCGGCAGCGGCTTGTTCACGCTGCATGCCGCCGGCCGCGTCTACGCGGTGCTGTGCGAGCAGGACGACCTGATTTCGGTGCCGGCCGGCGTGCCGCACTGGTTCGACATGGGCTCGGCGCCCGCCTTCACCTGTATCCGGCTGTTCAATGACCCGGCCGGCTGGGTGGCGCAGTTCACGGGCGATGACATCGCCGCGCGCTTTCCGGTATTGCCCTGAAGGCGAGGGCGTTTCGCCTCACGCGTATTTGCCCGTCAGGCCCCCGTCCACCAGCAATTCCGTGCCGGTGATGTACGACGCTTCATCCGACGCCAGGAACGCCACCGCGTTCGCCACTTCCCACGGCGTGCCCATGCGGCCCATCGGCACCTGCCGGTCGCGCGCCGCGCGCGCGGCTTCCAGATCGTCCTTGGCGAACATGCCGGCCACGTTCTTCGCGACGCGCGGCGTATCGATCAGGCCCGGAATCACCGTGTTGACGCGGATGCCGTCGGCCGCATACTGCTGCGCCGCCATGCGCGCGAAATGGATCACCGCGGCCTTGCTGACGCTGTAGGCCAGGTGGGGATAACCGGTGTAGCGGATGCCGGCGATCGACGACACGGTGACGATGGCGCCGCCGCCCTGCGCGCGCATCACGGGCGCCAGCAGGCGCGTGGCGATCAGCAGGCTGGTGACGTTGACGCGCTGGATGCGGTCCCAGTCGGCCAGGTCGATGTCTTCCGGGCCGCCGACCTTGCCGATGCCGGCATTGGCCTGCAGCACGTCGATGCGGCCGTAGTGGCCGAGCGCCGCGTCCACGGCGGCCCGCATGGCGTCCGCGTCGGCCACGTCGGCCTGCAGGGGCAGCGCCTGGCCGCCGGCGCGTTCGACTTCATGCGCCGCGTCCTCGGCCGCCGCCCGGTCGGCGTCCAGCGCGATGATGGCCGCGCCCTGGCGCGCCAGGGTCACGCAGCTGGCCTTGCCGATGCTCCAGCCGGCGGCCGACGAACCCGCCCCGGCCACCAGCGCGACCTTGCCCGCCAGCCGCGCGCCGGGCGCGGGCGGGATCACGACGACTCTCCGTCGCGCTGGTGCGACTTGCCCTTGCCGACGTAGGGAATGGCGTGGTCGATGGTTTCCCAGATGTAGCGGCCGGACGGGCTCTGCTGCTCCTCGGCCACGTGCGACACCAGGCCGGCGGCGCGCGAGATGACCGCAAAGCCGCGCATCAGCGCGGTGGGCACGCCGATCTCGCTGAGCAGCGCGGCGACCGCGCCGGTGGCGTTGATGGTGATGTGCTTGCCGTAGGTCTCGTCGATCGCCGCCGCCAGCAGCCGCAGCGCCTTGAGCGAATCGCCGGACAGGTCCGGCTCGGCTTCGGCCAGCGCCAGCAACTTGATCGAACGCGGGTCGTCGGGCTTGTGCAGGTGATGGCCGAAGCCCGGCAGCGGCTGGCGGCTGGCGCGGAATTCGCGCGCGATCGCCAGCGCCTCGGCGCGGCCGTCGGCGGCCTGGCGGATGCGGTCCAGCAGGCGCGAGCAGTTCTCCATGGTGCCGACGAACTGGCTGCCGACCGCCATCAGGCCGGATGCCACCGCGCCCTGCAGGTTCTCGGGCGCGCTCATGTAGATCAGGCGGGTGGCGATGGCGCTGGGCGTGAGGCCGTGCTCCATCAGGGTCACCAGCACCGCGTCGACGATGCGCATGTCCACCGGCCGCGCCTCGCGGCCCAGGATCTGCATGATCATGACTTCGGTGAAGGTCTTCTTGCCGATCAGGTCTTCCACCAGGTCGACGTCGCGGTACGACATGCCGGTGAGGTGATGGGCGCACAGGCGGGTTTCGGGCGTGTTCATGAAGACTCCTTGAGGGCCGCGTCGCGCACGGCGTTCTTGAGCACCTTGCCGACGGGCGAGCGCGGCAGGCTGTCATGGATGTGGATCTGCTTGGGCGTGGCGACCGGGCCGAGCAGGCCGCGCACGTGCGCCTTGAGCGCATCGGCATCGGCGGGCGCGCCGGGATGCAGCTGCACCGCGGCGTGGACGGCTTCGCCCCACTTGTCGTCGGGCAGGCCGAACACCGAGCATTCGTATACGGCGGGGTGGGCCGACAGCGCGTTCTCGACGTCGACGGGATAGATGTTGAAGCCGCCGGTGATGATGACGTCGCGCAGCCGGTCCTTCAGGAACAGGTAGCCGCGCGCGTCGATCAGGCCGGTGTCGCCGGTGTGCAGCCAGCCATCGACGATGGTCTCGGCGGTCTTCTCGGGCAGGCGCCAGTAGCCCGACATCACCAGGTCGCCGCGCACCACCACTTCGCCGATCTCGCCGCGCGGCAGCAGCGCGCCGGCCGGGTCCATGATGGCGACGTCCGACAGCCAGGTGACGCGGCCGACCGAGGCGCGGTTGTCGGGCGATTCGAGGTCGGCGGGGCGCAGCACCGTGACGATCTGCGGCGCCTCGGTCTGGCCGTAGGTGGTGCCCAGCACCGGGCCGAAGAAGGCGCGGGCGCGTTCGATCTTCTCGGGCGGCATCGGCGCGCCGCCGTAGATCAGGTTGCGCAGCGCCGGAAAGTCGGCGCGCGACACGCCCGGCTGCGCCATGATCATGTAGATCAGCGTCGGCGGCATGAAGCTGAGGGTGCCGCCGCGTTCGCGGAAGGCGGTGGTGATCGAGGCCGGCGTGGCGCTGTCGAGCAGCACGTGGGCGCCGCCGCGCGCCAGCACCGGCAAGAGGTAGGTGCCGGTGCCGTGCGTGACGGGCGCGGCGACCACGTAGCGGTCCTCGTGCGTCAGGCCCCAGCTGTGGATCTGGTTGATGATGGCGGCGTTCCAGGCGTGATAGGGCTGCATCACGCCCTTGGGCAGGCCGGTGGTGCCGCCGGTGAATTTGATTGCCTGGGTGGCGTCGCGCGGCAGCGCGTGGCGCAGCGGTTCGCGCCCGACGCCGCGTTGCAGCAGGGTGTCGACATCCAGGCCAGCGGCGTCCGCCGACAGGCTCACGCGGTGCGGCGCGCCCGCCGCGACCAGCGCGTCGCCGGCGCCGTCCACCATGACGATGGACGGTTCGGTGGCATCCAGGATGCGCCCGATCTCGCGCGCCGTGCTGCGGGTGTTGAGCGGCACCCAGACCTTGCCGCTGGCCAGCACCGCCAGCAGCGCCAGGATGTGGCGACCGGTGTTGCCGGCGCAGAGGGCGACGCGGGTCTGCGGCGCCGGGTCCAGGTCCTGCAGAGCGGCCGCCAGCGCGCGCACCTGCGCGGCCAGCTGCTCGTACGTCACCTGGCCCTCGGGCGCGTCCAGCGCCACGCGCTCCGGGTATTGCTCGGCGGCGCGGAAAAAGAAATCGATCGGGTACACCCTGGTGCTCCTCAGTTGGCTTTGATGTCGGCGCGCTTGACCACGGCGCTCCATTTGTCGATTTCGCTGACGATCTTCTTGCCGAAGGTCTCGGGCGTGTTGGGCGGCTGCGGCGCGTAGAAGCCCGATTGCTGGAACGAGGCCAGCAGCGCCGGATTGGCCAGCGCCTTGTTCATGGCCTGGTTCAGGCGCTCGATGACCGCTGGCGGGGTGCCGGCGGGCGCCATCAGGCCGAACCACGATTCGACGTCGAAGCCGGGCAGGCCGGACTCGGCCAGCGTCGGCACGTCGGGCACGGCCGGCAGGCGCTGCGGCGAGGTGACGCCGATGGCGCGCAGCTTGCCGGCCTGCACGTGCGGCAGCGACGAGGGCAGGTTGTCGAACATCGAGTCGACCTGGCCGCCCAGCAGGTCGGCCACCGCCGGGCCGCTGCCGCGATAGGGCACGTGCAGGATGTCGGTGCCGGTCTGCATCTTGAACAGCTCGCACGACAGGTGGATCGACGAGCCGCTGCCCGACGAGGCGCAGGTCAGCTTGCCGGGATGGGCCTTGGCGTAGGCCAGGTATTCGGGCACGGTCTTGACCGGCAGCTTGGGGTTGACCACCAGGATGTTGGGAATGGTCGCCAGTAGGCCGATCGGCTTGAAGTCCTTGATGAAGTCGTAGTTGAGCTTGCTGTAGAGCGTGCGGTTGATGGTGTTGGCGATCGAGCCGACGTACAGCGTGTAGCCGTCGGGCGCGGCGCGCGAGACGATTTCGGCGCCGATGTTGCTGTTGGCGCCGGTCTTGTTCTCCACCACGATGGTCTGGCCCAGTTCCTCGTTCAGGGCCTTGGCCACCAGGCGCGCGACGATGTCGGTGGCGCCGCCGGCGGCATAGCCGACCACCAGGGTCACCGGGCGTTCGGGATAGGGCTTGGCGGCCTGGCTGGCGGTCGCGAATGCCAGGGCGCCCGCCAGGGCCGCGGCGCTGGCGGCCAGCCGCCTGCTGAATGTCTGCATGGTTGTCTCCGTCTCGTTTGTCTAATATCTGGACAGATCTTTGCCTGCCCGATTTCATATTGGGCTTTGATAAGCGCCTCAGCAACGCAAGGTGTCCAGAAAATGAACAAGACGGAAAGCGATGACGGCGGGCCGCGGGTGCTGCGGCGCGGGCTGCGGGTGCTGGGCGTGTTGCGCCAGGCGGGGGCCGCCGGCATGCACGTGACCGACATCGCGCGCGCCGCCGGCATGCAGCGCTCCACCGTGTACCGCTATCTGGACGTGCTGGCGCAGGAGGGTTACGCGCTGCGCGAGCCGGATGCGCCGCACTGGCGCGTGGCGGAGCTGGGCGTGATGATGGCCGGCGATCCGCACGCCGAAGCGGTGCGCGGCCTGCGGCCGGTGCTGCGGCAGATCAGCGATGTCAGCGGCGATTCGGCGTTCCTGATCTGCCGTGCCGGCGGCGATTCGCTATGCCTGCATCGCGAGGTCGGCAACTACCCGGTGCAGGTGCTGGCGGTGACGATCGGCCATCGCCAGCCGCTGGGCGTGGGCGCGGCTGGCCTGGCGCTGCTGGGCGCCCTGCCGCCGGCCGAGGCCGACGAGGTGATCGCGCAGAATGAACAGGCCCTGCGCGCCTATGGCGGCATGACGGTGGCGCAGATGCGGCGGCTGGCCGAGAACGCCCGCGACCGCGGTTGGGCGGTGGTGGGCAATGCCGCCGTGCCGGGCGTGCTGGGCGTGGGGGTGGCGCTGTGCGACGCCAGCGGCTATCCGCGGCTGGCGGTCAGCGTGTCGAGCCTGATCGACCGCATGCAGGCGCCGCGCCAGCGCGCGATTGCGGAATTGATCCGCGCCCAGCTGGGGCGTCAGGCCTGGGCCGGCGCCGGCGCGCGGTAGGTCTTCTGGTAATGCACCGTGAAGGTCTTGAACGCATCCAGCGCCTTGCGCGGGTCATGGCCCGGCTTGACCAGGAAGCTGTCGAAGCCGACGCGCGCCTGGTAGTGGATGGTGTCGATCATCACGTCGCCCACCGCCCGCAGCTCGCCGGTCCACTGATAGCGGGTGCGCAGCAGTTGTGCCAGCGAGTAGCCGCGGCCATCGGTGTAGACGGGGAAGTCCACCGCGATGAAGGCGATGCCCGCCGGGTCGAGCGTGCCGTCGGCTTCCAGCAGGTCGCGCAGGTCGGCGTCCGGCCCCAGCAGGACCGCGACCGGATGGCGATGGCGGCGCAGCGTGGCGTGCGAGGCTTTCCAGGTGGCCAGCGGCACGATCCAGCCGGGCTCGTCGGTCGGCACCTGGCCGTCGGCCGCCACCTCGGGGTCGGGCACGAAGGGGCGGGCGCTGTCGGCTTCCAGCCGGCCGTTGCGGATCAGGTGCGGGCCGGGCGCGTCGTGGGCATAGAGCTCAGACATGGGCGGCCTCCTGCGCGGGCTTGGCAAAGGCGGGGTCCGAATAGACGTCCTGCTTGAAGGGATCGATGCCGACCCGGTCCACCACGTCGATGAAGCGTTCTTCTTCGCTGTCGCGCAGCCCCAGGTAGGTCTGGATCAGGCGGTCGACCACGCCCGGCACCTGGTCGCGGGCGAACGACGGGCCGATGATGCGGCCGATGGCGGCGCCGCCGCCCTTCGTCGATTCGATGTCGGGCAGCGGCTTGGCGGCGCCGTTCTGGCGGCCGCCGATGGTGACCTGGTACCACTCTTCGCCGGCCTTATCGACGCCCAGGATGCCGATGTGGCCGACGTGGTGGTGGCCGCAGGAGTTGATGCAGCCGGAGATGTTCAGGTCCAGTTCGCCGATCTCGAACAGGTAGTCGAGGTTGTCGAACTGGCGCTGGATGGCCTCGGCCACGGGGATCGACACGGCGTTGGCGAGCGCGCAGAAATCCCCGCCCGGACAGGCGATGATGTTGGTCAGCAGGCCGACGTTGGGCGTGGCCAGGTTCAGCGCCTCCAGCTTGCCCCACAGTTCGTGCAGGCGGGCGCGGCGCACATCGGCCAGGATCAGGTTCTGCTCGTGCGACACGCGCAGTTCGCCGAAGCCGTATTCATCGGCCAGCGCGGCCACCGCGTCCATCTGGTCGGCGGTGATGTCGCCCGGCGGCACGCCGGTGGCCTTGAGCGAGACGGTGACGGCGGCGTAGCCCGGCGTCTTGTGGGCGTGCACGTTGGTGCGGACCCAGCGCGCGAAGCGCGGATCGGCGGCGGCCAGCGCCGCGGTGTTGTCGGTGTCGTTGGCCGCGGCCGCGTCGTATTGCGGCCAGATGAAGCGCGCGGCGATGGTGTCGACGAATTCCTGCGTGATGGTGTCGGGGCCGCCCTTGATCAGCTGCCACTGTTCGTCCACCTGCTGCGCATAGACTTCCGGCGTCAGGTCCTTCACCAGGATCTTGATGCGCGCCTTGTACTTGTTGTCGCGGCGGCCATGCAGGTTGTAGACCCGCAGCGCGGCCTGCATGTAGGTCAGCAGATCCTGCCATTCGACGAAGGGGTTGATCAGCTTGCCGACGATCGGCGTGCGGCCCATGCCGCCGCCGACCCAGACGCGGAAACCGAGCTTGCCATCGCGCTCGACCGCCTGCAGGCCGATGTCGTGCACGCCGACCGCCGCGCGGTCCTGCACGGCGCCGCTGACGGCGATCTTGAACTTGCGCGGCAGGAACGCGAATTCGGGATGCAGCGTGGACCACTGGCGGATGATCTCGCACCACACCAGCGGGTCGATCAGCTCGTCCGGCGCGACGCCGGCGAAGTGGTCGGTGGTGGTGTTGCGGATACAGTTGCCGCTGGTCTGGATGGCGTGCATCTGCACCGTGGCCAGTTCGGCCAGGATGTCCGGCACGTCTTCCAGCTTGGGCCAGTTGAACTGGATGTTCTGGCGCGTGCTGAAGTGGCCGTAGCCGCGGTCCCACTTGCGCGCGATGTGCGCCAGGGTGCGCAGCTGGCGCGAGGCCAGGATGCCGTAGGGGATGGCCACCCGCAGCATCGGCGCGTGGCGCTGGATATACAGGCCGTTCTGCAGGCGCAGGACGCGGAAATCATCTTCGGTGAGCTGGCCGTCGAGGAAGCGGCGCGTCTGGTCGGCGAACTGCGCCACACGCTCTTCGACAAGCTGCTGGTCGACGGGGTCATACACGTACATGTCTACTGCCCTTGAGGTCTTCTCGGTCTGGTCCCCGCAAGCGTGGCCCGCCGTGGGCGGGGACTGGGGGATTCATAACCGTAACAGGCAGCCGCTTCGAGCGTCTAAGTCATTCTGGTAATAAGCGTATGCCCTCCACGCCGGGGGGATTCCCCAACGGTGGGGCCTACAGCGCGGCGTTGACCGCCCAGCGCGCCACCAGCACCAGGATCACGACCAGGCAGGCCGCCATCAACAGGCCGGTGAGGATCAGCGGGGCGGGTTTGTTGTGGGCGATGTCGGCGTCGTAGCCGCGGCCGCGGCGCACGCCGAAAAAGCCCCACAGGACGGATTTGACCGTGCGCAGGAAGCTGAGCATCGGGATGGTCTCCTGAAAGGGGATGCGCCCACTGTAGCCGCCCCGGCGCGGGCGGGGCAGATGCAGATTCGCCCCAGGCGACCGTATCAGATGGCGCCGGCGGCGGGCGTGCCGATGCCGCGCACGATGTGGTCCAGCAGTTCGCGCGCGGCCGGCGAGATGTGGCGGCCGGCGCGGCTGAGCACGTGCAGGCTGCCCTGGTTGAGGATGGGGTTGGCCAGCGGCAGGCTGGCCAGGCGCATCGCGGCCATGTCGGCGGTGACCGCGATGGGCGGCGTCAGGGCGTAGCCGATGCCGGTGGCGGCGAACTGCCACAACGCCTTGAACGACGAGGTGGTCAGCACGTTGCGCAGCCGCACCTGTTCGCTGATCTCGGCGGCCTGGATGTGCTGGCGCACGCCGAAGCCTTCCTGCATCGAGGCGCCGGGGTACTCGACCAGGTCGGTCAGCAGCAGCGGCCGTTGCAGGCGCGTCAGCGGATGTTCCTGGCGCACGATGGCCCGGATCGGCTCGGGCCGCGAGTAGTGCGTGCGCAGCCGGGCGTCGTTGGGCGGCTGGAACACCAGCCCGATATAGGCCAGGTCGTCGACGATGCGCTGCACGATCTCGGAGGTGCGGGCCACGTCGATGTCCAGCGTCACCTCGGGATGGCTGCGCCAGTAGCCGGGCAGCACCCGGTCGAACATCAGCTCGACGAAGCCTTCGCCCAGCACCAGGTCGATGTGGCCGCGCTCCGCCTTGCGCAGACTGTCGATTTCCGAGAAGAAGCTTTCCTGGATGTTCTGCTGGCGCTTCACGTAGCGCGCCAGGATGTGGCCGGCGTCGGTCGGCACCACGCCGCGGCCGCGCCGCTCGAACAGGGCCATGCCGCAGTCGCGCTCCAGCGCCGCGATGGCGCGGCTGACGGCGGACGGGTCCATGTTCAGCACTTCGGCGGCGCCGCGCACCGAACCCCGGCTCATGACCTGCATGAAGTAATGGGTGCGGCGGGCGTCGAGTTTTTCGTCCATGGCGGTGCTCCGTGGCGCAAAGGCATCGGTTCGGCCTGCAACATATTGAGGGTTTACCCTGATATATTGCTGGTTCTTGCAAAAAATTCCCTGTCTAGGGGCATCCGTTGCATTTTACGCAACACATTAGCCCTGGCGGTGTCATGGTTGGCGCGCCGGCCCCCGGGCGAAAATCGCCGCTGCCGCCCGCTCGCCCCGCGAGCCGCCCCGTACCGGCCCTCCAGCCCGGGGGCGACCGCCGTGGATGTGCCGATCGGGCCGCTCCAATACCTACTCACGTACTCAGGGGAATCCGATGTCTCATGCCGGCGCCAGCCTGGCCATGCCCGCCATGCCGCTATCCAGCCGCATCCGCATGCTTGTCGCCATCTTGCTGGTGGTGCTCGTGTCCGAAGCGATCGGCAGCGCCACCTTCGCGGTGGGTCCGGGCAAGATCGTTCTGCAGCCCATGCTCTGGGCCATCTTCATCGGCGCGGTGGTGGCCGCCGTCGGCCAGCGCCTGCCGTCTGGCGTCGGCATCGACACCGCCATGCAGACCCGCATCAGCGGCTACCTGCAGTACGCGCTGCTGCCGTTCCTGGCCAAGCTGGGCCTGATGGTCGGCGGCTCGCTGCCGCAAGTGCGCGAGGCCGGCTGGGCCCTGGTGTTCCAGGAGTTCGGCCACTTCTTCGGCACCATGGCCATCGGCCTGCCGCTGGCGCTGCTGCTGGGCATCAAGCGCGAAGCCATCGGCGCGACGTTCTCGGTGGGCCGCGAGCCCAGCCTGGCGATCATCGGCGAGCGCTACGGCATGAATTCGCCCGAAGGCCGCGGCGTGATGGCCGAGTACATCACCGGCACCGTGATCGGCGCGCTGTTCGTGGCGCTGATGGCCGGCTTCATCACCAGCCTGAACATCTTCGATCCGCGTTCGCTCGCCATGGGCGCCGGCGTGGGCTCGGGCAGCATGATGGCCGCGGGCGTGGGCGCCATCGCCTCGCAGCAGACGCCGGAAGTGGCGCACCAGGTGGCCGCGCTGGCCGCCGCCGCCAACCTGCTGACCACGGTGGTGGGCGTCTACTTCACGCTGTTCATTTCGCTGCCGACGACCATCTTCCTGTACGGCAAGCTGGAGCCGGTGCTGGGCCGCTTCTCGCGCGCCAAGGCCGAAACCGCCGCCGACACCCCGGCCGCCACCGAGGCGCCGTCGCATGCCGTGAAAATGGGCTTCGGCGACCGCCTCACGGCCTACGCCGTGTGCGGCCTGTTCGCGCTGGTCGGCAACCAGTTCGGCTACAAGGTGCCGATCCTGGACGCGCTGCCCGGCATGCTGATCATCATCCTGCTGGTCGTGATCGCCGACCTGCTGCTGCGCGTGGTGCCCAAGCTGCCCGCCGTGGCGGTGCTGTCGCTGATCGCGATGACCGTGGGCTGCCCCGGCGCGGTGCCGTATTCGGACCAGATCATCGCCGCGGTCAACAAGGTCAACTTCCTGCCGTTCACGACGGTGATCCTGGCCATGGCCGGCCTGTCGATCCTGAAGGACCTGCCGGCCTTCCGCAAGCTCGGCTGGAAGATCGTGGTGGTGTCGCTGGCGGCCAACGCCGGCACCTTCCTGGGCGCGACGATGATCGCCGAGTTCTTCCACTGATCGGGCGCCGCCGTCCGGCAAGTGAAAAAGCCGCCCTGTGGGCGGCTTTTTTTTACGCTCAGGTGCGGGCGTTGGGCCGGTAGCGCGCGTTGTCGGTGACGTTCTCGGTCGGGCCGATGTTCTCGACCTTGGGGATGCCGAGACCGGCGGCCTTCATGGCCACGGCGGTCTGCAGTTCCTGCACCTGCGGATTGCCCATGGCCACGCGGTAGGGCTGCAGCGGCGTCAGGCCCTCGATGGTGCCGAGGTCGTTGGCGGTGTCGGCGCGCAGCGCCACCGGGTCGGGGCGCGCCGAGAATTCGTCGATGGCGCGGCGCAGGCGCGCGTCGGCGTACAGGTCGCGCAACTGGTCGACGTTGACGGCGGCGGGCGCGGCGGCCGCGGCGGCAACCGCCGTGGATGGCGTGTTTGTGACGGCGCGGCTGGCATCGGCGTCGTCGGTGCGCGGCGCGGGCGCAGTGCGGGCGATGCGCTGGGCCTGCCAGGCGGCCTGCGCCTGCGCGCTGCGTTGCGCCTGGCGCGTGGCGGCGTTGCGGGCGGCCCATTCGGCTTCCCAGACGGGGCGGGTGTCGTCCAGCAGCGGGATGCGCGCGGCATACGGCGGGGCGACGCGGGCGATGGGGGAGACGGCGGTCACGTTCATGCGTGGGCTCCCTGTTCTGTGGGGTCTACCAATTGGTCCGGCGGGGACCTTGGAAGTTCAATATAGACGGCCGTCGGCGCAGCGGTATGTCGATCTGTAAGAAAAAAAAGCCCCTGGCAAGCGCCAGGGGCGAGCGGCGGGCCCAAGAGGGCGCGCCGTACCGGGCGGCCGTTGCGCCTGGAGCCCGGCGGGTTCTCCAGGCCTGGCGGCCACCCAAACCGGAGCGGGTCAGGCGTGCGGCAGCGTCGCCTGCATCGACGGGCGCTGGTTGAACGCCTTGAACCACGCGGCGACGGCGGGGTGGCCGGCGCGCCAGTCGAAATCGGGATAGCGGAAGTCCAGGTAGCCCAGGGCGCAGCCGACGGTGATGGTGCCGATGTCCAGGCGGCCTTCCAGGCGGGCGGCGGTCTTTTCGAGCAGCGCCAGGCCGTCGCGCACCTTGCCCATCTGGCCTTCGTACCAGCCGTCCCAGCGCAGCGGCTCGGGACGCAGCACGGTCTCGTAGCGCGCCAGCAGCGCCGCGCCCAGCATGCCGTCGCCCAGCGATTGCTCGGCCAGCGCGGCCCAGCGCGCGGCGCCGGCCGGGAACAGCGCGCCCCGGCCCAGGTCGTTGAGGTATTCGCAGATGACGCGGCTGTCGAACAGGCGCTGGCCGTCGTCGGTGATCAGGGTCGGCACCTGGCCCAGCGGGTTGTCGGGGATGATGTTCTGGTCGCGGGCCACGGGGCCGGCGGCGCTGGGCAGCTTTTCGATGCGGTCGGCCAGCCCCAGCTCGTGGGCGATGACCATGCATTTGCGCACGAAGGGCGAGGCGGGCGAGAAGTAGATCTTCATGGGTGTCCTTGTCGGTGGGGGAGCGTCAGTGTTGGCCACGGGCCAGGTGTTGTCCAGCGACCCAGCCGAAAGTCAGCGCGGGCCCCAGCGTGATGCCGGGCGCGGGATAGGCGCCGCCCATGACCGAGTGCATGTCGTTGCCGGCCACGTAGAGGCCGGGGATGGCCTGGCCGCTGGCATCCACGGCCTGCGCATTGCCGTTGGCCGCGATGCCGCAGGCGGTGCCGATGTCGCCGGCATAGACCTTGACCGCGTAGTAGGGGCCGGCGCCGAGCGGGGCCAGGCAGGGATTGGGTTGGTGTTCGGGGTCGCCCAGGTAGCGGTTGTAGGCGGTGCCGCCCTTGCCGAAGTCGGGGTCCAGGCCCTGCGCCGCGTGTTCGTTGTAGCGCGCCACGGTGGCGTGCAGCGCGTCCGGCGGCACGCCCAGCTTTTGCGCCAGCGCTTCCAGCGTCGGCGCCTGCAGCAGGTAGCCGGCGTCGATCAGGTGCTGGCGCGGGCGGCCGCCGGGCAGCGCCAGGCCCAGGCCCCAGGTGTCGATGAAGCGCTGATCGCACAGCAGGAAGGCGGGCATGGTCGGCGCCTGTTCGTGGCTGCGGTACATGGCCTGCACGAAGGCGTGGTACGAGGTCGATTCGTTGACGAAGCGGCGGCCGGCGCCGTTGACGGCGATCAGGCCCGGCTTGGCGCGGTCCCACACCAGGTGCGGATAGTGCAGCCGTTTGCCGCCGGGTTGTTCCAGGATCGAGACCGGGGCCCAGAAGGCGGGGCTGGAATGGCCCTGGCCCAGCGCCGCGCCGGCGTCCTCGGCCAGGCGGATGCCGTCGCCGGTATTGTCGCGCGGCGACATCGACCAGTCGTCGGTGGGGTGGGGATAGGTCTGGCGGCGGCGCGTCGAATCCCACGGAAAGCCGCCCGTGGCCATGACCACGCCACGGCGGGCGCGGATGTTGATGCGCCGGCCCTCGTGTTCGACGGTGGCGCCCAGCACCGCGCCGTCGGCGTCGCGCAGCAGCGCCAGCGCCGGCGTGTTGAGCCAGTACGGCACCTTGCGCGCCAGCATGGCGTGGAACAGTTGCGCGGCCAGCGCGTTGCCCAGCAGCAGGCGGGTGCCGCGGTGGTAGCCGCGCAGGCGGTCCGCGCCATAGCGCAGCACCAGCTTCATGGCGTGGCGCCACGAGGCGAACGCGCCGGTGGCGCGCAGCAGGTGGCGCACGTCCGTGATGCTGACCATCATGCCGCCCAGCACCGTGAACTCCTTCAACGGATCGCGCAGCGTCTTGAAGTGGCGGCCCAGCTTGCGGCCGTCGAATTCCACCGGATCGAGCGAGCGGCCGCCCATGGCGGCGCCGGGCAGGTCGGGGTAGTAGTCGGGCGAGGCGGTGCGCGCGGCCACCTGCAGGAAGCCGCGCGCGACCAGGTCATCCATCATGCGCGGGCCGGCGTCGAGATAGGCGCGCTTCATCTCGTCGGAGGCCGCGGCGCCGACGGTTTCCTGCAGATAGGTCCAGACCTTGTCGAAGCTGTCCGGATGGCCGGCGGCCTCGGTCTGCGCGTTCAGCGGTATCCATAGCGCGCCGCCGGAAATGGCGGTCGAGCCGCCGATGCGGTCGGTCTTCTCGATGAGCAATACGTCCAGGCCCGCCACGCTGGCGGTCAGCGCGGCGCTCATGCCGCCCGCGCCCGAGCCGACCACGAGCGCGTCGACTTCCTTGTCCCACTTGATGCTGTCCATGCTGCCTATGCTCCCGACCCGCCCAGCGACTTGCCGCCGTCCACGAAAATCACCTGGCCGGTGATGAAGTCCATTTGCGGCGAGGCCAGGAACGACACCGCGTTGGCCACGTCTTGCGGCTGGCCGGCGCGGCCCGTGGGCTGCAATGCCAGCTGGGCCGCCAGGCGCTCGGCGCTCAGGTTGCGCAGCAGCGGCGTGTCGATCAGCCCGGGGGCGATGGCGTTGACCAGGATGCCGCGCGGCGCCAGCTCCATGGCCGAGGCGCGGGTGTAGCCCACCAGCGCGGCCTTCGAGGCCACGTAGTGCGGATGGTTGCGCGCGCCCAGGTAGGCGCGCGAGGCGATGTTGACGATCTTGCCGCCGGCGGCCATGTCGCGCGCGGCTTCCTGCGTCAGGGTGGCGACGGCCAGCAGGTTGACGTCGAACATGCGGCGGTAGTCGTCGCTGGAGACGTCGAAGAACTTGCGCTCGTCGAACAGGCCGGCGTTGTTGACCAGCGCCGCCAGCGGCGCCAGTTCGCGCACCAGGGCGCGGGTGGCGTGTTCGTCGGCCAGGTCGACCACGCGGTAGTCCACGTCCAGGCCCTGCGCGCGCAGCGCCTGGGTTTCCTGGCCGGCCAGGGCCGCGTTGCGGTCGGCCATGACGACCCGAAAGCCGTCGCGCGCCAGCCGTTCGACGATCGCCAGGCCCATGCCGCTGGCGCCGCCGGTCACCAGCGCGGTGCCACGAGAATTGAGGGGTTCCATATCGATTCCTATACGGCCAGGTAGCCGCCGTCCACCGGCAGCACCACGCCATTGACGTAGCTGGCCATGGCCGAGGCCAGGAACAGCACGGGGCCGACGATCTCGTCGGCGCGTCCGGCCCGCGCCATGGGCGCGCGCCGCATGTACCAGTCGGTGCCGTGGGCCTGGGCGCGCTGGCCGGCGGTCATCTCGGTTTCCATCAGGCCGGGGGCGACGGCGTTGACTCGCACGCCGTGCGGCGCCAGGTCGCGCGCCAGCACTTCGGTGAAGGAGCGCACGCCGCCCTTGGAGACCACGTAGCCGGCGGTCGAGATGCCGCAGCCGTAGGCCACGATCGAGCACAGGTTGACGATGGCGCCGCGGCTGGCCTTGAGCTGTTCGACGAAGGCGTGGGTGACGTTGAAGGTGCCTTGCAGGTTCACGTTCATCACGCGCTCCCAGATCTGCGGCGTCTGCGGATCGTCGAACGACGCCCGCGCCGAGATGCCGGCGTTGTTGACCAGCACGTCGATGGCGCCATGGCGCGCCTCGCACTCGTCGGCGAAGGCGCGCACCGCGGCGGCATCGGTCACGTCCAGCGCGGCATCGATGGCGCGGCCGCCCGCGGCCGCGATGGCCTGGGCGCTGGCGCGGGCCAGGGCGGGATCGAGGTCGGCCACGATCACGGTGGCGCCTTCGCGGGCGAAGCCCTGCGCGATGGTGGCGCCCAGGCCGCGTCCGGCGCCGGTGACGAGGACTCGCTTGTCTTGCATCATCAGGGTCATGGTGTGTTGGCTCCTAGCCGCCCAGGTAGGCGCGCTGCACGCCTTCGTCGCTGGCCAGCGCGGCCGATTCGCCTTCCAGCGCGATCTCGCCGTTTTCCAGGATGTAGGCATAGCTGGACACCGACAGCGCCAGCTTCACGTTCTGTTCCACCAGCAGGATGGTGATGCCCTGCTCGCGGTTCAGGCGCAGCACGATGTCGAAGATCTGTTCCACCACCAGCGGCGACAGGCCCATGGACGGCTCGTCCAGCAGGATCATGCGCGGGCGGGCCATCATGGCGCGGCCGGTGGCCAGCATCTGCTGTTCGCCGCCCGACAGCGTGGCGGCCTTCTGCTCGAAGCGCTCGCGCAGCCGCGGGAAGGTGTCGCAGACCATGTCCAGGTCGGCCTTGACCGCCAGGCGGTCCTGGCGCAGGTAGGCGCCCATTTCCAGGTTTTCGCGCACGCTCATCTCGCGGAAGATCTCGCGGCCTTCCGGCACCTGCACGATGCCGCGGCCGACGATGGCGTCGGCCGGCTGGCGGTGTATCGGTTCGCCGGCAAAGCGCACGCTGCCCGCGGTGGGCGTCACCAGCCGCGAGATCACGTTGAGCGTGGTGGACTTGCCGGCGCCGTTGGCGCCCAGCAACGCGACGATGGCGCCTTGCGGCACCTTCAGCGACACGTCCTGCAGGGCGCGGATATTGCCGTAGGCGGCGCTGACCGATTCGACTTCAAGCAGGTTCTCAGCCACCGGCGGCTCCCTTGCCCAGATAGGCTTCGATGACGCGGGGGTTGCTGCGCACCTCCGCGGGCGTGCCTTCGGCGATCTTCTCGCCGAACGACATGACGGTGATGCGATCGGAGATCGACATCACCAGCTGCATCACGTGCTCGACCAGCAGCACCGTGATGCCGTCGCGTTCGCACAGTTCGGTGAGGATGTGGTCGAGCGTCTCGATCTCGCGGTTGCGCAGGCCGGCGGCGGGCTCGTCCAGCAACAGCAGCTTGGGCGAGATGGCCAGCGCGCGCGCCAGTTCCAGCATCTTCTGGCGGCCGAAGTCCAGGCTGCACGCGGGCGTGTCGAGGAAATCGGCCAGGCCGACGCGTTCCAGCAGGTGCTCGACGCGTTCGCGCGCCTCGGCATTGGCCGGGCGCAGCAGGCGCGAGGCCGTGTTGGCGCCGTGCGCATAGGTGCCCAGCAGCGCGTTCTCGCGCACCGTCAGGGCGCTGAACAGTTCCAGGTTCTGGAAGGTGCGGGCCACGCCCAGCGCGGCCATCTCGTGCGGCTTCTTCTTCGTGATGTCGACGCCGTCGAAGACGATGCGCCCCTGCGTCGGCCGGTAGTAGCGCGAGACGCAGTTGAAGGTGGTGGACTTGCCGGCGCCGTTGGGGCCGATCAGCGCGTGGATGCGGCCGCGCTCGACCTGCATCGACAGGCCGTTGATGGCGGTGAGGCCGCCGAACTTCACCGTCAGGCCCTGGACGTCGAGGTAGGGTTGGGCGCTCATGCCGCGCTCCTTTGCGAGGGTTTGGCGGCGCCGCCATGGGCGTCCCGGCGCGCGGGCAGCGGGGCGGCCGGCGGCGGCGCGCGGCGGCGCGCCTCGCGGCC
>NZ_CYTU01000074.1:0-23019 GCF_001299375.1 Achromobacter sp. 2789STDY5608621 | reverse complement strand
GCGCGTCGGGCGCCCCCGCCAGCGGCCGCGGCTGCCGCGCCGCGACCCGGGTGCCGGAGCCGCGCGCCGTCTCGATATAGCCCTCCGCGCGCAGGCGGTCGTAGGCCTGCACCACGGTCGACCGGGCGATCCGCAGCGCCAGCGCCAGGGCGCGGGTCGACGGCAGTTTTTCGCCGGCGCCGAGCCGGCCCGCCAGCACGCGTTCACGAATGGCCCGGCACAGCTGCCCTTCGAGATCGCCCTGGGGCCGGTCCAGCACCAGCCAGGTGACGGCGGCGGATGTCATGGCGGAATGCGCGGAACGGGTCTGCCGGAATTTTAGTGGCATCGGCGCCCGCCGCCCCGTCCCCGCGCCGCACTGGTAGGGCGGACATCGGCAAAGCGGACGGTTGCGGCGGCGCGGGTCGGCGCTACAAATATGGCCCGTCCCCTCGCCGCTTGCCATGTCCTACGACCCTATCCTCATCACCGGCGGCGCCCTGGCCGGCGGCCTGGTTTCCGGCCTGACCGGCTTCGGCACCGGCCTGACGGCCCTGCCGGTCTGGCTGCTGGCGCTGCCGCCCGCGCTGGCCTCGCCGCTGGTCATCCTCTGTTCGGTGGTCTCGCAGTTGCAAACGCTGCCCGCGATCTGGCACGCCATCGACCTGCGCCGGACCGCGCCCTTCGTCGTCGGCGGCCTGCTGGGCGTGCCGGCCGGCGTCGCCGCCCTGCCCTATGTGTCGCCGCGGCTGTTCCAGGGCGGACTGGGCCTGCTGCTGATGACGCTGTGCACCGTGCTGCTGCTGAACGGCCACTACCGCCTGCCGCGCGCCAGCCGCCTGGCCGATGGCCTGGTGGGCCTGGGCGGCGGCCTGCTGGGCGGCGTCGCCGGGCTGTCCGGCCCGCTGCCCACGCTGTGGGCCGGACTGCAGGGCTGGAGCAAGGACGAGCGGCGCGCGGTGTTCCAGTCCTTCAACCTGTCGATCCTGGCGGTGGCGCTGGCGTCGCAGGCGGTGTCGGGCTATCTCACCGCCGAGGTCATGTCGCTGGCCTGGCGCGCGCTGCCCGGCACGCTCATCGGCGCCTGGCTCGGCCGGCGCCTGTACCACCGCGTCAACGCCGAGGTCTTCAACCGCATCGTGCTGCTGGTGTTGCTGATTGCCGGCATCAACATGCTGATCCGGGTGTTCTGAGGCGAAAACCCGCTTTTCGCGGACAACTCCGTCTACAATTCAGGAATAATTCAGGTTCGCCGGAGACCGAGGACCGGCGCGCCACCATTGCCTGGGATGACGGAGACAACATGCAAGACCCCATCAGGATCTTTGTCGGTTGCGACCCCAACGATTGCGATCTCGAGCAGATGATGGTGCTGGACTACAGCGCCCGCAAGCACGCCTCGCGCCCGGTCGAGATCACCTGGATGCGCCTGTCGCGCGACCCCGCCAGCCCCTGGTATTGCGATCCGGCGCGCGGCCGCGGCTGGCGCACCGAGAAATGGTCGACGCCGTTCTCGGCCTTCCGCTGGGCCGTGCCGGCCGCCGCCGGCTTCCAGGGCCGCGCCCTGTACATGGACGCCGACATGCTGGTGCTGTGCGACCTGGCCGAGATCTGGGACCTGCCGCTGGACGGCGGGGCCATCGTCGCCGGCCGCCGCGACGGCGACGGCTGGCGCTCCTGCGTGGCGCTGTGGGACTGCGCCGGCGCCCGCGCCCATCTGCCCACGCTCGAGGCCCTGCGCGCCAAGCGCCACGCCAATCGCGAGATGAAGCATTACTTCGCCGAGCGGCCGCAGCTGGTCCAGCACCTGGATGCCCGCTACAACAGCATCGATGGCGAAAACCTGGCGCGCGACGAGATCGGCATTCTGCACTATTCCGACATGGGCACGCAGTTCTCGCACCGCTACGCGATGCCGCGCCTGCGCGCCGAGGGCCGCCAGCACTGGTTCGACGGCGAGGTGGTGACGCACGCGCGCGCCGACCTGGCCGAGCTGTTCGAGCGCTACTACCAGGAAGCGCTGGCCGCCGGCCATTCCCCCTGCGACTACCGCAACGACGCGCCATTCGGCGACGTGGTCAAGGCATCGCAGAAGGACTACACCGGCAACCGCGCGCGGCCGGCGCGGCGCTCGTGGGTGCAGCGGCTGTGGGCGGGGGCCCTGGGCGGCTGAACCGGGACGGGTTTGGGCCCTGGGTTTGGGCTCTGGGTTTGGGCTCTAATAGGGCCATGTCCACCGCTCCCCTCGTTTCGTATTTCTGGCGCGGCGACGCGCTGCGCAGCCGCAGCGTCGGCGCCGCCGTGCGCACCGCCACGCTGGCCCTGCCCGCGCCGCCGGCGCGCCTGGTCGCCGACTGGGCGCGGGAGATCGACACCCGGCTCGAACTCGAACCCGGCGACGTCGAGCAGATGCCGCTGGCGCGCACCATGACGCGCTGGCCCGAATACAGCGCCTGCGTGCGGGCCATGCGCGACTGGAGCGCCGCGCTCGGACTGGGCGACGTGCTGGCCGACAGCGACATCGCGCTGATGGCCTGCCGCGGCGCTCGCTACCATCACGACGGCGACCAGTATGGCGGCGCGGCCTTCTGCAATCTGTTCCTGAGCGAGGACAAGGGCCTGGACCTGGTTTTCGCCCAGAGCGGCCAGCGCATCGCGCTGACCCGCGGCACCGCGGTGCTGTTCGACACCTGCCAGCCGCATGGCGTGGTGCCGCGCGGCGCCAGCGCGTTCCGCGAAAGCGACTTCGCGCCGGGCCCGGACCTGTCGCAACTGTTCCTGACCTGGGAACTGCCCATCGAGGATCCGCGCGTGGCCGCCGCCCTGGGCGTCGCCTTCGACACCGATCCGGCCGGCGCCGCGCGGCTCGACGACGAGCAGGTGCGGCGTGAGGACACGCGCCTGGCCGTGCGGCCCGGCTGCGGCGGCTGGGAAGCGGCCGGCTGACGGCCGGGGCGGTCTTTGCCCTTCCTAACCCGCGCGAGTACCCGCTCCGCCATCACGCGCATGCGTCTCCAGCTGTTGCCGCAAGGCCCGCGCGCCGTGGTCGCCGAACATCTCGTCGAGGGCCTCGATGCAATGCGGCGCGATGGCCGCGGCGCGATCCAGCATCGATGCCTCGCCGCGCCGCTGGGCCGCGCGCCAGTCGTCGTCGCTGACCAGCGCGTCGGCCAGCTCCGCCGCGTCCAACATCGCCAGGTTCACGCCCACCCCCAATGGCGGCATCACGTGCGCCGCGTCGCCGATCACGGTCAGCCCCGCGCGATGCGGCCAGCGCGTGCCCGCGGGCAGCGACACGATGGGCCGCACCGCCGCGATCCGGTCCGCCCCGGCGATCAGCGCCAGCAATGACGGCGACCAGCCCGCGAAGCGCGCCAGCAGCGCGTCCTTGCCGATGTCCGCCATGCCGGGGGCCGCGCGGCCATCGCCCGGGTCGCCGGTGCGCAACGCCGCGTAGACGCGCAAGGTCGCGTTGCCGTTGCGCTGCGCCACGATGCCGTCGCCGCCATGCAGCGCGAACAGCGTGCCGTGCCCGACCCGCCCGGCCGCCTCGGGATGGCGGCGGTCCACATCGTGCAGCCACAGCTCCACGAACGTGACGCCGCGATACACCGGCCGCGCCGGCGTGAGCGCCGCGCGCACCCGCGACCAGGCGCCGTCCGCGCCGATCACCAGATCGTAGGGGCCCTGCTCGCCGCCGGCGCAGCGCAAGCCAAAGCGCCCGTCGGGGCGCTCGATGACCGCGTCCAACCGCTGCCCCCAGCGCACCGTGCCGGCGGCCAGCGGTTGCAGCAGCAGCTGGCGCAGCGCCAGGCGATCGATCTCGGGCCGATCGCCGGCGCCCGGCGCCGGAATCTCCTCGCGCAGCACCGCCCCGGTGGCGTGATCCACCAGCCGCGTTTCCTGGTCTTCGTGCCGGGCGATCGCCATGAATGCGTCCAGCAGCCCGGCCCGCGCCAACGCCCGCTGGCCTTCATCGGGATGCAGGTCGAGCGAGCCGCCCTGGTCGCGCGCGTCGACCGCGGCATCGGCCTCGAACACATCGGCGCGCCAGCCATGGCGCTGCAGGATATTGGCGGTGGTCAGGCCGGCCGGGCCGGCGCCGATGATGGCGATGGTGGGGACTTGCGGCATGACGGCCTTTCCCTTAAGTTAATAGGTGCCTATATATATTACATAGGTGCCTATTAACTTAAAAGAGGACGTATGGCGACTTCCCCCGACTGGCAGCCCCGGCGAATGCCGACCCTGCTCATCAACCGCTACGCCCGCCTGATGGCGCGCCGGGTCGACGACGGACTGCGGGACATCGGCATCAGCGCCTCGCAGTTGCCGGTCCTGGTCGCGCTCAAGGACGGCGGCCGGCTGACGCAGAAGGAACTGGCCGAGGCCTGCGACGTGGAACAGCCCAGCATGGCCCAGTTGCTCACCCGCATGGAGCGCGACGGCCTGGTGCGGCGCGAGCCGTCACCCACCGATGGCCGCAGCAGCCTGATATCCCTGACGGCCGCGGCCCATCGCAAGCTGGAACCGGGCCGCGCCGTCCTGCGCCGGATCGACGAGCAGGCCTGCGCGATCCTCACGCCGGCCGAGCGCGAAGCGCTGGCCGGCATGCTGCTGCGGCTGCTGGAAGACGCCTACCAGTAGACGTCCTGGTTGTAGTACTTGTGCAGGTCGCGCGCCCAGGTCTCGTCGGCCATGCTCGGCCAGTTGTCCTTGTCGAACCCGGGCGCGTTCTTGAGCGTCTCCTTGTCGACGTTGAGCACGAAGCACTTGCGGTCGGTATCCAGCGTCAGCGCGTTCCAGGGAATGGCGAACAGCTTTTCCCCCATCCCCAGCACGCCGCCGCGCGCCAGCACCGCATAGGCCACCCGGCCGCGCGGCACGTCGATCATGATGGCCTTGACGTCCCCCAGGCTCTCGCCCGCGGCGTTGTAGACGTCATTGCCTTCCAGGGTATTGGCGGCCATGACTTCCGGCCCGGGCCCGAGCGCCCTGGCTTTCGGACCGCCGACGATATTCGATTGGTGTTCCATGATGTCGCTCCTGCGCGGTTGCCCGCGGCATGTTTTGCAATGAAGGAATGGTTCAACGCGTTGATCAGCGGCGGCGGGACTCCGCCATCAGGCAGATGCCGGCCAGCGCGCCCACCAGCACGGCGCTGGCGATGGTCTTCCAGGCGTGCTCGTGCACATAGTCATCGGTGGCTGCCGATACCTCCCTGGCCCGCCGCCATGCGTGCCGGCCTCTGACGCGGGCCTCGGCGCGCGCCGCGTCGAGCTGGTGCTTGAGGCGATCACGCGCCGCCTCGATCTCTGCGCCGCCGTAGCTGGCGGTGCTGCGCAGCAGGTTTTCGGTTCCCGATACCAAATCACGCAGCGTGTCGCTGCCGTTCTGTGTAGCCATGACCTCTCCTTGAAAAGAATGCCTGCCAGGCGCCGGCCGGGACCGGGCCGGAACGCCGGACGAAGGTCACTTAGCAAGCGGCGTGCCGCCCCCTCAACCGGCCCACCACTGCTTGAGCGTCGCGCGCAGCGCCGCGGCGCCGGCGCCGCCGGTTTCCTTGCGCAGCGCCGCCATGTAGGCGCGCGCCTGCTTGAGCGACACGTGCGGCGGCAACGGCGGCATTTCCGGGTCGGTCACCACTTCCAGCACCGCCGGCCGCCCCGCCGCCAACGCCTGGTCCCAGGCGGGCCCGACCTGCTCCGGCGCCGTCACCCGGATGCCCTCCAGGCCCAGCAGGCGGCCATAGTCGGCATAGGAGAATTCGGGCAACCACTGCGAGTCGCCAAAGCGCGGGTCACCACCCATGACCCGCTGCTCCCATGTCACCAGATTGAGATCGCCGTTGTTGAGCACCAACACCACCAGCGTCGGATCGGCCCATTCCTGCCAACGGTGCGCAATCGTGATGAGCTCGTTGATGCCCAGCATCTGCATGGCGCCGTCCCCCACCAGCGCGATCACCGGACGGCCGGGATGGGCCAGCTTGGCCGCCACCGCGTACGGCACGCCGCAACCCATGCTCGCCAGGCCGCCCGACACCGAACCCATCATGCCTTCGCGCAACTGGACGTCGCGCGCATACCAGTTGGCCGCCGAACCGGAGTCGCAGGTCACGATGCAATCCGGCGGCAGTCGATCCGACAATTCCAGAAAGGGCAGTTGCGGATTGACGGGGTTGGCCGCGACCCGGGCGCGCGCCTGGACGGTTTCACGCCAGCGTCGCACCCGCTTTTCGATGTGCCCGCGCCACTCGCCGGCCCCCTTGGGCTGGAGCATGGGCAGCAATGCCTCGAGCGTCAGCCGCGCGTCGCCCACCAGGCCGACCTCCGCCGGATAGCGCAGGCTCAGCTGGCGCCCGTCCAGGTCGATCTGCACGCAGCGCGCCTGTCCCTCGCGCGGCAGGAATTCGGCGTACGGGAACGACGTGCCCACCATCAGCAGCGTGTCGCATTCGTTCATCATCTCCCAACTGGGCTGGGTGCCGAGCAGGCCGATGGCGCCGGTGACATAGGGCAAGGCATCCGGCAGCACCGCCTTGCCCAGCAGCGCCTTGGCCACGCCCGCGCCCAGGCGTTCGGCCACCGCCCGGACTTCGTTGCCTGCCGCCAGCGCCCCGGCGCCCACCAGCATCGCCACCCGCTCGCCGCGGTTGAGGATGTCGGCGGCGTTCGCCAGCGCGGTCTGCGGCGGCACCGTGGCGTGCGACGTGACGCCGATCCCGGTATGCACGGTGCCGTGCTCGCGCGGAGGTTCGGGGACGGCCTCGAGATCCTGCACATCGTTCGGAAAGATCAGGCAGGTGACGCTGCGCCGCTCCATGGCGATGCGCATGGCGCGGTCGATCATGTGCCGCGCCTGCAATGGCGATGTGACCATATGCACGAAATCGTGCGCCACATCCTTGAACAGGTTGGCCAGGTCCACCTCCTGCTGGTAGTCGCCGCCCAGCGCGCTGCGGGCCTGCTGGCCCACGATCGCCACGACCGGCTGATGGTCCATCTTGGCGTCATACAGGCCATTGAGCAGGTGGATCGCGCCGGGTCCGGAGGTGGCCAGGCAGACCCCGACCTGTCCGGTGAACTTGGCGTGGGCGCACGCCATGAAAGCCGCGCCCTCCTCGTGGCGGGCCTGCACGAATTCCAGCGCCGCGTTGCGGCCGAAGGCGCCGATCAGTCCATTGATGCCGTCCCCCGGATAGCCATAGATGCGTTGCACGCCCCACTGGCCGAGACGGTCCAGCACGAAGTCGGATACAGTTTGCACGGGTTTCTCCTTGCGGTTGCGGTGACGCCATCTCCCGCCTGCGCAATTACCGTTCCCTGCCCCCCTGCCCCCGGCGCGAGGGCAGCGGGCACGCATCCCATGGCATCCCTTACAAGGAGCGGCAATAACCGCCCCCGGGCCGGGCAACTACAACCCGGCCGTCCATGACGCCCCGCGTAACGTGCTGGCGCGGATGCGCGACACGTTGCAGGCCAGCCGGAAACAATCAGCCCGCGCGCATGGCCGCCGCCAGCGGCGCCAGCGCCGGCCCGACCAGCGCCTGCAGCCGGGCCTTGGAGACGCCGTCTCGCGCCTGCACCGACAGGCCGTGCAGCAGCGCGGCGTAGAAGTCGCCCAAGGCCTGCACGTCGGTGCCGGGCTCGAGCGCGCCGTCGCGTTGCGCGGCGTCGAGACGATCGATGATGGATTGCGTGCGCGCCTTGCGGTGCGAGGACAGCCAGCGCATCACGGCTTCGTTGTCGGCGGCGTAGTTGGTGGCGGCGCTGACCACCATGCAGCCCTGCGGCCGGCCGCGGCGGGTGTAGGTCGACACGGCTTCGAGCAGCATCTTCTCGACGGCTTCGCGCACATCCGGCGACTGCAGGGCGTGTTCGGCGAAGGCGCCGTCGCCCGACTCATAGCGTTCCACCGCCTCGCGGAACAGGCCTTCCTTGGAGCCGAAGGCCGCATACAGGCGCGCCGAGGCCAGCCCGGTGGCGGCCACCAGATCGGCCATCGACGTGCCCTCGTAACCGTGCTGCCAGAAGGCCAGCATCGCCTGCTGCAATGCGAGGTCGCGGTCGAATTCCCTGGGTCTGCCCGCCATGTGCCATGCCTGATGAGTTGCGTGTTTTCGTAGTGTAGCGCCGCGCCGGTCACGCCGGCGCGCCTGCGCTTGCGTCGCGCGCCGGTTTCGGTCTATTCTTTGTCGTTCGACAAACAATTGACGCAAGCCGGTATCCGGCAAACGAAAGGCAGACCACAGCATGAAAACCCTCAAAGGCCCCAGCCTCCACCTGGCGCAATTCAGCGACACCGCCGCGCCGTTCAACAGCCTGCCCGCCATCGCCGAATGGGCGGCGGGCCTGGGCTTCAAGGCCCTGCAGGTGCCGGCCTGGGACGCGCGCCTGTTCGACGTGGCGCTGGCCGCGTCGAACCAGGACTATTGCGACGAGATCACCGGCATGCTGGCCGGCCATGGCCTGGTCATCAGCGAGCTGACCACCCACATCTTCGGCCAGCTGCTGGCGGTGCATCCGGCCTATGAAGCGATGTTCGACACCTTCGCGCCGGCCGCGGTGCGCGGCAATGCGCCGGCCCGCACCCAGTGGGCGCACGAACAGCTGCTGCTGGCCGCGCAGGCCTCGCGCCGCCTGGGCCTGAGCGACATGGGCACGTTCTCGGGATCGTTCGCCTGGCCCTATCTGTTCCCGTTCCCGCAACGGCCGGCCGGCCTGATCGAGACCGCGTTCGACGAACTGGCGCGGCGCTGGCGTCCGGTGCTGGACGCCTGCGACGAGCAGGGCGTGAACCTGTGCTACGAGATCCACCCGAGCGAGGACCTGCACGACGGCGTCACGTTCGAGATGTTCCACGAGCGCGTCGGCCATCACGCCCGCTGCGCCATCCTGTTCGACCCCAGCCACTTCGTGCTGCAGCAGCTGAACTACCTGGACTATCTCGACATCTACAAGGACCACATCCGCATGTTCCATGTGAAGGATGCCGAGTTCAATCCGAGCGGACGCCAGGGCATCTACGGCGGCTACCAGTCGTGGGTCGACCGCGCCGGCCGCTTCCGCTCGCTGGGCGACGGCCAGGTCGACTTCAAGGCCATCTTCTCCAAGCTGGCGCACCACGACTACCCGGGCTGGGCCACGCTGGAATGGGAATGCTGCCTGAAGGACCAGGAAGCCGGCGCGCGCGAAGGCGCCGCCTTCATCAAGCAGCACATCATTCCCGTGACCGGCAAGATCTTCGACGACTTCGCCGGCGCCGCCATCGACCAGCGCCAGATCAACGCGCTGCTGGGCATCGCCTGAACGCGCACACACGTCCCCCGACTCACCCGACAAAACACCCTGAATCCATGACACATCCCCACGACGCCTACCTGCCGCCCGGCGCGGATTTCTCGCACCGCTATGTGATGGTGAACGGCGCGCGCCTGCATTGCGCCATCGCCGGCACGGGCACGCCGGTGCTGCTCATCCCCGGCTGGCCGCAGACCTGGCTCACCTGGCGCCACGTGATGCACGCGCTCGCCAGCCAGGGCTATCAGGCCATCGCGGTCGATCCGCCCGGCACCGGCGATTCGGATCGACCGCTGGGCGGCTACGACACCGGCGCGATCGCCGCCACCCTGCATCAGCTGATGGCACAGCTCGGCCACGCCCGCTACCAGGTGGTCGGCCATGACATCGGCATGTGGGTCGCCTATGCGCTGGCCAGCGATTTCCCCGGCGTGGTCACCCGCCTGGCGCTGACCGAAGCGGTGATCCCCGGCCTGGCGCCCGAGCCCACCCTCTTCGCGCCGGCCGAGGACAACATCTTCCTGTGGCATTTCATGTTCAACCGCCTGCCCGACCTGCCCGAGGCGCTGATCGCGGGCCGTGAACAGGCCTACCTGACGTACATGTTCGACAAGTGGTCGCACCGCCGCGACCGCGTCGCCGCCCAGGCCTACATCGACGCCTACGCCGCGCCGGGCGGATTGCGCGCCGGCTTCGCCTACTACCGCGCCATTCCCGAGACCGTGCGCCAGAACGGCGAGCGCGCCCGCGCGCCGTTGCCCATGCCGGTGCTGGCCATCGGCGCCGAGCACGCCACCCGCGACGCGCCGCTGCTCACCATGCAGCGCAACGCGCTCGACGTGCGCGGCGCCATCATTGCCGACTGCGGCCATTTCGTAACGGAGGAGTGTCCCGAGGAGTTCCTCGCGCACCTGCTGCCGTTCCTGTCGCGGGAGGGCTGAGGCATGGCCCTGGATCCACACATCGACGCCTATCTGCGGCGCCTGTCATCGGCCGCCGCGCCGCTGGACCTGCAGGCGCAGCGCGCCGCTACCGAAGCTGGCCTGCGCGCCTTGCAGGGGCCGCTGGAACCGGTGGCCGCCATCGAGACCCACACCGTGCCCGGCCATGGCGGCCATCCGCTGCGGGTGCGCGCCTACACGCCGCACGGCGCCGCGCCCGGCGCGGTGTTGCCGGCGCTGGTGTACGCGCATGGCGGCGGCTGGTTCCAGTGCTCGCTGGAACTGTATGACAACCCCTGCCGCGCGCTGGCCAACGCCACCGGCTGCAAGGTGCTGTCGGTCGACTACCGCCTGGCGCCGGAGAGCAAGTTTCCGATTCCGCTGGAGGATGTCTACGCGGCGCTGACCTGGGTCGCGGCCCATGCCGGGATGCTGGGGATCGACCCCGCCCGCATCGCCATCGGCGGCGACAGCGCCGGCGGCAACCTGGCGGCGGCCGCGGCCATCATGGCGCGCGACCGCGGCGGTCCGCCGATCGCGCACCAGCTGCTGTGCTATCCGGTGGTGGACCACGCGTTCTCCACCGCCTCGTACCAGGCGTATGGGCAGAACTTCTTCCTGACGGAAGCCGTGATGCGCTACTGCTGGTTCACTTACCTGGTCAATGAACGCGATGGCGCCTCGCCGTATGCCTCGCCGCTGCGCGCCGAGCTGGCCGGCCTGCCGCCAGCGACGCTGCTGATCTGCGAATACGATCCGCTGCGCGACGAGGGGCTGGCCTACGCCGAACGGCTGCGGCAGGCGGGCGTGGCGGCGCGCGACGAGGTGCTGCCGGGCATGGTGCATGCGTGCATCCACATGCTGGGCCTCACGCCCGACGCCCGCCGCCTGTTCGACCTGGCGGGCGCGGCGCTGCGCGAGGCGTTCGGGCTGCCGGCGGATTGAACGCCACCGGGCGCGGATGCGCGTTGTCAGCCGCGCACCGCCGCCTCGATGCCGGCGACGTCGATCTTGCCCATCTGCATCATGGCCTCGAAGGCGCGCCGGGCGGCGGCGCGGTCCGGCAACACCAGCGCCTCGGTCAGCACCCGCGGCGTGATCTGCCAGGACAGGCCCCAGCGGTCCTGGCACCAGCCGCACACGTTTTCCTGGCCGCCGTTGCCGACGATCGCGTTCCACAGGCGATCGGTCTCCGCCTGGTCGTCGGTGGCGACCTGGAACGAGAAGGCCTGGTTGTGCAGGATGCCGGGGCCGCCGTTCAGGCCGAGACAGGGAATGCCGGCCACCGTGAACTCCACGGTCAGAACATCGCCCTCGCGCCCCGACGGATAGTCGGCGGGCGCATGCATCACGCGGCCCACGGCGCTGTCGGGAAAGGTCTGCGCGTAGAACCGCGCCGCGTCCAGCGCGTCGCGGTCGTACCAGAGGCAAATCGTATTCTTGCTGATCATCATCGGTCTCCTGCGATGAGAAGCGAAACGCGAAACGAAACACGCAACGCGCGAACCCGACACGCGCCCGCGAGGTCCGCGCCCCGCGCACTGAAGAATGCTGCCCGGTCGAGCATAACGCCGGCTCCGGCGCGCAGACGTTACGAAGCGTTGGCGAATCTCCCCGCGCCCAGCCGCGGCGATCCGCCCCCCGGGGTGACAGACCGTCGCCGCTCTGCGCATAATCCCGGGCATCCCGTCCTCCCCCAGGAGTCCACCGGCATGTCTTCCCCCTCGCTGGCATCGACGCGTCTCGCCGTCCTTCGCATGCGCTACGCACTTTGCTGCGCCGCGGCACTGCTGTGGCTGGCCTGCGCGGCCCCCGCCCAGGCCTTCGACCGCCAGGCCCAGACGCAGCGCTACCAGCAATGGCTGGCCGATTTCGAGCGCGACCTGCGCCAGCTGGCCGCCGTGCCCAACCCCACCGACGCCGACGTCGAGCGCATCTTCGCCGACACCGTGGTGCCGTCATCGCGCGCGGTGACCTTCGTGCGCCAATTGGCCGCGCAGCCGGCCGGCACGGTGTCGGGGGAGATTGCCTACCAGGGCCGGGCGCGCCTGCTGCTCGGCCTGTTGCGGCAATCGGTGGTGGCGGGCGACGGCGGCCCCTACACCGACACGCCGCCGGGCAAGGCGCCGCTGCAGTTGCGCGCCTGGTATCTGCATATCGACGGCGGCGGCCAATTGGAGCGCCATTTCAACGATCCCGACGCCTACAAGCCCTATCGCCTGCCGCCCGACGGCAAGCTCGAGCGCGACGCCTACCCCTTCCTGGTGTTCGACGACGGCCCGCGCCTGCGGCTGGGCGCCATGGCGCGGGAATACTGGAACGTGGTGCGCTTCCTGGATGGGCTGCAACATGGCTGACGCGACGATGCCCCGCCGCTGGCCGCGCCGTCTCGGCGCCGCGCTGCTGGCCGCGGCCCCCACGCTGGGCTGGGCCGCCTGCGCCCCCATCGACACCCCTTTCGGCGCCGAGCCGGCGGCCGTGGCGTTGCGCCCCCAGCCGCTGGCGCTGGCGCTGGACGGTCCGCGCGTCTTGCTGGGCCTGCATGGCGAACGCGTGCAGGCCGACACCCGGCTGATCAGCGTGGCCGAGGACGGCGACCTCACGCCGCGCCTCTGGACCGACGCGGTGGACTGGCGCGTCTACGCCAGCCGCGCCGGCGAGCCCGGCGCGACCGTGTTGCAGCGGGATGCCGACGGCCGGCTGTGCCGCATCGACCGCTACCGGCAGGTGCGCGGACGCCAGGTCGAGGATGGCGGCTACCGGCTCGCCTACGATGCCCAGGGCCGGCTGGCGGCCTACGCCGAATTCACGTCGGCGCGCAGTAAGCGCGCGCTGCAGCAGGCTTGCGTCAGCCGTGACGGCCAAGGCCGCGTCACGGCCGTGTTCCTGGACGATTGCGGCGGCACGCCGTCGCGGCCGGTGTACTACGTGCGCGATGATGCCGGCGCCCTGCTGCGCATCATCGACCTGCGCGCCGGCCCGCTCGGCGCGCTGGTGCATCGCCTGAATGCCGATGGCACGACGCGCGTGGTCTACCGGTCGCGTCCCGATCCCGATAGGGACGGCGCGATGATCGCCTATGCCCTGCCGTCCAACCCGCAGGACCGGATTCTGCCGGTGGCGCCCGGCGCGTCGCCGATCGTCATCACCGAGATCCCCGACGAGCCCTGGCGCGTGGTGCGTGTGCCGGCCGACACGGTCGAGGGCGACGGCCTGCCGTCGTGGGATCCCAAGGTGCAGACCGTGCTGCTCAAGGGGCTCAGCAATGCCCAGGGCCGGGTAGTGCTGGACGCGCGGCAGATCGCGCCGTTCCACCGCGCCTTGCGCGAGACGCCGGGGCGGGTGTTCCTGTATGTGCACGACATGACCCGCTTCCTGCCCGTCACGGCGCTGGATGCCAAGGCCTGGGGCCGCTGCGTCGATCCGGCCCGGCGCGACACCGGCGCCTGCGACTGAGCGCGCGGGCCGTCTCGTTCAGGGACTGGCCTGCGTCTCGACCGTCAGGTGCGACAGACCGGCGATATGCGCCAGCTTGGCCTTGTAGAACGCGCTGTCGCGCGGATGGCGCGTGACCAGCGACACGATCGCGGCATAGTGGCCCGGACCGACCTGCCACACATGCAGGTCGGCGATCTCGCCGTCGCCGGCATCCAGGGCCTGTTCGATGTCGCGCCGTATTTTTCCGCTCTGCGGCGCGGCGTCGAGCAGCACGGTGCCGGAATCGCGGATCAGGCCCCACGACCAGCGCGCGATGACCAGCGCGCCGACCACGCCCATCGCCGGATCCGCCCATAGCCAGCCGTAGCTGCGGCCCGCCAGCAGGGCCGCGATGGCGAGCACCGAGGTCAGGGCATCGGCCAGCACGTGGACGTAGGCCGAACGCAGGTTGTTGTCGTGGCTGCGTTGCGGGTGCGCGTGAGCCGCGGCCGGCGCGTGGGCGCGGGACGGGCTGGCGTGAGAGTGCGCGTGGCCGTGATCATGGTCATGGCCGTGGCCGTGGCCGTGGCCGTGGTCATGATCGTGGTCATGCCCATGGCCGCCATGCCCATGCGCGTGGCCATGGTCGTCCTTCAGCAGCCAGGCCGACACCAGGTTGACCACCAGCCCCGCCGCGGCGATGGCGATGGCCTCGTCGAAGCGGATGGGCACCGGATCGACCAGCCGCGCCAGGCTGTCCCAGCCGATGATCAGGGCGATCAGGGCCAGCACGATGGCGCTGGCGAACCCCGCCAGCTCGCCCAGCTTGCCGGTGCCGAAGGTGAAGCGCGGATTGCGGGCCTGGCGGCGCGCGTAGCCGTAGGCCAGCGCGGTGATCAGCATGGCGCCGGCATGGGTCGACATGTGCCAGCCATCGGCCACCAGGGCCATCGACCCGTAGAGATTGCCGGCGATGATCTCGACGACCATCATGCCCGCCGTCAGGGCAATGACCCACCATACCCGGCGCTCGTTGCGCCGGTGGTCCTGGCCGAGGAAGACATGGTCATGGGTCAAGGGGGTATTCATGGGATTGCTCCTGCTCGCGGGGCCATGAACCGGCGGCCCCCTGCCGGCGGGCCGCTATTTCATGTAGGCCCGGATCACGTCCATCATTTCCCGCGCCGCCTCGACCCGCTCGGCCTCGGACGGCGCGTGCACGACGTGCTCGTCCAGGTGGCCCTGCATGACTTCCGCCGTCAGGCCGCTGAGCGCGCCGCGGGCCGAGGCCAGCTGGCGCAACACTTCGCCGCAGGCCGATTCGGCTTCGAGCGCGCGCTCCAGGCCGTCGAGCTGGCCACGGATGCGGCGCACGCGGGCGATGAGTTTTTCCTTCTGGCGGATGGTGTGGGCCATGGTCGGTGCGCGGAAAATATAATGTAGGGGACTATATTATATGACCCCGACCCGGGGGCCTGATGTCCCTGGCGTCGTCCGGGAAAATCGGACGCCAGAGCGGTTAACCGCCGCGTCGCAGGGCCGACGGGTTGACGCCGAACTGCTTGCGGAACGCCGCCGAGAAGTGGCTGGGGTTGCTGTAACCGAGGTCGGCGGCCACGTGCGCCACCGACAGCCGCCCGCGCAGCAGTTCGGTGCGCGCCTGCTGCATGCGTTCGTGCTGGAAGCAGTCGTAGATGCTGCGGCCATAGTGGCGGCGGAACGCGCGCGCCAGCGTCGGCACGCTGACGCCCGCCTCGCGCGCCAGCGCCTCGAGGCTGGGCGCGCGGCTCAGGTCGGCCAGCAGATGCTCGTGCACCCGCGCCATGCGGCGTTGCATGGCCACCGGCAGGCCGGCCAGGGGCCGGCCGCAGGACTCGAGGAACAGGCCCACCAGCAACAGCGACTGGGCCTGCAGCCACAACCCATGGCGGCTGGCCGCGCCCTCGCCGGCCAGGCCCTGCGCCAGCTGATGCGCGGTGCCGCGCAGCTCGGCGCCGCCATGGCCGTGCAGGAAGCAGGCCGCCGACGCCAGGCCGCTGGCCAGGTCGCCTTCGAGGTCGTGGCTCCAGCGCTGGAGCACGTCGGGCCTGACCATCACGGTGACATTGTCCAGGCAGCCTTCCTGGCAGTAGTGGCCGCGCCGGCCCGGGCCGTAGCTGATGGTGCCGGTGCCCTCGCGCACCGCGAATTCGCGGCCGCCTTCCCAGCCGTCGAAATGGCAGGCCGCGCGCCCGTCCATGCGGCTGTTGAAGCTGAAATGGACGTAGTCGCTGTCGTCCTGGAGGGGAAGGTCGATGGCTTCGCGCAGGGCGCTGCGCCAGTAGACCAGCTCGGCGCCGTCCTGCAGCGGCATGCGGGTGATGCGGCAGACGCTGCCCGGGCCCAGGCGCAGCACCGAAGTGTCCATCACGACACGGGAAAGCGGGATCAGGCTGGAACTCATGGGACGCGCACCAGGCAGAGTTGATCCGATTCGGGCGGGGATGATCGGATTCGGGTAGCAATACAAATGTAAATCATTATCATCCATTCGTATCAAGCCCGCAATCGCGGTCCGGCCAACCGCGCTTGCCCCAACACCCTACTTCCAGAAGGCCCCCATGCGACTCCCTTCCCTGCCAGCGCTTTCCCTGTCCACGCTGGCAATGTCCATCGCCCTGCCCGCCCAGGCGCAATCCGCCGCGGATGCCGCCACCCTGCCCGCCGTCACCGTGCATGCGCGCGGCACGGATGAAGACGCCAAGGACCTGCCCTACACAGTCGAGGTCATGGACGGCATCACGCTGGAACAGCGCCGCCTGCTCAATGTCGAGCAGGTGCTGCGCGCCACGCCCGGCGTCAACGTCAATTCCTCGGGCGGCGCCAACGTGTCCACCATCTACATCCGCGGCGTCGGCGCGCTCTATCCCATGAGCATGGACGACAGCTCGGTGGCGCTGAACGTCGACGGCAGCCCGCTGTCGACGCGCAACATTTCCATCGGCACGCTCGACGTCGACCAGATCGAGGTGCTCAAGGGCCCGCAGGGCACGCTGTTCGGCGGCATGGGCGAGGCCGGCGCGGTCAACCTGACCACGCGCCGCCCGACCCGCGAATGGGAAGGCTATGCCCGCGCCGAATACGGACAGGACCGCCAGTTCCTGACCGAGGCCGCGGTCGGCGGCCCGCTCACCGACAAGCTGGCCGGCCGCTTCGCCATCCGCGCCGGCGGCTCGGACCACTGGATCGAGAATGCCCGCACCGACCAGCCGCTGTCCAAGCCGCGCGATCTGGCGTTCCGCGGCAGCCTGCTATGGGACCTGACCACCCGCACCAGCGCGCTGGTGTCGGCCGAACGCCACCAGATCCGCCACCTGGGCGAACAGCTGGTGCTGATGCCCTACGGCCGGCCGCCCACGGTGGACATGGATCCGTCGCTGCTGGACGACGCCAAGAAGACCGTCGAGCGCTACACGCTGCAGCTGGACCACCGCTTCGACCGTGCCCGCCTCACGGCCATCTCGGCCTACACCGACAGCTACAACATCGGCCCGGTGGTCTACGACCGCCGGCTGCAGAACGCCATGGGCCGCGGCAACAGCGAGTTCTGGAACGTCGACGAAGCGCGCGAGCGCGTGTTCACGCAGGACCTGCGGCTGGCCTCGCTGGCGGAGAGCGACCTGTTCTGGGTCACGGGCCTGTCGTACTCGCATGCCAAGCGCTCGTACGACACGCCGCGCAATACCTACGGCGACGCCAGCGCCAAGTACCGCGACTTCGATACCGGCCGCTACGGCGTCTACGGCGAGATGACCGTGCCGCTGGCGAGCCAATGGAAGCTGACCACCGGCCTGCGCCAGTCGTGGGTGCGCAAGACCTACGACGGCAAGTACCACGGCGGCGGCATGGTCACCACCGACCACCGCGAGCTCGACGACAGCTTCACCACCGGCCGCATCGCGCTGGCCTATGCGCTGACGCCCACCACCACGCTGTACGGCAGCTATGGCCGCGGCTACAACCCCGGCGGCTTCAACGACTATGCCGCGCAGCCGCTGGACAGCGAGCCGTACAAGGCCGCCAAGACCAACTCCTACGAGATCGGCTTCAAGTACCTGAGCGCCGACGGGCGCTATGGCCTGAACGGCGCCGTGTACCTGAACCAGGTGCGCAACAACCACCTGCTGTCGTATGACTCGGCCACCTTCGCCGTCAACGCGCTCAACGCCGACACCCGCAGCAAGGGCGCCGAACTGCAAGGCACGGTGCAGCTGGACAACGGCCTGGGATTGACCGCCGGCCTGAGCTACATCGACGCCAAGATCACCACCGCCGTCAACGGCATCGGCGACGGCGACGTCAAGGCCGGCAACCGCGTGCCCGACGTCTCGCGCTGGGGCGGCACGCTGGGCGTGACCTATCGCCACGCCATGCCGGCAATGCTGGCGATGTCGGCGCCGGTCTTCAACGCCCGCGTCGACTACCAGTACGTCGGCAAGCGCGCCGCCGATCCGCAGAACCACTTCGACCTGGGCAGCTACCAGTTGCTGAACGCGCGCCTGGGCGTGGCCAACGGCCGCGCCGAGTACTACGTGTGGGGCAGCAACCTGCTGAACCGGCAGTACGACCTGTACGGCTACTTCGCGCCGCCGTCGGTGGCCTACGGCGCGCCGGCCCGCGGCCGTACGCTCGGGGTCGGCGTTTCCTACACCTATTGATCCGGAGCCCTCCGATGCAGTCCCGCCGTACCTGGACCCTGCTGGCCAGCCTCTACAGCACCCAGTTCCTGGGGCTGATGTTCTTCGTCGTCGCCATGGTGGCCATCCTGCGTGAGGCGGGCGCCAGCCTGGACACCATCGGCCTGATCTACCTGCTGGGCATGACCTGGCCGCTCAAGGCGCTGTGGGCGCCGTGGATCGACCGCCACGCCACCGGGCTGCGCGGCCACTACCGCGGCTGGCTGCTGCTGACCCAGGCCGGCATGGTGCTGTGCCTGGCGGTCATCGGCATGCTGGACCTGCGCGCGGACTTCGCCGCGATCTACCTGCTGTGCCTGGCGACGGCGCTGCTGTCGTGCACCCAGGACATCGCGCTCGACGGCCTGGCCTGCCGCCTGCTCGGCGCCGCCGAGCGCGGCCTGGGCAACGGCCTGCAGATCGCGGCGGGCCTGATCGGCAACCTGGTCGGCGGCGGCGTGATGCTGATGCTGTACCCGACGCTGGGCTGGCAGGGCTGCTGCCTGGTGCTGGCGGCGCTCACGTCGGTGTCGTGGCTGCAGCTGCTGGGCTACCGCGAGCCCGACTGGCCGCGCGCCGCCGGACCGGTCAGCCACCGCCGGCTGTTCACTTTCTGGCGCGGCGCGGCGCGCAAGCGCTGGCTGCTGTTGCTGGTGCTATACCCGGCCGCCAGCTCGCTGGCGTACGCCGTCATCATGCCGGCGCTGATCGACAGCGGCTGGACGCTGGACGGCATCGGCCTGGTGGTCAACGTGGTGGGTTCGGTGGCCGGGCTGGCCACCGCGCTGGCGTACGGCCGGCTGCTGCGGCGCATGGCGCGCCCGCGCGCGATGCGGGTGGCGGCGGTGCTACAGCTGCTGGGCATCGCCGGCCTGGCCTGGCCGGCGCTGGGCTGGGGGCCGCCGGCCGCCGCCGGCGCGCTGGTGGTGCTGTACTTCCTGCTGTACACCCCGGCCGCCACCGTGCTGGCCACCTTGATGATGGATCATGCCTCGCCGGAGAGTCCGGCCACCGACTACACGGTGCAGGCCAGCCTGAGCCATTTCCTCTCGATGGGGCTGTCTTCGGTGGGCGCGATGCTGGCCGGCCGCATCGGCTACGGCGGCGTGATCGCCGCCTCCGTGGCGCTGGCCGCCCTCGCGCTGGTCGCCGCCGTGCGCTGGACGCCGCGGGAGGCCGCATGAACACCCCGTGGCAGATCATGCGGCCGGTGCGCGGCCGCATCCGTTTCGCGATGGCGCTGGCGGTGGCCGGCGTGCTGGCGAGCCTGGCTTCGCTGGCCTGCCTGGCGCTGGCGCTGGACGGCCTGCTGCACGCGCCCGGCCGCTATCCCTGGCCCGCGTTCGCCGGCGCGCTGGCGTGCACGCTGCTGGCCTGCTTCCTGCGCCTGCAGGCCTTCAACCAATCGCACTATGCGGCCTTCCGCCTGGAAGTGACGTTGCGCGCCGGCCTGGTGGCGCACCTGGCGCGGCTGTCGTTCGGCGATCTGCAGGCGCTGGGCGGCAGCGCCCTGGCCAAGGTGGCGCAGAACGACGTGCAGGCGCTGCACGCCTTCGTCGCCGACAGCACGCCGCTGTATGCGCGCGCCTATGCCATGCCGCTGTTCAGCGCCGCGCTGCTGTTCGCGCTGGACTGGCGCCTGGCGCTGGCCTGCGTCGGCGTACTGGCCTTCGGCGCGCTGGTGATGGCGCTGGCGATGCGCGGGCGCGAGGTCATGACGCGGCGCTATCACCAGGCGCGCGAGCAGGTCAACGCCGCCGTCATCGAATACGTGCAGGCGATGCCGGTGGTGCGCACCTTCGACACCGGCCAGACCACCTTCGGCCGCTATCACCGCGCCCTGGAACGCTACCTGGCCATGCTGACCGACTGGTACCGCGACGCCAGCTTCAGCGCGCGTTTCGCCATTGCGCTGCTCGGCCCGCTGCCGACGCTGGCGGTGCTGCTGTGGCTGGGCGGCTGGTGGACCGCGCACGGCCAGCTCGACTTCGCCTTCTGGCTGGCGGCACTGCTGTTCGGCATGGGCATGGCCGAGGCCATGTTCCCGATGATGTCGCTGGCGCACATGGTCGACCAGGCCAAGCTGAGCATCGCCCGCATCCAGCAACTGATGGCGATCGAGCCGCTGGCGCCGGCGCGTGCGCCCGACCGGCGTCCGGCCGATGGCGCCGTGCGCTTCGAGGACGTGGACTTCGGCTACGGCGGCAAGCCCGCCCTGCATGACCTGAGTTTCACCGCGCACCCGGGCCAGGTGACGGCGCTGGTGGGCCGCTCCGGCGCCGGCAAGAGCACGGTGGCGCGGCTGATCGCCCGCTTCTGGGACGTCGACGGCGGCCGCGTGTGCGTGGGCGGCGTCGACGTGCGCGACATGGACCGCGACACTCTGTTCCAGCACGTGGCGTTCGTGTTCCAGGACAACTTCCTGTTTTCCGGCAGCGTGGCCGACAACATCGCCATGGGCCGCCCCGATGCCAGCCGCGCCGAGATCGAGGCCGCCGCCCGCGCCGCGCAGGCGCACGATTTCATCCAGGCGCTGCCCGACGGCTACGACACCGCGTTGCGCGAAGGCGGCAAGGACCTGTCCGGCGGCCAGCGCCAGCGCCTGACCATCGCCCGCGCCATCCTGATGGACCGTCCGATCCTGGTGTTGGACGAACCCACCGCGGCCACCGATCCCGAGAACGAGCGCGCGGTCAACGCGGCGCTGGCCGAACTGATGCGCGGGCGCACCGTGATCGTGGTGGCGCACCGCCTGCCCAGCATCCGCCACGCCGACCAGATCCTGGTGCTGGAGCGCGGCCGGCTGGCCGAATCCGGCACGCATGACAGCCTGCTGGCGGCCGACGGCCTGTACGCCCAATTGTGGAACAACCATCAACGCGCCCGTCTCTGGACCCTGGGCGAACCGCAATCATGACCACACGCCCCGCTTCCTGGCGCGAGACCTATCTCCGCCTCATGCGCAGCGCCGGCGGCCAGGCGCGCCGCCTGCGCGCCAGCCTGCTGCAACTGGCGCTGGCCGCCGTATTCCAGGGCCTGGCCCTGGCCTGCGTCGCGCCGCTGTTTCTCCATGTCGCCCATGGCGACCCGTGGCCGGCCGCGGCCGCCTGGCTCGCGGCCTTGTCCGGACTGGCCCTGGCCGCGACCGCGCTGCGCTGGCGCGCGCAGGGCTTCGACTACGGCGGCCACATGGCCCGCGCCACGCACGAACTGCGCGTGCGGCTGGGCGAGCAGCTGCGCCGCATGCCGCTCGAAACGCTGCAGGCGCAACGCACCGGCGGCATCGCCGCCAAGCTGCTGGGCGGCGTCGACGAACAGATGAATTACGCGCTGACCGTGATCAACCTGATCCTGGGCGCCATCATCACCCCGGCGGTGGCGGCGCTGGCGTTGCTGGCGCTGGACTGGCGCATCGGCGTGGCCCTGCTGCTGGTGTTTCCGCTGATCATTCCGCTGTACCGCTGGCGCCGTCCGGCGCTGGACCGCGGCGCCCGCGACACCGGCCGGGCCAACGAGGCGCTGAACGCCGAGCTGCTGGAATACATGCAGGGCCTGCCGGTTTGCCTGGCGACCGGCCGCGCGGGCGCCGCCAACGAACGGCTGCGCCAGGGCTTCGAACAGCTGGAACGCCTGCAGCGCCAGGCGCATCGCCGCGGCGCCAAGCCGACGCTGATGGTGGTGACCCTGGTCGAAGCGGGCCTGCTGGCGATCCTGGCTTGCGGCGCACTTTGGGTAACGCAGGGCAGCCTGGATCCGGCGCTGCTGGCCGCGGTGCTGGTGCTGGTGGTGCGCTTTGCCGAGCCGCTGGCGATGTTCGTGTCGTTCACCGCCATCTTCGCCCTGATCGAGGCGGCGCTGGCGCGCGTCGAGGAGGTGCTGGCGGTGGCGCCGCTGCCGCAGTGGCCGGCGCAGGGCGCGCCCTCGCCCCAGGACGGCATCCGCATCGAACAATTGGATTTCCAGTACGCGGCCGGCAGCGCGCCGGCCCTGCGCGGCATCGACCTGGACCTGCCCGCGCGCGGCCTGACGGCGCTGGTGGGGCCGTCAGGATCGGGCAAGACCACGCTCACCCGCCTCCTGATGCGCCATGCCGACCCGCAGCGCGGCGCGGTGCGGATCGGCGGCGTCGATATCCGCAGCCTGTCGCCCGCCGACCTCAACCGGCTGGTGTCGACCGTGTTCCAGGACGTGCACCTGTTCGACGACACGGTGCTCGCCAACATCGGCATGGCCCGGCCCGAGGCCAGCGAGGCCGAGATCCGCGCCGCCGCCCGCGCGGCGCATTGCCTGGATCTCATCGAGCGCCTGCCGCAAGGCTGGCAGACGCGGCTCGGTGAAGCCGGCGGCACGCTGTCCGGCGGCGAGCGCCAGCGGCTGTCGATCGCCCGCGCGATCCTGAAGAACGCGCCGATCCTGATCCTGGACGAACCCACCGCCGCGCTCGACACCGAAAGCGAACTGGCGGTGCAGGCGGCGATCGACGCGCTGGTGCCCGACCGCAGCGTCATCGTCATTGCCCATCGGCTGTCCACCATCGTGGCCGCGGACCGCATCCTGGTGTTCGAGGAGGGCCGCATCACGCAGCGCGGCACGCACGCCGAACTGCTGGCGCAGCCGGGACGCTATCGGCGGATGTGGCAGGCGCAGCAGGCGTAGCGGGCGCCC
>NZ_CYTU01000073.1:0-23426 GCF_001299375.1 Achromobacter sp. 2789STDY5608621 | reverse complement strand
GCGTTTCGCCATCCGTGAAGGCGGTCGTACCGTCGGCGCCGGCGTCGTCGCCAAGATCCTGAAGTAAGCAATACCCGGATGGGTAGAGTGGGCTCTCAAACCCCTCTATCCATCTTTGCTGTAAAAGTAGTATGATGTATGGTTCCGCAAGCCGCTACACATGGTAGTGGCTTGGAAAATGAAGCGGAACGATGAAAGTGCAGTGCACGTGAGTGCGAATGTGAGTGTTTTAGGGGCATAGCTCAATTGGCAGAGCGTCGGTCTCCAAAACCGAAGGTTGTAGGTTCGATTCCTACTGCCCCTGCCACCGCCAGGATAAACCCGCGGGAGATCATCGCGAGTTACGCATTCACGGCGGCTCGCGTCGCAATATGTCTAATACCAGCGTAGAAACCGTAACCAGTACCGCCGACCGGGTCAAGCTCGGGCTGGCGGTTCTTGTCGTTATTGCTGGCATCGTCGGGTTTTCCGTGCTCAGCGCACAACCGATGCCTGCTCGTATCGGCGTCTTTGTCGGCGGCCTCGTGATCGCGGCCGTGATCGCCTGGTTCAGCGAACCGGGTCGTCGCACGTTGAGCTTTGCCAGCGAGTCCTACAACGAAGTCAAGCGTGTCTCGTGGCCCACCCGCAAGGAAACGACCCAGATGACGGGCATCGTTTTCGCGTTCGTGGCGGTCATGGGCATTTTCATGTGGGTGCTCGACAAGGGCATCGAATGGATTCTCTACGGCCTGCTGTTGGGCTGGAAATAAGGACGGCGAATGAGTAAGCGTTGGTATGTCGTCCATGTGTACTCCGGCATGGAAAAAAGCGTACACAAGGCCCTGAACGAGCGCATCGAGCGCGCGGGCCTGCAAACGTCTTTCGGCCGCATTCTTGTGCCCTCCGAGGAAGTCGTCGAGGTCAAGGGTGGCCAGAAGTCGATCACCGAGCGCCGCATTTTCCCCGGTTACGTCCTGGTCGAAATGGACCTGACCGACGAAACGTGGCACCTGGTCAAGAACACCAACCGCGTCACCGGCTTTTTGGGTGGCTCGGGCAATCGTCCGACCCCGATTTCCGAAAAGGAAGTCGAAAAGATCCTCTCCCAGATGGAAGAGGGCGTCGAGAAACCCCGCCCCAAGATCCTGTTCGAAGTGGGCGAGATGGTTCGGGTCAAGGAAGGTCCGTTTGCGGACTTCAACGGCAACGTCGAAGAAGTCAACTACGAAAAGAGCAAGGTTCGCGTGTCTGTCACGATCTTCGGTCGTGCCACCCCCGTCGAACTGGATTTCAGCCAGGTCGAAAAGACCTGATTTCAACCCCCGGGGAGCCCTGGCCGCGCGCTAGGGCGATATAACCCGCAAGGAGCAAAGCATGGCGAAGAAGATCGTCGGCTTTATCAAGCTGCAAGTGCCGGCTGGTAAGGCTAACCCCTCCCCCCCGATTGGCCCGGCCCTGGGTCAGCGTGGCCTGAACATCATGGAATTCTGCAAGGCGTTCAACGCCAAGACCCAAGGCATGGAGCCTGGTCTGCCGATTCCGGTGGTGATCACCGCTTTCGCCGACAAGAGCTTCACCTTCATCATGAAGACCCCGCCCGCGACGGTCCTCATCAAGAAGGCCGCCGGCGTGCAAAAGGGTTCGTCCAAGCCGCATACCGACAAGGTCGGCACGCTGACCCGCGCGCAAGCTGAAGAAATCGCCAAGGCCAAGGGCCCCGATCTGACCGCCGCTGATCTGGACGCCGCCGTCCGCACGATCGCTGGCAGCGCCCGCAGCATGGGCATCACGGTTGAGGGGATCTAATCATGGCAAAACTGAGCAAGCGCGCCGCCGCCATTGCGCAAAAGATCGACCGCACCAAGCTGTACCCGGTCGCCGAAGCCCTGACCCTGGTCAAGGAAACCGCTGTCGCCAAGTTCAACGAATCGATTGACGTGGCCGTGCAGCTGGGCATCGACCCGAAGAAGTCGGACCAACTGGTCCGCGGTTCGGTCGTGCTGCCCGCCGGTACCGGCAAGTCGGTCCGCGTCGCCGTGTTCGCCCAAGGCGACAAGGCCGAGGCCGCCAAGGCCGCTGGCGCCGACATCGTCGGCCTGGACGACCTGGCTGACCAGATCAAGGCCGGTCAAATGGACTTCGACGTGGTCATCGCCTCGCCCGACACGATGCGTGTCGTCGGCGCCCTGGGTCAGATCCTGGGCCCGCGTGGCCTGATGCCGAACCCGAAGGTCGGCACCGTGACCCCCGACGTCGCCACCGCCGTCAAGAACGCCAAGGCCGGTCAGGTTCAGTACCGCACCGACAAGGCCGGCATCATCCACGCAACGATCGGCCGCGCGTCGTTCGGCGTGGAACAGCTGCAAACCAACCTGGCCGCTCTGGTCGACGCCCTGCAAAAGGCTCGTCCCGCCGCTGCCAAGGGCATTTACCTGCGCAAGCTGGCCGTTTCGTCCACGATGGGCGGCGGTGCGCGCGTGGAAATTGCCTCGCTGTCGGCTTCCAACTAAGCCAACAGCTGTAAACGTACTTTGGGCCGCATCCGGATTCCTCCGGATGCTGCTGTCAAAGACCGCTGGAGCAGGTCGGCGCGAAGGTTCTCCTTCCGCTGGAAGCAGTACCCCCGCTGCCCCGCTTAATCCCGAAGCTCGCACAGTTCGGATCCAGCGTAGACGGCGTCCCCAGGAAGATTTCTTTATCTGAAGAACTCGACCAGGCGCCGCATTCGGTTGACGCGCAAGGCTTCGGCCCCAAGCGTCTTTTGATGGAGTGTTCAAACCGTGAGTCTCAATCGTCAAGAGAAAGCGGTGGTAATCGAGGAAGTCTCGGCCGAAGTGGCCAAGGCGCAATCGATTGTTATCGCCGAGTACCGTGGTCTGGACGTCGCCTCTGTCACCGTACTGCGCAAAACTGCGCGTGAATCGGGCGTGTATCTGCGTGTTCTGAAGAACTCGCTGGCCCGTCGTGCTGTTGCCGGCACGGCTTTCGAGCCGTTGGCTGAGCAACTGACCGGTCCGCTGATCTATGGCATCAGCACTGATCCGGTTTCGGCGGCCAAGGTCCTCGCAGGTTTCGCGAAAAGCAACGACAAGCTGGTCATCAAGGCGGGCGCTCTGCCCAACAGCCTGCTGAACCAAGACGGCGTGAAGGCTCTGGCCACCATGCCCTCGCGCGAAGAGTTGCTGTCGAAACTGCTGGGCACCATGCAAGCCCCCATCGCGCAATTCGTGCGTACGCTCAACGAAGTTCCGACCAAGTTCGCCCGTGGCCTCGCCGCCGTGCGCGACCAGAAGGCCGCGGCTTAATCCCCGCCCTTCACGGAATTCGCTGAACGACCGAGCGACACCCAAACCCTGGCATTACCAAAATTTTTGGAGTTCTGAAAAATGGCACTTAACAAAGCTGAAATCCTTGACGCCATCGCTGGCATGACCGTGCTCGAGCTGTCCGAGCTGATCAAGGAAATGGAAGAGAAGTTCGGCGTGTCGGCTGCTGCCGCCGCTGTCGCTGTCGCTGCTCCCGCCGCTGGTGGCGCTGCCGCCGCTGCTGAAGAGCAAACCGAGTTCACCGTGATCCTGGCTGAAGCCGGCGCCAACAAGGTGTCCGTCATCAAGGCCGTGCGCGAGCTGACCGGTCTGGGTCTGAAGGAAGCCAAGGACCTGGTCGACGGCGCTCCGAAGCCCGTCAAGGAAGCTGTGGCCAAGGCTGACGCCGAAGCCGCCAAGAAGAAGCTGGAAGAAGCTGGCGCCAAGGTCGAAGTCAAGTAAGACCTGCGTCAACTTGCCCGGGGACAGCGCAATTTGCCGTCCCCGGGCTTTTGCGTTTCCAGGAAACCCCTGCTGGGGTCATGCCCTTTCCAGAGGGGTTTCCTGGAGTCGTATCACCTGGGGCCGTGGTTGACGGCCCATGCAACCTCGAGTCGGAGTGCTCATGCCTTACTCGTACACCGAAAAAAAGCGCATCCGCAAAAGCTTCGCCAAGCGTGAAGACGTTCAAAACGTTCCCTTCCTTTTGGCGACTCAGCTTCAATCCTACCTAACTTTCCTGCAGGCGGATACCGCCCCGTCCGATCGCGTAGCCGACGGTTTGCAGGCGGCGTTTTCGTCGATTTTCCCGATCGTTAGTCACAACGGTATGGCGCGCTTGGAGTTCGTGAGCTATGTGCTCGGCGAACCGGTGTTCGATGTCAAGGAATGTCAGCAACGTGGCCTGACCTATGCCTCGCCCCTGCGAGCCAAGGTCCGCCTGGTGCTGCTTGACCGCGAAGTCAGCAAGCCCACCGTTAAGGAAGTGAAGGAACAGGAAGTCTACATGGGCGAAATTCCGCTCATGACCGGCACCGGTTCGTTCGTCATCAACGGCACCGAGCGTGTCATCGTCTCGCAGCTGCACCGCTCGCCTGGCGTGTTCTTCGAGCACGACCGCGGCAAGACGCACAGCTCCGGCAAGCTCCTGTTCTCGGCCCGCGTGATTCCCTACCGCGGTTCGTGGCTGGACTTCGAATTCGACCCCAAGGACGTCCTGTTCTTCCGCGTCGACCGTCGCCGCAAGATGCCCGTGACGATCCTGTGCAAGGCGATCGGCATGACGCCGGAATCGATCCTGGCCAACTTCTTCGACTTCGACAACTTCGAACTGAAGAGCGAAGGCGGCATGATGGAGTTCGTGCCCGAGCGTTGGAAGGGCGAAATGGCCCGTTTCGACATCGCGGACCGCTCCGGCAAGGTCATCGTCGAAAAAGACAAGCGTATCAACGCCAAGCATCTGCGCGACCTGGCTGCCGGCGGCATCCAGCGCATCTCCGTGCCGGAAGACTTCCTGTACGGCCGCGTGCTGGCCAAGAACATCGTTGACGCCGATACCGGCGAAGTCATCGCCAACGCCAACGACGAGATCACCGAAAGCGTGCTGGGCGCCCTGCGCGCCGCCAACGTGCACGACATCCAGACGCTCTACACGAACGACCTGGATCGCGGCCCGTACATCTCGCAGACGCTGCGCACCGATGAAACCGCCGACCAGATGGCCGCGCGCGTTGCCATCTACCGCATGATGCGTCCTGGCGAACCGCCTACCGAAGAAGCGGTGGAAGCGCTGTTCCAGCGTCTGTTCTACAGCGAAGAAACGTACGATCTGTCGCGCGTCGGCCGCATGAAGGTCAACAGCCGTCTGGGCCGTGGTGAAGACATCACCGGCCCGATGACGCTGACCAACGAAGACATCCTTGAAACCATCAAGGTGCTGGTCGAGCTGCGTAACGGCCGTGGCCAGATCGACGACATCGATCACCTGGGCAACCGCCGCGTGCGTTGCGTCGGCGAACTGGCCGAGAACCAGTTCCGCGCCGGCCTCGTGCGTGTCGAACGCGCCGTCAAGGAACGTCTGGGCCAGGCCGAGACCGAAAACCTGATGCCGCACGACCTGATCAACTCCAAGCCGATTTCGGCCGCCATCAAGGAGTTCTTCGGTTCGAGCCAGCTGTCGCAGTTCATGGACCAGACCAACCCGCTGTCGGAAATCACGCACAAGCGTCGTGTTTCCGCACTGGGCCCGGGCGGTCTGACCCGCGAGCGCGCCGGCTTCGAAGTCCGTGACGTGCACCCGACCCACTATGGCCGCGTCTGCCCGATCGAAACGCCGGAAGGCCCGAACATCGGTCTGATCAACTCCATGGCGCTGTACGCTCGCCTGAACGAGTACGGCTTCCTGGAAACGCCTTACCGCAAGATCATCGACGGCCGCGTCAGCGAGCAGATCGATTACCTGTCGGCCATCGAAGAAAGCCACTACGTCATCGCGCAGGCCAACGCCGCGCTGGACGAGCAGGGCGCCTTTGTCGACGACCTGGTCGCTTGCCGTGAAGCGGGCGAAACGATGTTGACCTCGCCGGCCAACGTGCACTACATGGACGTTGCCCCGTCGCAGATCGTGTCGGTCGCCGCCTCGCTGATTCCGTTCCTGGAGCACGACGACGCGAACCGCGCGCTGATGGGCGCCAACATGCAACGTCAGGCCGTGCCTTGCCTGCGTCCGGAAAAGCCGGTCGTGGGTACGGGTATCGAGCGCACCGTGGCCGTTGACTCGGGCACCACCGTGCAGGCGCTGCGTGGCGGCCTGGTCGACCACGTCGACGCCGAGCGCGTGGTGATCCGCGTGAACGACGAAGAAAACGTCGCCGGCGAAGTCGGCGTCGATATCTACAACCTGATCAAGTACACGCGTTCCAACCAGAACACGAACATCAACCAGCGTCCCATCGTCAAGCGTGGCGACAAGGTCGCCAAGGGTGACGTGCTGGCCGACGGCGCGTCGACGGACCTGGGCGAACTCGCCCTGGGCCAGAACATGCTGATCGCGTTCATGCCCTGGAACGGCTACAACTTCGAAGACTCGATCCTGATCTCCGAAAAGGTTGTTGCCGATGACCGCTACACCTCGGTGCACATCGAGGAACTGACGGTCGTTGCCCGCGACACCAAGCTCGGTCCGGAAGAAATCACGCGCGACATCAGCAACCTGGCTGAGACGCAACTGAACCGCCTGGACGATTCCGGCATCACCTACATCGGCGCCGAAGTCAGCGCCGACGACGTGCTGGTCGGCAAGGTCACGCCCAAGGGCGAGACCCAGCTGACGCCGGAAGAAAAGCTGCTGCGCGCCATCTTCGGTGAAAAGGCGTCCGACGTTAAGGACACCTCGCTGCGCGTGCCCTCGGGCATGACCGGCACCGTGATCGACGTGCAGGTGTTCACGCGTGAAGGCATCGTGCGCGACAAGCGCGCCCAGTCCATCATCGACGATGAACTGCGCCGCTATCGCCAGGACCTGAACGACCAGCTGCGCATCGTTGAAAACGACCAGTTCGACCGTATCGAGAAGATGCTGGTCAACAAGACCGTCAACGGCGGCCCGCGCAAGCTGGCCAAGGGCGCGACGATCACCAAGGCCTACCTGGCCGACGTGGATCGCTGGCAGTGGTTCGACATCCGCCTGGCCGACGAGCCCCACGCCGTGGTGCTGGAGCAGGCCAAGGAATCGCTCGAGCAGAAGCGTCACCAGTTCGACCTGGCCTTCGAAGAGAAGCGCAAGAAGCTGACGCAGGGCGACGAGCTGCCCCCGGGCGTGCTGAAGATGATCAAGGTCTACCTGGCCGTGAAGCGTCGTCTGCAGCCTGGCGACAAGATGGCAGGCCGTCACGGCAACAAGGGCGTGGTCTCGCGCATCACCCCGGTGGAAGACATGCCGCACATGGCTGACGGCACGCCGGCCGACATCGTTCTGAACCCGCTGGGCGTGCCCTCGCGGATGAACGTGGGTCAGGTGCTGGAAGTGCACTTGGGCTGGGCTGCCAAGGGCGTGGGTCACCGCATCGCCGACATGCTGCGCGACGAGCGCACCGCGCAGGTCAAGAACGTCCGTGCGTACCTGGACAAGGTCTACAACACGACCGGCACCGGCGCGCGCATCGACGAGCTGACCGACGAAGAAGTCATGGAAATGGCCCAGAACCTCAAGAACGGCGTGCCGTTCGCGACGCCCGTCTTCGACGGCGCGACCGAAGAGGAAATCACCAAGATGCTGGAGCTGGCCTATCCGGACGAAGTCGCCAAGCGCATGGCGCTGACGCCCTCGCGCACGCAGGCGTGGCTGTACGACGGCCGCACCGGCGAGAAGTTCGAGCGCCCGGTCACCGTCGGCTACATGCACTACCTGAAGCTGCACCACTTGGTCGACGACAAGATGCACGCCCGTTCGACCGGTCCGTACTCGCTCGTGACCCAGCAGCCGCTGGGCGGCAAGGCGCAGTTCGGTGGCCAGCGTTTCGGGGAAATGGAAGTGTGGGCGCTGGAAGCATACGGCGCCGCCTACACCCTGCAGGAAATGCTGACGGTGAAGTCCGACGACATCACCGGCCGCACCAAGGTATACGAAAACATCGTCAAGGGCGATCACGTCATCGATGCCGGCATGCCGGAATCGTTCAACGTGCTGGTCAAGGAAATCCGCTCGTTGGCCCTGGACATGGATTTGGAGCGTAACTAATGAAAGCGCTACTCGACCTCTTTAAGCAAGTCTCGCAAGACGAGCAATTCGATGCCATCAAGATCGGCATCGCCTCGCCCGAGAAGATCCGTTCGTGGTCCTACGGCGAAGTTCGCAAGCCCGAGACCATCAACTACCGCACGTTCAAGCCTGAACGCGACGGTCTGTTCTGCTCCAAGATCTTCGGCCCGATCAAGGACTACGAGTGCCTGTGCGGCAAGTACAAGCGCCTGAAGCACCGTGGCGTGATCTGCGAGAAGTGCGGCGTTGAAGTCACCGTTGCCAAGGTTCGCCGTGAACGCATGGGCCACATCGAGCTGGCCAGCCCCGTCGCGCACATCTGGTTCCTGAAGAGCCTGCCGTCGCGTCTGGGCATGGTGCTCGACATGACCCTGCGCGACATCGAACGCGTCCTGTACTTCGAAGCCTGGTGCGTGATCGAACCCGGCATGACGCCGCTCAAGCGCGGCCAGATCATGTCGGATGACGATTTCCTCGCCAAGACCGAAGAGTACGGCGACGACTTCCGTGCCCTGATGGGCGCCGAAGCCGTGCGCGAACTGCTGCGCACCATCGACATCGACCGCGAAGTGGAAACGCTGCGCGGCGAACTGAAGGCCACCAGCTCGGAAGCCAAGATCAAGAAGATCTCCAAGCGCCTGAAGGTGCTGGAAGGCTTCCAGAAGTCCGGCATCAAGGCCGAGTGGATGGTCATGGAAGTGCTGCCCGTGCTGCCGCCGGACCTGCGTCCGCTGGTGCCGCTGGACGGCGGCCGCTTCGCGACCTCCGACCTGAACGACCTGTACCGCCGCGTCATCAACCGCAACAACCGTCTGAAGCGCCTGCTGGAGCTGAAGGCCCCTGAAATCATCCTGCGCAACGAAAAGCGCATGCTGCAGGAAGCCGTCGACTCGCTGCTGGACAACGGTCGCCGCGGCAAGGCCATGACCGGCGCCAACAAGCGCCAGCTCAAGTCCCTGGCCGACATGATCAAGGGCAAGAGCGGTCGTTTCCGTCAGAACCTGCTGGGCAAGCGCGTCGACTACTCGGGCCGTTCGGTCATCGTGGTGGGTCCGCAGCTCAAGCTGCACCAGTGCGGCCTGCCCAAGCTGATGGCCCTGGAACTGTTCAAGCCGTTCATCTTCAATCGCCTGGAGATGATGGGCCTGGCCACGACCATCAAGGCCGCCAAGAAACTGGTGGAAAGCCAGGAACCGGTGGTCTGGGACATCCTGGAAGAAGTCATCCGCGAACACCCGGTCATGCTGAACCGTGCGCCCACGCTGCACCGTCTGGGCATCCAGGCGTTCGAGCCGGTGCTGATCGAAGGCAAGGCCATCCAGCTGCACCCGCTGGTCTGCGCGGCGTTCAACGCCGACTTCGACGGTGACCAGATGGCCGTCCACGTGCCGCTGTCGCTGGAAGCCCAGCTCGAAGCGCGCACGCTGATGCTGGCTTCGAACAACGTGCTGTTCCCGGCCAACGGCGAACCGTCGATCGTGCCGTCCCAGGATATCGTGCTGGGTCTGTACTACACGACGCGCGAGCGCATCAACGGCAAGGGCGAAGGCATCTTCTTCACCGACGTCGCCGAAGTGCAACGCGCCTACGACAACGGCGAAGTGGAACTGCAGACGCGCATCACCGTGCGCCTGAAGGAACACGAGCGCGACGAAGCGGGTGAATGGCAGCCGGTGATCCGCCGCCACGAAACCACCGTCGGCCGCGCGCTGCTGTCCGAGATCCTGCCCAAGGGCCTGCCCTTCACCGTCCTGAACAAGGCGCTGAAGAAGAAGGAAATCTCGCGCCTGATCAACCAGTCGTTCCGCCGTTGCGGCCTGCGCGACACGGTGATCTTCGCCGACAAGCTGATGCAGTCGGGCTTCCGCCTGGCCACCCGCGGCGGTATCTCGATCGCCATGGGCGACATGCTGATCCCGTCGGCCAAGGAAGGCATCCTGGCCGAAGCCAGCCGCGAAGTGAAGGAAATCGACAAGCAGTACTCGTCGGGTCTGGTCACGTCCCAGGAACGCTACAACAACGTGGTGGACATCTGGGGCAAGGCCGGCGACAAGGTCGGCAAGGCGATGATGGAACAGCTGGCAACCGAACCCGTGGTCAACCGCCACGGCGAGGAAGTGCGCCAGGAATCGTTCAACTCCATCTACATGATGGCTGACTCGGGCGCCCGCGGTTCGGCCGCCCAGATCCGCCAGCTGGCCGGCATGCGCGGCCTGATGGCCAAGCCGGACGGCTCGATCATCGAGACGCCCATTACCGCGAACTTCCGTGAAGGCCTGAACGTGCTTCAGTACTTCATCTCGACTCACGGCGCGCGTAAGGGTCTGGCCGACACGGCACTGAAGACGGCGAACTCGGGTTACCTGACCCGTCGTCTGGTCGACGTGACGCAAGACCTGGTGATCACCGAGGACGATTGCGGCACCTCGCAGGGCTACAACATGAAGGCCCTGGTGGAAGGCGGCGAAGTCATCGAGCCGCTGCGCGACCGCATCCTCGGCCGCGTGGCTGCCATCGACATCGTCAATCCGGACACGCAGGAAACGGCGATCACCGCCGGCACCCTGCTGGACGAAGACATGGTCGACATGATCGACCGCATCGGCGTGGACGAAGTCAAGGTCCGCACGCCGCTGACGTGCGAAACGCGCCATGGCCTGTGCGCACACTGCTACGGCCGTGACCTCGGCCGCGGCTCGCCGGTCAACCAGGGCGAAGCGGTTGGCGTCATCGCCGCCCAGTCCATCGGTGAACCGGGCACGCAGCTGACGATGCGTACGTTCCACATCGGTGGCGCGGCGTCGCGTTCGGCCCTGGCCAGCGCGGTGGAAACCAAGTCCAGCGGCGTGGTCGGCTTTGCCAGCACCATGCGCTACGTCACCAACGCCAAGGGCGAACGCGTCGCGATTTCGCGCTCGGGCGAACTGGCGATCTTCGACGACAACGGCCGCGAACGCGAACGCCACAAGATCCCGTACGGCGCGACCGTGCTGGTGGGCGATGGCGAGGCCGTGAAGGCCGGCGCGCGCCTGGCGACGTGGGATCCGCTGACCCGTCCGATCGTGTCGGAATACGGCGGCGCCGTCCGCTTCGAGAACATCGAAGAAGGCGTGACCGTGGCCAAGCAGGTGGACGAAGTCACCGGCCTGTCGACGCTCGTCGTCATCACGCCCAAGACCCGTGGCGGCAAGATCGTCATGCGTCCGCAGATCAAGCTGGCCAACGAGAACGGCGAAGACGTCAAGATCGCCGGCACCGATCACTCGGTGAACATCTCGTTCCCGGTCGGCGCGCTGATCACCGTGCGTGACGGCCAGCAGGTTGCCGTGGGTGAAGTGCTGGCGCGTATTCCGCAGGAATCGCAAAAGACCCGCGACATTACCGGCGGTCTGCCGCGCGTGGCCGAGCTGTTCGAAGCCCGTTCGCCCAAGGATGCCGGCATGCTCGCCGACGTCACCGGCACGGTCTCGTTCGGCAAGGACACCAAGGGCAAGCAGCGCCTGGTCATCACCGACCTGGAAGGCGTCAGCCACGAGTTCCTGATTCCGAAGGAAAAGCAGGTGCTGGTGCACGACGGCCAAGTGGTGAACAAGGGCGAAATGATCGTGGACGGCCCGGCCGATCCCCACGACATCCTGCGCCTGCAGGGCATCGAGAAGCTGGCGACCTACATCGTCGACGAAGTGCAGGACGTGTACCGTCTGCAGGGCGTGAAGATCAACGACAAGCACATCGAAGTGATTGTTCGTCAGATGCTGCGCCGTGTGAACATCGTCGATGCGGGCGATACCGAGTTCATCCCGGGCGAGCAGGTCGAGCGCTCCGAGCTGTTGAACGAGAACGACCGCGTCAACGCTGAAGACAAGCGTCCGGCTTCGTACGAAAACGTGCTGCTGGGTATCACCAAGGCCTCGCTGTCGACCGACTCGTTCATCTCGGCCGCCTCGTTCCAGGAAACCACGCGTGTCCTGACCGAAGCCGCCATCATGGGCAAGCGCGACGACCTGCGTGGCCTGAAGGAAAACGTCATCGTCGGCCGCCTGATCCCGGCCGGTACCGGCCTGGCGTACCACCATGCCCGCAAGGACAAGGAAGCCCTGGAGGCCGCGGAACGCGAAGCCGCCCGCCAGCTGGCCAACCCGTTCGAAGACTCGCCGGTCACGGTGGGCTCGGACGCCGATGCCCCGTCGTCCGACCTGGGCAGCGAGGACGCCGCCGAATAAGGGCGACGTCCGGTGCACCCCCCGCGCAGGACCGGCGGGGGAGGCCAGAAACAAAAAGGCCGCTGATGCGAATCAGCGGCCTTTTTTTGTCTGCGCGACGGGGGCGCTGGCGCCTACTTGGCCACCTGGCTCTTGGCGCGCTGGAACACCGGGCCCCAGACCGGGTGGCCGGCTTCGTTCGGCGCCAGTTCGAAGGCGGGGTCCAGCTGCAGGATGCGGCTGAAGCTGTCTTCGCAGAGTTGCGGGTACTTGCTGACGCAGTAGCTGAACGCCTGCAGCTTGTAGGCCTCGATGCGCACGGCCTTGCTGGAGCCGGCCAGCTCATCGGATCTGGCCACCCGGCGGATGACCTCGCCGTAGTGCCCGGCGCTATATTGGTCACGAACCTGCTGCAACTGCTCCAGCGCCTCGGGCGTGGGCGGATGGTCGGGCTGGGTGACCGGCAGGCCGGAGCAGCCGGCCAGGGCGAACGATAATCCGAGCAAACTGCCGAGCAGGCGAATTTTCATGGGTTTCATCTAGGTGGGGGGAATTTGGCGATACGCTATCGTGCCACAGCCTGATGCGCTCCGACATTTTCGGCAATGTCCTTGCGTAACGGATTGGATAATATCCGCCTATCCGCCCTTAACCCGTTTTCGCGCCCCTTGCGCAGTATGTTGAACATGTCCTCACCCGCCGGCCTGCACACGCCGCGCAGCCCTTTTTCAGGCGCCGCGCCGCTCGCGCTGCGTCCTTTGAGCGCCATCGCCGCCAGCGCGGCGGGCGGGGTGCCGGAAACCCGCATCAAACGGTTGTTGTCGGATCTGCTGCCTTCGCTGATGAGCCTGCATGCGCAAGGCGAAATATGCGGCGATATCTCGCTGGATACGGTGGGCATGGATGAAGGCGCGCGCGCGCACCTGTTGCCGGAGCTGGCGGTGCCCCGGTCGCGCCGTTCCGGCCTGACACCCTTGCCGGGGTTCGCCCCGTTCGAGCTCTACACGGATTCGGCCGAATGGCCGCGCGGCCCCTGGACCGACGTCTACGCGCTCTGTGCGGTGATGCACGCGCTGGTGATCGGGCTGCGTCCGCCGCCGGCGCCGGAGCGCCGCGCGACAGACAGTTACGAACCCCTGGCGTCGCTGGGCCTGACGAAATACAGCCCGGCGTTCCTGACCGCGATCGATCATGGCCTGGCCATGCTGCCGGCCGACCGGCCGCAGACCCTGGGCGAACTGGCCGCGCTGCTCGATATCGCGGTCTATGTGGATGAGTCGCCCGCCGCGCCGGAAGCGACCCCGGCCAAGGTGACGGCCGCGCCCGCCGCGCCGGCGGCAGAGGCCGCCAAGCCGCGCGGCGGCGGGGGTCGGCCGCTGCTGCTTCTGCTGTTGCTGGTGGCGCTGATCGGCGCCGGCGCCTACGCCTGGATCCGTTCGGGGCTCGGCACGGGCAACGCCCTGATCACCCGTTCCGAAGTGGTGCAGCCGAATCCGCCGGCCGCGCCCGTTGCGCCACCCGCCGCCAGTCCCGCGCCGCCCGCCACCGAACCGGCGCCACCGCTGTCGGCGGCGCCCGCGCCGCAGGCCGCCTTGCCCGAGACGCCCGCGCCGGACGCGGGCGGCACAGCGGCGATGCCGCCTGCCGTCGCGCCAGCCGGGCCTGGGGCCGCCGCGCCTTCCGCGCCGCCCGCCACGGCGGAGCCGGACGCCAATGCGGCGCCCGCGACGCCAGGCGCGCAGGAACCCGCCGCGCCGGCCCTGGCGCCGCAGGAAGAGGCGCCCAAACCCAAGCCCGTGCCGGTGCTGGTGCGCCTGGACATCCGGCCGTGGGGCGAGGTGTGGATCAACGGCGTGGCGCGCGGCATCAGTCCGCCGGTCAAGGAATTGCGGCTGATACCCGGCAAGTACCAGGTGTTGCTGCGCAACGCCGATCTGCCGCCCTATCGGGCGACGCTGGAAGTCAAGCCGGGCAAGCCGGCCGTGATCTCGCACGCCTTCCAGTGACGTGAGCGCGGCCAGGGTCTAGGCCTGGGCCGCGGCGTCCTCCGGCGCCATCGGCAGGCGCAGCGTGAACACCGAGCCGACGCCTGCTTCGCTGGTCACTTCGACCTCGCCGCCATGGCGTTGCGCCACGGTGCGCACGAAGGCCAATCCCAATCCCGCGCCGCCCACGTCCCCGCGGGTGGCGACCCCGACGCGCGCGAACGGTTCGAACAAGCGCGCCAGGTCCTGCGCCGCGATGCCTTGCCCCTGGTCGCGGACATGCACGCGCCAGTAGCCGGGCACCTGGTCGATGTCGCAGCTGATGCGGGTGTCGGCCGGGCTGTACTTGATGGCGTTGTCGATCAGGTTGCTCAAGGCCCGCATCAGCAGCGTCTGGTCGCCGCGCACGTAGGCCATCGGCAGCGAAGGCGCGACCGCCAGCGTGATGCCGCGCTTGTGCGCGGCCGCCCAGAATTCATCGACGCCATCCTGCAGCAGGCTGCCCAGGTCGAGGTCGACCGCGTTGATGGCCATCGATTCGGCGCGTGTCAGGTGCACGAAATCGTCGACCAGATGCAGCGTGCGGTTGGCCAGCGCGGCGATGCGCACGAGGGTGTCGTCGCGGCCATCCTGCGGCGCGCCATCCTGCTTCATCTCGACCAGCGCCAGGATCGAGCTTTGCGGCGCGCGCATGTCGTGCGAGATGAAGCGCAGCGTCTCTTCGCGCTGCCGTTCGGCCTGGCGGATGCCGGAGATGTCCGTCAGGGTGGCGACGGTGCCGGCGAAGTTGCCTTCGGCCGTATGGATCGGCACGCATTTCAGGATCAGGTCGCGGCCGGCGTGGTCGCGCACTTCCAGGTCGGCGCTCCAGGGCGACTGTTCGGTGGCCGGTCCCTGGCCGCTCAGCACCTGGGCCACGCGTTGCCGCGTGGCGTCGTCGCCGATGGTCTTTTCCAGCAGATGGATCGCGGGATGGCCGACCCGCGGCGGCCGCATGCCCAGCCGCTGGAAGTACATCACGGCGGCCTGGTTGCGAAATTGCATGCGGCCATCCTGGTCGAAGACCAGCGTCGCGTCTGGCATGCCATCCAGCCCGTCGGCCAGGAAACGCCGCAGGTTGCGCACCCGCGCCAGCGCGCGCCGCAATTCGCCGACGCGGCTTTCGAGCGAGGCGCTGGTGCCGCCCGATTGCGCCCGGGCTTCGTTCAGCACCGGCGGGTATTCGCGCTGCAGGCGGCGCAGCTCGTTGTCCATGTAGCGCAGCGCGGCCTCCTGGCTGCGCCAGCTCCACAGCGGGTAACACAGCGCCACGCCCACCAGCGCGGCGGTGGGCGCGAACCACTGGTAGCTGTGGCCCAGCAGCAGCAGGCTGGCCAGCAGCACCAGCGCCAGCAGCCCGATGTTGACGAGCAGCGCCAGGTTGGGCGACAGGCGCCACAGCGCCAGGCAGGCCAGCAGCACCGGCAGGGCCGAGAACAGGGCATTGAGCCAGGGAGCGGGCGGCCGGAAGGCGATGTCGTCGTTGGCTGCCTGCAGCAGGTTGGCGATGATCTCCACGCCCGGCATGCCGCTGACCTCGTGCGAGACCGGCGTGGTGTAGGCGTCGCCCAGGCCGGTGGCCCAGGCGCCCACCAGCACATACTTGCCGCGCAGCTGCTCGGGCGGCACGTCGCCGCGCAGCACCGACAGGTAGGACACCGCGCGCGTATGCGCCGCGGGGCCGGCGTAGGGAATCAGGATGCCGCCATCCTTGCCCGCGCGGCGCAGCAGCCGCTCGGCCATCGCCGTCTGGCCGCCCACGTCCAGCATGCTCAACGCGAAATGCTGCCAGCGCTCGCCGGCGAAACGCGTCGTCAGCATCGCCGACCGCAGCACGCCATCGGCATCCAGGTTGGCGTTGATGAAACCGCTGCCCGCCGCGGCCTGCGCCAGGATCGGGATCGGGGTGCTGATGGAGGAGGGGTAGGCCAGGCGGTCCAGCACCACCGGCAGCACGGTGTGGCCATTGCGCCGCAGGCTGTCGGCGAGGATGGCGTCGTCGCCGGGATGGGTGGTGTCGGGTTCGGCGAAGATCAAATCCAGGCCGACCGCGCGCGCGCCCTGCAGGCGGTCCAGCAATGCCGCGTGCACCGCGCGGCGCCAGGGCCAGCGGCCGAGCGCGTCGATGCTGGTGTCGTCGATCGCCACGATCACGATGTCGGGCGACATGTCGCGGCCCGTCAGCGCGACGGCGCGGTCATACAGGATCTGGTCGACGCGTCCCAGGCCGTTGAAGGAACCGAGCAGCGCGGCCAGCAGCGCCAACGCCACCGTCAACCACAGGCCTGATCGCGAGGCCCGGTCGTTGGAGTCGGCGGCATCGGCCATGGGCGCGGATCTAGTACTCGTTCAGCGTGACCAGTCCGCCGAAGCCGGTGGCGACGCCCAGGCCGCTGCTGGTCATCAGCTGGTTCACGCCGGTGAAGGTGGCCGTGGCGTCCTGGCCGCCCAGGCCCAGTTCGTCGACGGCGCGCACCGAGACGTAGAAGGTGCCGGGGCCGGGGGCGCTGAAGCGGATGTCCGGGCTGGGAAAGCGGGTCGACGACACCGGCTGCGTGCCGTCGGCATCGCGCGCCACGCGCACGACGTAGGCCTGTGCGCCAGGCACGGGCGGGAACGCGCTGGTCCAGCCGCCGCCGCCGGCGCGCACCGGCGCGCCGAGCTGCGGCGCGGCCAGCAGTGGCCGCACGCCCGCGACGCTGCCATCGGCGCCGATGGCGGCGCCGTAGCCCTTGGCCACCGCCACCGGTTGCGCCGGCGCGGCGCCGGGGGCGTGCGGCTGCAGCCGCACACTGCCTTCCAGCACTTCGCTGTGCACGCCCAGGTTGCCGCTCTGCACGCGGAAACGCGTGCCGCGCACGCCCGTCACGGCCACCGGCGTGCGGACCTCGAAACGGCCCACGCCCTGGCCGCCCGGGGCGACGCTGGATTCGACGCTGCCGCGTTCGACGTGGATGACCGAGTCGGTCAGGTCGGTGCCTTCGAATTGCCGCAGGCGGGTCAGTTCGACGGCGCCATCGGCCGGCAGCGTGAGCTTGGAGCCGTCGGCCAGCTCGAGCGTCACGAAGCCGTTGGGGGCGGTCACGACCTTGCTGCCTTCGGCCACGTTGGCGCCTGGCTTGAGGGCCTGGCCGTCCAGGTTCGCCTGGCCGCTGACGTGGACCACGCGCGCATCGGCGGCGCGCTCCGGAATCATTGACAGGGGGATGCGCAGTTCCAGCCCGATGGGCAGGCGCTCGGGCGTGGCGACCTGGTTGAGCGACTGCAGCGGGCTCCAGTTGGCCTGGTTGCGCGTGTAGGTCGCGGCGATGTTGATCAGCGTGTCGCCTTGGCGCACGCGGTAGATGAAGTTCTCTCCCAGCGCGCCCGCGGGTTGGCTGTGGGAGGGGATTGCGAGCAGCAGGCCGGAAAGCAGGGCAAGCAAAGAAAGCGCGCGGCAGCGGCTCATGTCGTTCAAATCTCCAGGTAATGCCGCCAGGCGCTAAGGCGCGGAGGGCGGGCTATCTTCGGACGCGGATATCAATTCCAGCCGGTAGCCGAGCGCATAGGACGAGCTCAGGCGCACGCCGTGTTCCGGTCGCAGTTGCAGCTTCTGCCGGATGTTCGACAGGTGCGTGTCGAGCGTGCGCGAGGTCGCTGGGATTTCGCGGTTCCAGACGCATTCGGCCAGCACGTCGCGCGACATGAGGCGGCCGAGGTTGCGGAAAAAGAGCAGGGCAAGCTCGAATTCCTTGGGCGCCAGCGTGACCGCCGCGCCGTCGAGCAGGATGGCGCGCGCCGCGGGCTCGATGCGGTAGGCGGCCACGTCGAACGATTCGTCGGCGGGCTCGGCGATCTGGCTGCGGCGCAGCAATGCCGCGACGCGCGCGAGCAGTTCCAGCGGCCGCAGCGGCTTGACGATGTAGTCGTCGGCGCCGGCGCGCAGGCCCTCGACCAGGTCGTCCTCGCTGGAACGGTTGGTCAGGAAAATGACGGGAATGCGCGGGCCGATGTTGGCGCGCAGCCAGCGCACCACATCATCGCCATCGATATCGGGCAGGTGCCAGTCCAGCAGCACCAGGTCGAACGTTTCAGTGCGCAAAGCGGCAAGCAGGTCGCGGCTTTGCTGATAGCTGGTGCAGGTATATCCGGCGGCAGTCAGGACTTGCTGGATACGTTTCGCCTGGTCCAGGTCGTCTTCCAGCGACGCGATTTTCATCAGACGTGGTCTCGCGAAGGTTGGCTGCGCAAGCGCGCCCTGTGGCGCCCTACTGCAAGAAGAAGAAAGGATTGTGTAATGGAATGATAACTCGCGTCGCGTCACTGTTGGCTACGTTGTGCCAAGAACTGTCAAACATTGCAAACTTAACGAATCTTGACTGGAGTTGTTGCACAACAACGGGCCACACTGTCCCGACCCCTCCCGTCAACCGGCGCAGTCTGCCGGGCGCGGTCGGGGCAGATGGGATGGAAAGAACCTATGAATCAATTGCGCGTACTGATGATGTCGCCGGACGAGGCTGCACGTAACACCGCTGTGTCCGCACTGCTTCAAGCTGGAATTTCGGCCCGCGGCTGCTCGACTTCCCTGGAATTGTTTGGCCTGCTCAGCAACAGCCCCTACGACGCCGTGGTGCTGAACGTGGGCACCCTCGGTGAAATCGGCTATGCCCTGGTGGCCCGCCTGCACGGCTCCTCGCCGCTGGGTATCGTGGTGATGGGCAACAACCTGTCCCTGGATACCCGCCTGCGTTGCCTGCAGAGCGGCGCGGACGCCTGCCTGCCGCCGCCGCACGACCCTCGCGAACTGGCCTGCATCCTGCTGGCGTTGGCGCGGCGCCTGCCGGCCGGGCAGGACAACCTGACGACCGAGGAGCCGACCCTCGGCCAGTGGGAACTGCGCGACCAGGGCTGGACCCTGGCGGCGCCGTCCGGCACCACGATTTCCCTGTCGGCCAATGAACGCCTGATCGTGCGTTCGCTGCTCGAGGTGGCGGGCAGGGCGGTCGGCCGCAACGAACTGGGCGACGAACTGCGCCAGGAAGGCGGCGGCGCCCGCTCCAGCGGCACGCGCAGCATCGACGTGATCGTCAGCCGCCTGCGCCGCAAGGCGGAGATGGCGGGGCTGATGCTGCCGATCCGCACCGTCTACGGCAGCGGCTACCTGTTCGCCGACCAGTAACCGCACGCCGCCGGACGTTTCCGCAAAGTCGCGGGGGCCGGCTACACTGCCAGCAGTCCGACGCCGCCGCTGCGTGGCATTCCCGGCCCGGCCCCGGGGCCGATATCCGGCCAGGCGCTCCCTGTGCCCAAGACCGCATCCGCGTGTCGTCAATTTGGCCCCAATTTTGCCGACCTGGGCCGGACCTGCGCCTAACAGGCCGTCTTTTGCCGCCAACGTGCCCCCACGCAACGCTTACAAAAGATTTTGACAGTGCGCCGGAATCTAAGCTATGCTAAAGGGCTTACTGCTTTAATCGCGCGCAAAGTCGATGCCAGGACTGGCATTTGAGGCGCCAGGAAGACAGGTCCGGCCAATCATCCAAGCGAAGGCTTCGCGCCCAGCTTGGCGGCCCAAGACCAAAGGGGTGCGTCACGAGCCCCCGTCAACCAACGCCGCCATCTCCGAAGCATCCGGTTTGTGCGTTTGTCATGGTTTGTTGGCAAGCCCGCTCTTTTACGTATTTGAACGTTTGAGGCGGTTTTGCGCGAGCCGCCTTCTCCGAGAGTCATTACTCGAAGAGACGAGTACGTAAGTACTTACCAGTGGTACGTAAAAGGGATTTCAAAGGTCATGCCTACCATTAGCCAACTCGTGCGCAAGCCGCGCGAAGTCAGCATCATCAAAAGCAAGAGCCCCGCGCTCGAAAACTGCCCGCAACGCCGCGGCGTGTGCACTCGCGTGTACACCACCACCCCCAAGAAGCCGAACTCCGCTCTGCGTAAGGTTGCCAAAGTGCGTCTGACCAACGGTTACGAAGTCATTTCGTACATCGGCGGTGAAGGCCACAACCTGCAAGAGCACTCGGTGGTTCTGGTGCGTGGCGGTCGTGTGAAGGACTTGCCCGGTGTGCGTTATCACATCGTGCGCGGTTCCCTCGACCTGCAAGGCGTCAAGGATCGCAAGCAAGCCCGCTCGAAGTACGGCGCCAAGCGCCCGAAGAAGGCCTAAGGGCTCGCAACGCGAGTTAGCAGTACCCCCGCGTGGCGGCCATCCGTCATTAGGGAAGTGCAACCGCGCCATCCGGAATACAGGAAGGTGCGCGGCACGTAAGGGGTCGTCCCAGTGGACGGCCATGGCCGTGTAATGAAACACGGTTCAACTGAACAGACACAAGGAAGCAACAATGCCCCGTCGTCGCGAAGTACCCAAGCGCGAGATCCTGCCCGATCCCAAGTTCGGCAGCGTCGAGCTCGCCAAGTTCATGAACGTCGTCATGCTGGACGGCAAGAAGGCCGTCGCCGAGCGCATCGTTTACGGTGCCCTCGAGCAAGTGCAAACCAAGACCGGCAAGGAGCCGATCGAAGTTTTCAGCCTGGCGATCAACAACATCAAGCCGATCGTCGAAGTGAAGAGCCGCCGCGTTGGCGGTGCCAACTACCAAGTGCCGGTTGAAGTGCGCCCCGTGCGCCGCCTGGCCCTGGCTATGCGTTGGCTCCGTGAAGCCGCCAAGAAGCGTGGCGAGAAGTCGATGGATCTGCGTCTTGCTGGCGAACTGATCGACGCCTCCGAAGGTCGTGGCGCCGCGATGAAGAAGCGCGAAGACACGCACAAGATGGCCGAGGCCAACAAGGCCTTCAGCCATTTCCGCTGGTAATTTAAGGACTAACCCACCATGGCCCGCAAAACCCCGATCGAGCGCTATCGCAACATTGGCATCTCTGCGCACATCGATGCAGGGAAAACCACCACGACCGAACGTATCCTGTTCTACACCGGCGTCAATCACAAGATTGGCGAAGTGCATGATGGCGCCGCCACCATGGACTGGATGGAACAAGAGCAAGAGCGTGGCATCACCATTACGTCGGCTGCTACGACGGCGTTTTGGCGTGGCATGGCCGGCAACTACCCCGAGCACCGCATCAACATCATCGACACCCCGGGGCACGTGGACTTCACCATCGAGGTGGAACGTTCCATGCGCGTCCTGGACGGTGCCTGCATGGTCTACTGCGCGGTGGGTGGTGTTCAGCCCCAGTCCGAAACCGTGTGGCGTCAAGCCAACAAGTACGGCGTGCCGCGTCTGGCGTTCGTCAACAAGATGGACCGTACCGGCGCGAACTTCTTCAAGGTCTATGACCAGCTGAAGACGCGTCTGCGCGCGAACCCCGTGCCCATCGTGATCCCCATCGGCGCCGAAGACACGTTCCAAGGCGTGGTCGACCTGGTCAAGATGAAGGCGATCATCTGGGACGAAGCCAGCCAAGGCACCAAGTTCGACTACAAGGACATTCCGGCCGAGCTGGAAGGCACTGCCAACGAATGGCGCGAAAAGCTGGTTGAAGCCGCCGCCGAATCGTCGGAAGAGCTGATGAACAAGTACCTGGAAACGGGTTCCTTGGACGAAGCCGAAATCAACCTGGCCATCCGTCAACGCACCATCGCTGGCGAAATCCAGCCGATGCTGTGCGGTACCGCCTTCAAGAACAAGGGCGTGCAGCGCATGCTGGACGCGGTCATCGACTACCTGCCTTCGCCCGTGGACATTCCCCCGGTCGACGGTCAGGACGACGACGGCAATGCCGTGCAGCGCAATGCCGATGACGGCGAGAAGTTCTCGGCGCTGGCGTTCAAGCTGATGAGCGATCCGTTCGTGGGTCAGCTGACCTTCGTGCGCGTCTACTCGGGCGTCCTGAAGTCGGGCGATACGGTCTACAACCCCATCAAGGGCAAGAAGGAACGTATCGGCCGCATCCTGCAGATGCACGCGAACAACCGCGAGGAAATCAAGGAAGTTCTGGCTGGCGACATCGCCGCCGTCGTGGGCCTGAAGGACGTGACGACCGGCGAAACGCTGTGCGACATCGACTCCCACATCCTGCTGGAACGCATGGTGTTCCCGGAGCCCGTGATCTCGCAGGCCGTCGAACCCAAGTCGAAGGCTGACCAGGAAAAGATGGGTCTGGCGCTGTCGCGTCTGGCTCAGGAAGATCCGTCGTTCCGCGTGCGCAGCGACGAAGAATCCGGCCAAACCATCATTTCCGGCATGGGCGAGCTGCACCTGGAAATTCTGGTCGACCGCATGAAGCGCGAATTCGGCGTGGAAGCGAACGTCGGCAAGCCCCAGGTGGCCTACCGCGAAACGATCCGCAAGACCTGCGAAGAAGTCGAAGGCAAGTTCGTCAAGCAGTCGGGCGGTCGCGGCCAGTACGGTCACGTGGTCCTGAAGGTCGAACCGCTCCAACCGGGCGGCGGCTACGAGTTCGTCGACGCCATCAAGGGCGGTGTGGTTCCTCGCGAATACATCCCCGCAGTGGACAAGGGCATCCAGGAAACGCTGCCTGCCGGCATCCTGGCCGGTTACCCGGTCGTGGACGTCAAGGTCACGCTGTTCTTCGGTTCGTACCACGATGTGGACTCGAACGAAAACGCGTTCAAGATGGCCGGCTCGATGGCGTTCAAGGAAGGCATGCGCAAGGCGAGCCCCGTGCTGCTGGAACCGATGATGGCCGTTGAAGTCGAAACGCCTGAAGACTACGCTGGTACCGTGATGGGCGATCTGTCCTCGCGTCGCGGCATGGTTCAGGGCATGGACGACATGGTCGGCGGTGGCAAGACCATCAAGGCCGAAGTTCCGCTGGCCGAGATGTTCGGTTACGCCACGAACCTGCGTTCGCTGACGCAAGGCCGTGCCACGTACACGATGGAATTCAAGCATTACTCCGAGGCCCCCAAGAACGTCGCTGACGAAGTCATCGCCGCTCGGGCCAAGTAAATAACCCTTTGCCGGGTCCGCCCCATCCGGGCGGTCCCGGCAGAAATTAAAGTTTCCTTGAAAGTCAAAGGATAGAGATCATGGCAAAAGGTAAGTTCGAACGCACCAAGCCGCACGTGAACGTCGGCACGATCGGTCACGTTGACCACGGCAAGACCACCCTGACGGCGGCGATCACGACCGTTCTGTCGAGCAAGTTCGGCGGCGAAGCCAAGGGCTACGACCAGATCGACGCG
>NZ_CYTU01000072.1:0-23743 GCF_001299375.1 Achromobacter sp. 2789STDY5608621 | reverse complement strand
GGCGCCGGCCCGCGCCGGCGGCGACAACCGCGGCGGCCAGGGCCAGCGCGACGGCAAGCCGTCCGACCGTCCGGCCCACGCCGGCCGCGGCGACGCCCGCCCGCAGCAGAACCACCGCCGCCCCGAAGGCAGCGCCCGTCCCGCCGGCAACGGCAACGGCGGCCGCCCGGCCGGCGGCCCGCGCGCGGCGCTGCTCTCCAAGTAATATCAGCGGCATACCTGTTACTGCGACCCACGGACCCGCGCCATCATGCCTCTTTCTACCTGGTTGACGTTCTTCCTGGCCTCCTGGGCCATTTCGTTCTCGCCCGGCGCGGGGGCCATCTCCGCGATGTCCTCCGGACTGAAGTACGGCTTTGCCCGCGGCTACTGGAACACGGCCGGCCTGATCATGGGCATCCTGTTCCAGTTCGTGGTGGTCGCGGTCGGCCTGGGCGCGGTGCTGGCCACCTCCGAGATGGCCTTCAACGTGGTCAAGTACCTGGGCGTTGCCTACCTGATCTACCTGGGCGTGCGCCAGATCCGCACCGACGCCGCGCCGGTCGCGGTCGACGCCGGCGATCCCAAGCAGGCCTCGATCCGCGAACTGGTGATGCGCGGCTTCCTGATCAACACCATGAACCCCAAGGGCACGGTGTTCCTGCTGGCGGTGGTGCCGCAGTTCGTCGACACCGCCTTGCCGCTGACGCCGCAGTACGCGGCGCTGGCCGGCACGCTGGCGTTCACCGACCTGGTGGCGATGGGCGTGTACACGCTGCTGGCGGCGCGCGTGCTGCGCATGCTGCGCGATGCCAAGCACATCCGCTGGATGAACCGCACCTTCGGCTCGCTGTTCATCCTGGCCGGCGTGTTCCTGGCGTCGTTCCGCCGCCATTCCTGAATTTCCACGCGCGGGGCACGCGCCGGCAACGGCGCGTGCCCCGCTTGTTTCGATGCACGATACCGGACCGCGCCGGGCTGAGGCCGCGGCGTCAGGTTGAATCCTCCGATCATGAACATCCCACAAGAAGTAGCGCGGCGCCGTACATTCGCCATCATTTCCCACCCTGACGCGGGCAAGACCACGCTGACCGAAAAGCTGCTGCTGTTCGCAGGCGCGATCCAGATCGCCGGCAGCGTCAAGGCGCGCAAGGCCTCGCGCCACGCCTCGTCCGACTGGATGGAAATCGAAAAGCAGCGCGGCATTTCGGTGGCGTCGTCGGTGATGCAGATGGAATACCGCGACTGCGTCATCAACCTGCTCGACACCCCGGGCCACCAGGACTTCTCGGAAGACACCTACCGCGTGCTGACGGCGGTCGACGCCGCGCTGATGGTGATCGACGCCGCCAACGGCGTCGAACCGCAGACCATCCGCCTGCTGCAGGTCTGCCGCGCGCGCAACACGCCCATCATCACGTTCATCAACAAGATGGACCGTGAAGTGCGCGAGCCGCTCGAGCTGCTGTCGGAGATCGAAGGCCACCTGGGCATGGACGCCGTGCCGTTCTCGTGGCCGGTGGGCATGGGCAAAGCCTTCGGCGGCGTGTTCGACATCCGCCGCGACCGCATGCGCGTGTTCCGCCCCGGCCAGGAGCGCCGTTCGGACAACGACGATTTCATCGAAGGCCTGACCAACCCCGAGATCGGCCGCCGCTTCGGCTCGGCCTTCGAACAGGCCAGCGGCGAGATCGAACTGATCAACGAAGCCGCGCCCGCGTTCGACCGCGACCAGTTCCTGGCCGGCAAGCAGACCCCGGTGTTCTTCGGCTCGGCCATCAACAACTTCGGCGTGCAGGAAGTGCTGGACGCGCTGGTCGAGCAGGCCCCGCCCCCTGGCCCGCGCGTTGCGCTGCAACGCGAAGTGCAGCCCGAGGAGCCCAAGTTCACGGGCGTCGTGTTCAAGGTGCAGGCCAACATGGATCCGGCCCACCGCGACCGCGTCGCCTTCGTGCGCGTGAGCTCCGGCCGCTTCGAGCGCGGCATGCGCCTGAAGGTCGCGCGCACCAACAAGGAAATGCGCCCCAACAACGTGGTGTCGTTCCTGTCGCAACGCCGCGAACTGCTGGACGAGGCCTATGCCGGCGACGTGATCGGTATTCCCAACCACGGCGTGCTGCAACTGGGCGACGTGCTGACCGAAGGCGAAACGCTGCAGTTCACCGGCCTGCCGTTCTTCGCGCCGGAACTGTTCCAGGCCGTCGAAGTGAAGGACCCGCTGCGCACCAAGCAGTTGCGCACCGGCCTGACGCAGCTGGGCGAAGAGGGCGCCATCCAGGTGTTCCGCCCCGAGGCCGCCGGCGGTTCGCTGCTGCTGGGCGCGGTCGGCCAGCTGCAGTTCGAAGTGGTCGCGCACCGCCTCAAGACCGAGTACGGCGTGGACGCGCGCATGATGCCTTCGCGCTACACAATGGCACGTTGGATTACTTCTGATAACCCCAAGGCGCTGCGCAAGTTCATGGATGCCAATGCAGCCCATATCGCCTATGATGTGGTCGATGCGGCGGCGTTTTTGATCAGTTCCCCCGCGCAGTTGCGCGTGGCCGAGGAACTGTATCCGGATGTGAAATTCCACGCCATGCGGGAGCACGGCGGCAAGGTCTTCGGAGACAAGGCGTAGACCCGTTCGGGTACCGCACGGCAGATGAGGGTAGCAATGTCTTGGCGTTTATTATTCGCAACGCTCTTGCTGGCGCTTGGCGCGTCGGCATGGGGCGGCATTCAATTGGGTGATTGGCTGGTGGCGCATGCGCCGCCCGCCGCGCCTGCGCCCGGCCAGGATGCGGCCGCGTCGCAGCAACCCGTGCTCGACGCCAACGGGCGTCCCTACGTGGCCCAGCCGCCGCAGCCGCGCATCGACGGCACGCTCGGCGTGCCCGACAAGCCCGCCGACCGCGAATGGGCCATCAACACCGTTTCGCTGTTCGACACCGTCAGCGATCCGGCCGTGAAGATCTCGCGCGAACGCATCAGCCAGGAACAGGCGCGCGAAATCGCCGCCGCCTCGCAAGTGCCGCTGCCGCAAGGCGGCTCCGACGTCAGCACGCTGGATCTGCAGGCGCCGGGCACCGGCGCCGCCGTCAATGGCGGCCAGGGCCAGCCCGCCAACCAGACCCAGGCCGCCGGCTACGGCAACACGCCGATGGTGCAGGCGCCGCCGCCGCCCAACTCTTCGCCCGCGCCCGGCGCGCCTGGCTGGCAGGACGCGCTCAAGCGCGAACTGGCGCAGTGCGCCCAGCAAGGCTTCTTCGAACGCCCCTCGTGTTCGTGGGCGGCCCGCAACAAGTACTGCGGTCCCAACCGCGCCTGGGGCACGATGGCCGAATGCCCGGCCCGCCCGCAATAAGTCCGCATTCCCCGGCCGCGCCGCACGCGCGGCGGCAGCAAAAAAATGGCGCCCCGCGGGGCGCCATTTTCATGCCGGCAGGGCCGTTCAGTCGGGCACCGACATCTGGCTTTGCAGGTAGTTCTGCAGGCCGACCTTGTCGATCAGGTCGATCTGGGTTTCCAGGTAGTCGATGTGCTCTTCGGTGTCGTCCAGGATGTCCTGGAACAGATCACGCGACACGTAGTCGCGCACCGATTCGCAATAGGCGATGGCTTCCTTGACGGTCGCCTGGGCGGCTTGCTCCAGCTTCAGGTCACAGGCCAGCAGCTCCGGCACGTCTTCACCGATCAGCAGCTTGTGCAGGTCCTGCAGGTTGGGCAGGCCGTCGAGCATGAAGATGCGCGCGATCAGGCGATCGGCATGCTTCATTTCACCGATGGACTCTTCGTACTCGTGCTTGCCCAGCTTGTCGAAACCCCAGTGGTTCAACATGCGGGCGTGCAGGAAATACTGGTTGATCGCCGTCAGTTCGTTGGTCAGTTGCTTGTTCAGGAACTGGATGACGGTTTTGTCGCCTTTCATAATGGACTCCTTGCAGTCGGACGCGACGCGCACTGCATCGCGACAAGAAGCGCACGATGCCGCGAGTACGCAACCCCGGCAGACTAACATCGGCCGCGGGGCCGCGCCTAGCCTTGGCGCGCATTTGGTAAACCGCTTTACGAGCGCTACAAGAAAGCGACAAACAAATGAGAATGAGTATGTGTGCGCGTTGATTTGCATGCGCGGCGCAAGCGTTGCGCGGCCTGCGCGCACGCGGCCCGCCCGATCCGGCCGTCATTTGCCGCGCAAGCGCCGGGCCTGGGCGCGGGCCGGGCGCCGGATTCATCGACGCGATCGCAACGACGCCCCGCGTTGTCCTGGAACAACCCGCGGGGCATGGATGCCGCGCACGCTTCACGCCTTGCCGCCGCGCCGCGTCCCGGCCGACAGCCTCGCCACCTCAAGGCGCGCGCCGCGTCGCCAGCCAGATGCCGAACGCGATCGGCACGATGCCCAGCAGGTCCAGCCACGTCACCTGTTCGCGCAGCACCAGCCAGCCGAACAGCAGCCCCAGCGGCGGCATCAGGAAATGCAGGGCGCTGGCCGCCGTCGCGCTGGCGCGGCCCAGGATCATGAACCACAGGTAATAGCCGCCGATGGACACCGCCACGATCATGTAGGCCATGCTCCAGAACAGGCTTGTGGTCATGCGCGCATCGCCGATGCTCTCGTGCAGCAGCGCCACCGGCATCAACGCCACCGCCCCGGCCAGCGACTGGATGCCGGTCGCCATCCACAGTCCCGTCGAAGGCTTGAGGCGCTTGTAGAGCAGCGTGCCCGCCACCAACGCCACCAGGCCGCCCGTCACCAGCAAGGTGCCGTGCAGGTCCTCCTGCATGCCCGACAGCCGTGAACGCAGCACCAGCGCCACGCCGGCCAGCCCCAGGCACAGGCCCAGCATCTTGCGCCAGCCCAGCCGCTCGCCCAGCACCGGTCCGGCCAGCACGCCGATCAACAGCGGATTGGTGCTGATCAGCACCGCGGTGAAGGCCGACGAGACCGTGGTCATGCCGCTCCAGCTCATGCCCAGGTAGGCCGCGTTGTTCAACACGCCCAGCAGCACCAGCGCCGCCAGATCGCGGCCGCTGGGCCGTTGCCAACGGCCACTGGCCGCGGCCACGCCGAGCATCAGGGCGCCGGCGATCAGGAAGCGGATGGTCAGCAGGGTCAGCGGCGGACAGTCGCGCACCGCGATCTTGGCCGCCGCGAACGCCGAGCTCCACAGGAAACAGAACGCCGCGATGGGCGTCCAGGCCACGCCCATCGGCGCGTCGGCGGGCAGGGCGGTGGCGGGCAAAGTCGATGACGCCTTCATGGCAGCGGGTCCGGGCAAAGGAAGAGGAGCCCATTCTGGGCGCGGCCCTATCCATTGACAAACGCTTTATTTGGATCAAAAGTATTTGAAAAACCGATGCAAAGGCGTCTCTCATGCTCGATCTCGATCTACTGCACAGCTTCGTCTCCGTCGTCGACGCGGGCGGCTTCACCCGCGCCGGCGAGCGGGTTCACCGCAGCCAGTCCACCGTCAGCCAGCAGATCCGCAAGCTGGAGGAGACTCTCGAATGCACGCTGTTCGTGCGCGAGGGCCGCCAGGTCCACCTGACCGAGGACGGCGAACGCCTGCTGGGCTATGCGCGCCGCATGCTGGTGCTGTCCACCGAAGTGCGCGAAGCGGTCAGCGGCCGCAAGCGGGTCGAGGTGATCCGGCTGGGCATCCCCGACGATTTCGCCGCCGACAGCCTGACAGCCATCGTGGCGCAGTTCGCCCGCACCCGACCAGCCGTCAGGCTGTCGGTGCGCTGCGACCTGACCGTGGCGCTGACGCGCGGGCTGGAACGGGGCGACCTGGACCTGGCGCTGCTCAAGCGCGAACCCGGCGCCGGCCCGGCGCTGACCACCTGGCCGGAACACCTGCACTGGATCGCCGGCCCGCACGCGCTGCCCGCCAGCAGCGAACCGGTGCCGCTGGTGGCCTTTCCGCAGGGCTGCATCTACCGCAACCGCGCCATCCACGCGCTCGAACGCGCCGGACGCCGCTGGCGCATCGCCTACGAGAGCCCCAATCTGATGGGGATCCAGGCCGCGCTGGCGGGGGGTCTGGGAGTGGCCTTGCTGGAGCGCCGCTGCATCGCCGCGGGCCATCGGCTGGTCGACGACGCGTTGCCGCCGGTGCCGCCGTCCGAGCTGGCGCTATGCCTGTCGGAGCCGGCGCGCGAGCCGGTGCGCCAGTTGGCGGGGATGATCAGGGATTTTTGTGAAACGGAAACACAACGGCTTGCAGGGCTGAGCCTGCAAGCCGTGGCAGATGACGGCGCCGTTCAGGCGACCGCGACCTGGATGACCGGATAGCTGCTGTTCGCCGCGGACGCGCCCGGTTCGACCATGGCGGCCGGCGGGTTGACCGGAACGGCGATCGAGCGCACATCGCACACGCTGGAGCAGCGGCCGCCCGGCAGGTATTCGGCGGCGGTGGCCGCGCAGCAGCCGCAGCACGTGGCCACGCCCAGCTCGAACTGCAGGTCGGAAAGCGACGTCGCGCCCGCGTCCACGCTGGCGCGGACTTGGCGTTCGGTAATGGCATTACATACGCAAATGTACATGAGAATAATTATCGAGATTTATTCCTGCAATGGCAAGTACCGTGCCTAAATAATTTGCAACTTCGCGGTCATCTAACTCTTTGAAATAAGGGACGTTTTATCGGCGTGACTTGACGCACGGCCGAAGGGCGCGCGCCCTGTCCGGCGTCACATGCCACGCCGTTCAGCAGGTCCGGCAGGGTGCTTTTGCGATCAATCCGGGGGATATTCCCGGCGGGCGTGCAAGATATGGATGACCTCGATCGCCAGTTCGGTGACTCGGTAGACCACCACGTAATTGACGTGCACGACGAGTTCGCGCGTGCCGACGACGCGGCCGACTCGATACCGGTATGGGTGTCGGGCCAGGGACAGCACGGCGTTGTCGATGCGTTGCCGGAGGTTGCGCGCCGCTTGCGGACTACGCTCGGCAATGTAGGAGATGATTCCCGCCAGATCGTCTGCGGCGGTAGGAAGCCAGGATACGTGAAGCATGCGCAACTCGGCTGTGCCAGCGACCGGGCACGGCGAGCATGTCCTCAGACCGGCTCAGACCGACGGTTTCATCCTTGGCCGTCTTGCGTGTCCTGCCGACGCTTGCGCGCCGCGTCGATGATGGCATCCATGCGAGCCATCACTTGGTCGTGGGGAATGGCCGGACGCGGATCGTTCAGGCTGGCTTGCACCTTCGCGCGGAACCAGCGGTCGTAGCTGACCGCCTGTTCTTCAGTCTCGAATTCCGAGACGGTGGGGGAAGGGACTGGGCCCATGGAAACGCTCCTGATGAAAGCCCAGTGTACGGCAACGAACGCTCGTCAAGGCGCCAGGCCCCGCAGCGCTCTGCCGCAAAAATATCCCTTATTTCACCGCGCCACGGCCTGCGCCTTGCGCAGCGCGGCCGGTGCGATCCGCAGCGCTTCGCGATATTTCGCGACCGTGCGGCGGGCGATGACGATGCCCTGGTCGGCCAGCTTTTCCATGATCTGGCTGTCCGACAGCGGCTTGGCCCGGTTCTCCTCGGCCACCATCTGGCGGATGAAGGTCTGCACCGCCGTGGCCGACGTGGCGTCGCCGCCGTCCGTCGACACCCCCGCCCCGAAGAAGCGCTTGAGTTCCAGCGTGCCGAACGGAGTGAGCATGTACTTCTGCGTTGTGGCCCGTGAAATGGTGGATTCGTGCAGGCCCAACTCGCCGGCGATGTCTTTCAGGATGAGCGGCCGCATGGCCGCCGGCCCCTGGCTGAAGAAGGCGGTCTGGCGGTCGACGATGGCCTGGGCCACCCGCAGGATGGTGTCGAAGCGCTGCTCGACGTTGCGGATCATCCACTTGGCCTGCTGCAACTGCGCCTGCAGGCCGGCGTGGGCCGACTCCTTCTGGTTGCCCAGCATCTGCGCGTACAGCCCGTTGATCTGCAGGCGCGGCATGGCGGCGCTGTTGAGCGTCACCTGCCAGCCGCGGCGCGTCTTGCGCACGATCACGTCGGGCACGGCGTAGTCGGCCGCCGGCACCGTCCAGGCGCGGCCGGGGCGCGGTTCCAGGCGCAGGATCAGGGCATGGGCGACGCGCAGCGTCGCCTCGTCACAGCCGACCGCCGCGCACAGGCGGGCGTTGTTGCCGGTGGCCAGCAACGCCAGGTGCTGGCCGCAAATGAGGCGGGCGCAGGCCAACGCCTTGGGATCGGCGGCCTCGGGCAGGCGCGTCAGGTCCGGGTTGCGCAGCTGCAACAGCAGGCAGTCGGACATGTCGCGGGCGCCGATGCCGGTCGGGTCGAACGACTGCAGCAGCGACAGCGCGGCGCGCAGTTCGTCCAGGTCCGGCTCCATCTCGGCGGGCAGCCAGCCCAGGATTTCCTCCAGCGGCGACCCCAGGTAGCCGTTCTCGTCCAGCTCATCGATCAGCAGCGCCGCCAGGGTGGCATCGCGCGGCGCCGCGCGCGTCAGCACCAGCTGGCCCAGCAGGTGTTCGCGCAGGGTGTCGGGCCGGGCCGCCTCGGGCAGGCTGGAGTCGTCGTCGGGATACACCCCGCCCGAGCCCGGCATTTCGTCCACCGGGGTCTCGCGCTCGGGCGCTGGCTCGTCGTCCTGCACCGACGATTCGCGTTCCGATTCCGCCTGGGTTTCGACCGACGACGGCTCATCGTCGCGTTCCAACAACGGATTGTCGGCAAGCACCTGCGAGATTTCCGCCTCGAGGTCGAGCGTGGACAGCTGCAGCAACCGGATGGATTGCTGCAGTTGAGGGGTCAGCGTGAGATGCTGACCGGGCCGCAGTTCTAAAATTGGACGGGTCATAGGTACAATATTTTGCATGATGAATCAGACTTCGCCCGCACGCGTTCGCCAGGATTGCCGACTTATCGGCCAGACCCTGCTCAAACTGGCGCTTCCCCGACTTCTCGTGCGCGCGATCGTGATCGCCGTCGCCGTGATCGTCTGGTATCTCGCCGCCTCCTGGATCCTGGATTTCGGCAAGCGCATCAACTACGAATTCCTGCATTCGCTGGGCCAACCCACCATGGACATGGTGCAGAAGGTCAATCCGTACATCTGGTGGGTCGTCGCCGGCATCTGGACCCTGATCGTCTTCTTCATCCTGCGCGCCTGGCTGTCGGCCAGCCTGGCTTCCGGCCGCGCCACCCCGGTCGGCACCGGCGTGCTGGCCGACCTGGCGCCGCAGCTGTCGGAGGAGTCCCTCGGCGTGCTGCGCTGGACCTGGGGCAGCCGCGAAGAACCCTTCACCGTCGGCGACCTGCACCGCTCGCTGTCGGAAATCCGCCACAACCGCATCGGCAAGATCGCCATGGTGGCCGAACAGGCCGACATCCTCGACGCCAAGCCGTCGCGCGACAACCGTGACGACGGCCGCCGTGACGACGGCCGCCGCGATGCCCGCGACAGCCGCGAACAGCGCTACATCGAGCCCCGCATCGGCGGTCCGGCCCGCTGAACCGACGTCCGCCAACCAACGCATCAGGCCGCCGCAAGGCGGCCTGGTTGTTTCAGTCCCCTGCCAGCCGGGCTCCCCTATACTGGCCCTCCAGGCTCGCGCAACCGCGGGCCGCGCACCTTTAAAACCAGATCAAGCCGACTGCAGAGACCAGCCGGATGCGCGGCCGGCCCCCTGGAGTTGCTTTACATGTTCCGCACCCCCGTCCGGTATGCCGCCGGCCTCCTGCTGGCCTGCTCGGCCGCCTTCGTCGCCGCCCCGGCCAACGCCGCCTGGCCCGACAAGCCCATCACGTTCGTCGCGCCCTTCAGCGCCGGCGGCGCCAACGACCTGGTCGCTCGCATCATCGCCAAGGCGGTGGGCACGACCCTGAACCAGCCCGTCATCGTCGAAAACCGTCCCGGCGCCGGTGGCGTGGTCGGCGCCGCGCACGTCGCGCGCAGCGCGGCCGATGGCTACACCTACCTGGTGGGCAGCAACGGCACGGTCACCAACAGCCTGATCCGCTCGGACCAGCCCTACAAGGACGAAGAGCTGACCCCGGTCGCGCTGCTGTCGATCACGCCGTCGGTCATCGTCGCCAATCCGTCGAACCCGGCCAAGGACCTGAAGGACTTCGTCGAACGCGCCAAGAAGGCCAAGACCGACCGTATCACGTTCTCGACCGCCGGCAACGGCAGCACGCCGCACTTCGTGGCCGAGATGGTCAAGGAAGCCACCGGCCTGCCGGTCGAGCCGATCGCCTACAAGAGCGGCTCGGAAGGCGTGACCGCGGTGATCGGCAAGCAGGTCGACGCCACCTCCGAAGCCAGCATCGTCACGCTGCCGCTGGTGCAGAGCGGCAAGCTCAAGGCCCTGGCCACCACCTGGGACAAGCGCATGGCCAGCGCGCCGGACATCCCCACCACCGCCGAGCTGGGCTTCCCCGCCATCCGCATCGGCCACTGGGCCGGCCTGTACGCGCCCGCCGGCACGCCCGCCGACGTGCTCGACAAGATGAACGCCGCCATCGAGAAATCGCTGCAGACCAAGGAAGTGCAGGACGCCCTGCGCCAGAGCAGCATCGAGCCGGGCGGCGGTTCGCGCGCCAGCTTCATCGAATTCGCCAAGAGCGAGCGCGAGCGCCTGGGCCAGGTCGTCAAGAACGGCCACATGCAAACGCAGTAACGCGAGTGATGCCCAGCCGGGGACCGATCCGTCCCCGGCTTTTTTATCGCCTTCCCGATTGCGCTGCCCGCAAAAGTATGTTTGACTAGCACCCTATGGCCGCTCAACGCACCTCCCTCGCGATTGCCACCGGACGCTCCGCCGCTCCGGTTGCCGGCCTGCGCGCTCGTACCGCCTTCATCGCGCTATCGCTATACCTACCGATCGGTTGCCGGGCCTAGTGTCCCCGTGGTAGCTCGGCAGCCACGCTTGCCACACGCGATTTCCCCTTTTCAAAACTGAATCTTGCGCCGCGCGAACGCGGCCAACCCTGGCACCAGGCCGCCATCCGGCCGCATGCCGGCCGAGGAAACCGATCCCGGGATTCACAAGAAACCGATCGAGGTGTAGTGATGATGCTTGCCAACCCCGCCACCAAATACGTCCCCTTCGCGCCGTTCACCCGCGACTTCTCCGAACGCACCTGGCCCAGCCGCCGCATCACGCAGCCGCCGATCTGGATGAGCACCGACCTGCGCGACGGCAACCAGGCCCTGATCGAGCCGATGAGCGTCGAGCGCAAGCTCCGCTTCTTCGAGCAGCTGGTCAAGATCGGCTTCAAGGAAATCGAAGTGGGTTTCCCGTCGGCCTCGCAGACCGACTTCGATTTCGTGCGCAAGCTGATCGACGAAAAGCGCATCCCCGACGACGTCACCATCATCGTGCTGACGCAGTCGCGTGAAGACCTGATCAGCCGCACCGTGGAAGCCGCCGCGGGCGCCAAGCAAGCCATCGTCCACATGTACAACGCCTGCGCGCCGGCCTTCCGCAAGGTCGTGTTCAACATGAGCAAGGACGAAATCAAGAACATCGCCACCACCGGCACGCGTCTCATCAAGCAATACGTGGCGCAGCGTCCGGAAACCCAGTGGCGCTACGAGTACTCGCCCGAAGTCTTCAGCACCACCGAACCCGAATTCGCGCTCGAAGTCTCGAACGCCGTGGCCGACGTCTGGCAGCCCACGCCGCAAAGCAAGATGGTGCTGAACCTGCCCGCCACCATCGAGGCCACCAGCCCCAACCTGTACGCCGACCAGATCGAGTGGATGCACAAGAACCTGGCGCGCCGCGACAGCATCGTCCTGAGCGTGCACCCGCACAATGACCGCGGCACCGCCGTGGCCGCCGCCGAATTCGCCGTGATGGCCGGCGCCGACCGCATCGAAGGCTGCCTGTTCGGCAGCGGCGAGCGCACCGGCAACGTCGACCTGGTCACGCTGGCCTTGAACCTCTACACCCAGGGCGTGCACCCGGGCCTGGACTTCTCGGACATCGATGAAGTGCGCCGCTGCGCCGAGTACTGCAACCAGTTGCCGGTGCACCCGCGCCACCCGTACGCCGGCGACCTGGTCTTCACGGCCTTCTCCGGTTCGCACCAGGACGCCATCAAGAAGGGCTTTGCCCTGCAACAGCCCGACGCCGTCTGGGAAGTGCCGTACCTGCCGATCGACCCGGCCGACCTCGGCCGCAGCTACGACGCCGTGATCCGCGTCAACAGCCAATCGGGCAAGGGCGGCGTGTCGTACCTGCTCGAACAGGAGCACGGCCTGGTGTTGCCGCGCCGCCTGCAGATCGAATTCAGCCGCGCCATCCAGCGCGTCACCGACGAGACCGGCCGCGAAGTCACGGCCGACGACGTGCACACCATCTTCAACCGCGAATACCTGGAACAGAAGACCCCGTGGAAGCTGGTGCGCCACCGCATCGACGGCAATCCGTCGGCCGGTGAAGGCCAGCACTTCAGCATCGAGGCCGAACTCGAATACAACGGCGAACGCCGCATCGTGACGGGCAAGGGCGACGGCGCCATCTCGGCCTTCGTGGCCGCGCTGGACGTGCCGGTGCGCATCATGGACTACCACGAGCACGCCATCGGCACCGGCACCGACACCCGCGCCGCCTCCTATGTGGAACTGCGCGTCGGCGATTCGAGCACGGGCTTCGGCGTGGGCATCGACCGCGACATCGTCACGGCCTCGTTCCAGGCCGTGCTGAGCGCGGTGAACCGTCACATCAACGCCGGCACCGTCGCCGCCGAACAGGAAGCCGCCGAGGCCGCGTGATCCGCCGCCAGGCCGCGGGCGTGGCGGTTACCGCCGCCGCGTCCCCCGCGCGCTTCTTACGGTGAAGCCGCTCCGCACAAAAAAAGCCCGCCTTTATCCGGCGGGCTTTCTTTTTGGCGCGGCGGGTCGAGGGTCCGGCTCAGCCCCGCGGCCACATGTCGGAGGCGCCGATGTCGGGCTCGCGCGCCGCCAGCAGCCGCTCGTGGATCCAGGCGGCGATCGCCAGGGTGCGATGGTCATCGTAGCGCTTGCCGATCAGCTGCAGGCCCACCGGCAGGCCTTGCGGGCCGGTGGCGAAGGGCAGGTTCAGGCACGGCAGGCCGAACAGGGTCCAGGCGCGCGAGAACTGCGGGTCGCCCGTGCCGAGGTCGGCGAACGGCGCTTCGCCGCTGGCGGCGGGCGCGAGCAGCACGTCGTACTTGTCGAACCAGCCGTCCACGCGGGCGCGCGATTCGGCGGCCCGCGCCAGGTTCCTGATGTGCTCTTCGGCGGTGATCTGCGCGCCGGCCTCGAGGATCGCCTGGATCTTCGGGCTGAGCTGCGCGGCATGCTCCAGCCGTTCATAGGCCAGTGACTGCGACGACTCGAACGCCATGATGTCGGCGTGCAGCTGCACCAGCATGCAGTGCTCGGGCGGCAGCGGCACCTCTTCGACGTGGGCGCCGGCGCGCGACAGCGTGGCGGCGGCCTGCGCGAAGGCTTCCTTGGTCTCGGACTGGGCATGGCGCCACTGCAGGCTGCGGTACATGCCGATGCGCGGCTTGGCGTCGTAGCTCAGGTCCAGCAGGCGCGGATCGCGCATCAGGACCGAGGCGAACAGGGCCACGTCCGGCACCGAGCGGGCGAAGCCGCCCACGGTGTCGAGCGATTCGGCCAGGCTCTTCACGCCGGCCCGCGGGATCGCGCCGAAGGTGGGCTTGTAGCCGACGATGCCGCAATACGAAGCCGGGCGGATGATGGAGCCCGCGGTCTGCGAGCCCAGCGCGAACGGCACCATGTCGTCGGCCACCGCCGCGGCCGAGCCGCTGGAGGAGCCGCCGGGGGTGTAGGCCTCGTTGCGCGGATTGCGGGTCGGGCCGGCCTGGTAGGTGGCAAATTCGGTGGTGACGGTCTTGCCGATCACGATGGCGCCGGCATGGCGGCACAGCGCCACGGCGGCCGCGTCCAGCCCGGGGCGATGGCGTTCGTAGATGGGCGAGCCGTAGCGCGTGGGCAGGTCGACGGTGTCGAACAGGTCTTTCACGCCCAGCGGCAGGCCGTGCAGCGGACCGCGCAATGCGCCCCGGTCGAGGGCTTCGGCGTGGTCCAGGGCGGCCTGCTTTTGCAGCGCCGTCCAGGCATGGATGGTGTTTTCGCGTTGTTCGATGCGCGCAAAGCAGGCGCGCACCAATTGCACCGCAGTCAATTCGCGCCGTTGCAGCTTGCGCGCCGCTTCAAGCGCGCCAAGTCTGTTTAAGGCAGTAGACATGATCCTTTCCTCTATCCCGGTGCCGTGCAAGATGCACGGTACTGACTTCCGCACCCGGTCCCCTTGACCTGGGGTTTATCCCGATCCGGCTGGCGGCATGATGCCGGCCGGCTGTGACAAACCCAGCCATTGTGCGCGTCGCGTCAATTGGGAAAACCACTGAAAAAAGCGGGTTTTCACAGGGATTTCATGCGGCGCCGCGCCCTGGCTTTATGTTGTTGCGTCGTTAACAGCATAGCGCAAACGGGTGCAACACAAAGGTCATATTTGTCTTGTAAGATGAAAACGTTTTCAGCAAACCGGCAGCAATGTAGCCATGGCGTCGCGCGCATCGCCCCGCTTTTCCATCATCGAGGTTGCCCGCAAAGCGGGGGTGTCGCCCGCGACGGTTTCGCGCGCGTTCAACCAGCCGGACATCGTCCATCCCGACACCCTGGCGCACATCCGCGCCATCGCCAAGCGGGCAGGCTTCCGGCCCAACCGCGTCGGCCGCAGCCTGCGCTCCGGCAGCACGCGCACCATCGGCCTGATCCTGCCGACACTCTCCAACCCGGTGTTCGCCGAGTGCTTCGAAGGTGCCGAGCGGCGCGCCCGCGAATCGGGCTACAGCGTGATGCTGACCGCCACCGGCTATGACCCGGCGGTGGAATCGGCGGCGGTCCAGGGGCTGATCGACCACCAGGTCGACGGCCTGATCCTGACCGTGGCGGACGCCGCCCGCAGCACCACGCTGGATGACCTGGACAGCGCCGGCATGCCCTACGTGCTGGTCTACAACGAATCCGCCGCCCATCCCTATGCCTCTGTCGACAATCGCGCGGCGGCCATCGACATGGTTTCGCACCTGGCCGCGCTGGGGCACCGGCGCATCGCCATCGTGACCGGCCCGCTGACGGCATCGGACCGCGCGCGCCGCCGCCTGGCGGGCGCCCGCGCCTGCGCCAAGAAGCTGGGGCTGGAACCCATCCAGCACATCGCCATGAGCTCGCACACCGGCAGCGACGCCGACGCCCTGAAGGGTGCGTTGCGCGGCAAGCAGGCGCCCACGGCCCTGTTCTGCTCGAACGACCTGCTGGCCACGGCGGTCATTGCCGACCTGGTGGCGCTGGGCCTGTCGGTGCCGTCCGATATTTCGGTCTGCGGTTTCGACGGCATGCGCTTCGGCGCCTTGCTGACGCCGCCGCTGACCACGGTGGCGCAGCCCAGCGACGGCATCGGCCAGGCCGCCTGCTCGAACCTGCTGGCGCAGATCCACGGCCAGCCGCCGCAATCGAGCCGCCTGCCGCACTGCATCGTGGTCGGCGGCACCGCCGCGCCGGTGCGCCGCTGAACCTTCCAGAACAGATAAAAAACGAGACACGCGTCATGCTCATCGCACAGATCACCGACCTGCACATGCGCACCCCGGGCGACAAGGCCTACGGCATCATCGATCCCGCCGCCTTCCTCGGCCCCGCGGTGCGCGCCCTCAACGCCCTGACGCCGCGGCCCGACTGCGTGCTGATCACCGGCGACCTGACGGATCTGGGCAAGGCGCACGAATACCAGGCGCTGCGCGAGCAGCTGCAGGCGCTTGAAATCCCGTATTTCCTGCTGCCCGGCAACCACGATGACCGCGCGCAATTGCGCGCGGCCTTTCCCGACCATGGCTATCTGCAAGGGCAGGGGCCGTTCATCCAGTACGCGGTCGAAACCTATCCGCTGCGCCTGCTGGCGCTGGACACGGTGGTGCCGATGAAGAGCCACGGCGAACTGTGCGACGAGCGCCTGGGCTGGCTGGCCGCGCGGCTGGCCGAACAGCCCGACCGGCCGACGCTGGTGCTGATGCACCACCCGCCGTTCCTGACCGGCATCGAGCACATGGATGCGATCGGCCTGCTGGCCGGCGCGCCCGAGCTGGAGCGCATCGTGGCGCGCTATCCGCGCGTGGAGCGGGTGCTGTGCGGCCACCTGCACCGCACCATCTTCCGCCGCTTCGGCGGCACCATCGCCTCGACCTGTCCGGGCACCGCGCACCAGCTGGCGCTGGAACTGGGGCCGCGCCCGACCTTGCAGTACATCATGGAACCGCCGGGCTACCAGCTGCACTGGTGGCACGACGGCGCGCTGGTCACCCATCACGCCGTGATTGGGGAATACCCCGGGCCGTATCCCTTCGCCTGAGCCCCGATCTCGATTACAAACACTATGCCTTGCCATATCTCCGTCATGATTGCGCTGCACAATGAAAAGGTTTTCATCGCACGCGCCGCAGACGGATCTGAAAATTAGATCCAAGAGACAGCATGTCATCCATCGTTCTGGATAACCTCACCAAGCAATACGGCGGCGCGGCCGCGATCCACGGCGTCAGCTTCACCGTGCCGGCCGGCAGCTTCACCGTGCTGCTGGGCCCTTCGGGCTGCGGCAAGTCGACCACCCTGCGCATGATCGCCGGACTCGACACGCCCACGTCCGGCACCATCCGCATCGGCGACCGCGACGTCACCCAGCTGCCGCCCGCCAAGCGCCGCATTTCGATGGTGTTCCAGTCGTATGCGCTGTTTCCGCACCTGTCGGTGCGCGAGAACATCCTGTTCGGCCTGAAGGTGCGCAAGGAACCGGCGCGCGACTACGACCGCCGCCTGCAACGCGTGGCCTCGCTGCTGGGCCTGGGCCATCTGCTCGACCGCAAGCCGTCGCAACTGTCGGGCGGCCAGCAACAGCGCGTGGCGCTGGGCCGCGCGGTGATTTCCGAAGCGCCGGTGTGCCTGATGGACGAGCCGCTGTCCAACCTGGATGCGCAGCTGCGCCATGAAATGCGGCGCGAGATCCGCGCGCTGCAGCAGGACCTGGGCATCACCATGGTTTACGTCACGCACGACCAGACCGAGGCCATGAGCATGGCCGATCAGGTGGTGCTGCTGCGCGGCGGCCAGATCGAACAGCACGACACGCCCGACGGCCTGTATGCACGTCCGGCCAGCGAATTCGCGGCGCGCTTCATCGGCACGCCGCCCATGAACCTGATCAACCTGATGCCGCTCCAGGGCGCCACCGTGATCGCCGGCACCCACGGTCCGGCCATCGCGGGCGCGCCGGAAGGCGCCGCCAAGCTGGGCGTGCGGCCCGAGCACATCCGCATCGACGGCGATGGCATCGCCGCGACGGTGGAAAGCGTGGAGTACTTCGGCGCCGATTCCATCGTGGTCTGCCGCATCGGCGACAGCGGCGGCGTGGCGGTGCGCGTGGGCGGCCATCTGCGGGCCCGCGCCGGCGAGGCGCTGCGCCTGTCGTGGCCGGCCGAGCAACAGCATTTCTTTGCCGCCGATTCGGCGGTCATCAACACCGTCGGGCGCTGAAGACGCCCAATCCACAGGAAAGGAAACGCAATCATGCGACGCATCGTACTCAAGACCCTGGCCGCCAGCCTTGCCGCCGCCTGCCTGTCGCTGCCCGTGCAGGCGCAGCAGAAGCCCGTCGAAGTGGAGTTCTACTACCCGGTCGCCGTGGGCGGCCCGATCACCAAGATCGTCGACGACATGGTGACGGACTTCGAGAAGGAAAACCCCGGCATCAAGATCAAGCCGATCTACGCCGGTTCGTACCAGGATTCGATCGCCAAGGCGCTGACCGCCCTGAAGGGCGGCACGCCGCCGCAGCTGGCCGTGCTGCTGTCGACCGACATGTTCACGCTGATCGACGAAGACGCCATCGTGCCGATCGATGGCCTGGCCAAGAGCGACGCCGACAAGAAATGGCTGGGCGGCTTCTACGACGCCTTCATGCAGAACAGCCGCACCGGCGGCCACACCTGGGGCGTGCCGTTCCAGCGTTCGACCATCGTGATGTACTACAACAAGGATCTGTTCAAGGCCGCCGGCCTGGATCCCGAGCGCGCGCCCGCCACCTGGGCCGAGCTGGTCGAGTACGGCAAGAAACTGACCAAGCAGGACGCCAGCGGCAACACCACCCAGTGGGGCATCGAGATCCCGTCGGGCGGCGCCTTCGCCTACTGGCTGTTCCAGGCCCTGACCACGCCCAACGGCGCGATCCTGATGAACGAGGCCGGCAACGAGGTCTACCTGGACAAGCCCGCCGTGGTCGAGGCCGCGCAGTACTGGCACGACCTGTCGGCCAAGCACAAGATCATGCCCACCGGCACGATCGACTGGGGCACCACGCCCAAGGACTTCCTGGAAAAGAAGGCCGCCATCATCTGGACCACCACCGGCAACCTGACCAACATCCGCAAGAACGCCGACTTCCCGTTCGGCGTGGCGATGATGCCGCAGCAAAAGCGCGGCGGCAGCCCGACCGGCGGCGGCAACTTCTACATCTTCAAGAGCGGCACGCCCGAGCAACAGCAGGCCGCGCTCAAGTTCGCGCAATGGGCCACGACGCCCGAGCGCGCCGCCGACTGGAGCATCGCCACCGGCTACGTGGCCGTGACGCCGGCCGCCTGGCAGACCGAGAAGATGAAGAAGTACGCGCAGGAAGTGCCGGCCGCCGCCGTGGCGCGCGACCAGCTGCAGGTGAGCGTGGCCGAATTCTCGACCCACGAGAACCAGCGCGTCACCAAGACCCTGAACGACGCCCTGCAGGCGGCGCTGACGGGTTCGAAGACGCCGCAGCAGGCGCTGACCGACGCCCAGCGCGAAGCCGACCGCATACTGCGTTCCTACAAGTGATCCCGCAAGCACGATGAGCCGCTCTTTGAATGCGCTTTATGGCTGGCTGCTGTTGCTGCCAGCCATCGTGCTGCTCGCCGCGTTCACGCATTACCCGGCGCTGGCGACGCTCTGGCACAGCTTCTATTCCACTCCCAAGGGCGCGCGCCCGGCCCGCTTCGTCGGGCTGGACAACTACGCGGTCATGCGCGACGACCCGGTGTTCTGGCAGTCGCTCTGGAACAACCTGTGGTTCGCGCTGGGCACCATCCCGACCTCGATCGGCATCGCGCTGGTCATGGCGCTGTGGGTCAACCGCAACCTGCGCGGGCGCGGTTTCCTGCGCATGGCGTACTTCACGCCGACGGTGCTGCCGATGGTGGCGGTGGCCAATATCTGGCTGTTCTTCTACACCCCGCAGTACGGCCTGATCGCGCAGGTGATGCAGCTGTTCGGCTCGCCCGGTCCCAACTGGCTCGGCAACCGCGAAACCGCGCTGCCGGCGCTGATGCTGGTGACGGTGTGGAAGGAATCCGGCTTCTTCATGATCTTCTACCTGGCCGCGCTGCAGACGGTGTCGCCGTCGCTGCGCGAGGCGGCGATGCTGGAAGGCGCCTCGCGCTGGCAGTATTTCCGGCGCGTGCTGTGGCCGCTGTTGATGCCGACCACGCTGTTCGTGCTGATCAACGCACTGATCAACGCCTTCCGCCTGGTGGACCACGTGGTGGTCATGACCCGCGGCGGGCCCGACAACGCCAGCACGCTGCTGCTGTACTACATCTACCAGGTGGGCTTCAGTTTCTGGGACACCGCCTACGCCGCGACGCTGACCGTCGTGCTGCTGGTGGTGCTGGCGCTGACGGCGCTGATCAAGTTCCGCTGGCTGGACCGCAGGACGCACTACCAATGAAAGACAAGCTCGATACCCTGGGCGCGTGGGCGCTGGGCCTGCTGTGGATCCTGCCGCTGGCCTATGCCGTGTGGGCGGCGTTCCACCCGCCGGCCTACGCCACCCGCTTCGATCTGTTCGCGCCGCTGACGCTCGACAACTTCGCGCGGGCCTGGCAGGCCGCGCCGTTTCCGCGCTACTTCGCCAACACCTTCCTGCTGGTGACGATGGTGCTGGCGGCGCAGCTGGTGTTGTCGACGCTGGCCGGCTACGCCTTCGCGCGCTTCGAGTTCCGCGGCCGCGACTTCGTCTTCATGCTGGTGCTGCTGCAGCTGATGATCATGCCGGACGTGCTGCTGGTGGAGAACTACCGCTCCATGAGCCAGCTCGGCATCCGCGACACGGTGTTCGCCATCGGCCTGCCGTACTTCGCCTCGGCCTTCGGCATCTTCCTGCTGCGCCAGACCTTCAAGACGGTGCCGCGCGAGCTGGAAGAGGCCGCGCGCATGGAGGGCGCCAACGCGCTGCAGGTGCTGTGGAAGGTGTACGTGCCGCTGGCCAAGCCGATCTACGTGGCCTACGGGCTGGTGTCGGTCAGCCACCACTGGAACAACTTCCTGTGGCCGCTGATCATCACCAACTCGGTGGAATCGCGGCCGCTGACGGTGGGCCTGCAGGTGTTCTCGTCGACCGACCAGGGCATCGACTGGTCGGTGATCACCGCCGCCACGCTGATGTCGGCGGCGCCGCTGCTGATCGCCTTCCTGCTGTTCCAGCGCCAGTTCGTGCAGTCGTTCATGCGCGCCGGCATCCGCTGATCCGCCCCGGAAAACAAAAGACCCCGCGTCATGCGGGGTCTTTTCATTGGCGCGGCCAGGCGGTCAGTAACCGACCGTCAGTCCGGGCAGGTCCACGGTGATGCGCGGGCGCTCCAGCGCCAGCGCCAGGTGCTCGGCGAACTCGCGGGCTTCCTTGGCGTCGGTGGACAGGATGTCGTAGCCGAGCGCGTCGGCCACGCCCAGCACCTTGTCCAGCAGCAGCACCTTGCCGCTCGGGCGCAGGGGTTCACAGCCCAGGGTTTCCCAGGCGCCGTCGAACCAGTCGCGGGCGTCGTTCTGGCGCTGCGGGCTGGGTTCGACGTTGGCCGACAGGTCCAGCGAGCGCCGGGTATCGAAAACGATGGTGATGTCGCTGCGCATGGCAGGGATTCCTTGAAATGGCGTCAGCCGCAAAGGGTAGGGAAAAATCGCCGGACAGATTGTCCGTCCGGCGACATTGCCTACCAGCCGCGGGAGACTTCCCAGGTGACCTCGGCGCCGGCGGCCTGCGACTGGCGCATCATGTCCAGCAGGGGAAAGGCGCGTTCCTTCAGGCCGACCGCGCGCGCCATGGGGGCCACGGGCGCCTTGTCCTCGTCTTCCTCGTCCTCGTCGTGGCTGCCCTGGGATTCCTCGATGGCCTTCTGGATGCCCTGGATGGCCGGGCCGAGCTGGTCGACGGTGAAAACCCCGCGCTCGGGGATCTTGTCGCCAAAGGACTTGCCCGCCGCCTGCAGCAGGACGCCGGCGTGGTCGGTCAGCATCAGGACTTCGGCCACGACCTTGGAGTGAAATGTAATCAGCATATTCCGGTCTCCCTCACTATTGAATACCTTCCATACACTACCGCAACGCCCTGGGGATGCCAACTGGCCCCTTGCGGCGGCCCGGCCGGACGGGGGGCCGCGCCCGGTGGCGGCCGCCAAATCAAGCTATGATTCAGGAGATTCCCGTGACGGCGGAAGCCGCGGCGGCCGAGAATCCGGCGCCCAGGCGCGGTCGTGCCCCGAGCGGCGCGCCCGCCGGGCCGATCCTGCCCCCGGCGCCGCCGGCGGGCCCGTACGCGCCCCCGGCCCGACGCCTTCGTCACCCACCCAGAACTTCTCCAGACGCCCATGCTCCTCGAGCAACAAAAACAGCTTATTTCCCTGATCCAGGCCGCGGTTGCGCAGAGCCTGCCCGACGCCCAGGCCGATACGGCCCGAGCCACCGTGCTGCTGGAGCGCCCCAAGGTCGCCGCCCACGGCGACGTCGCCACCAACGTGGCCATGCAGCTGGCCAAGCCGGCCAAGCGCAACCCGCGCGAACTGGCCCAGGCCATCGTCGAGGCGCTGCTGGCGCAGCCCGGCGCCCGCGACCTGGTGGAAAGCGCTGAAATCGCCGGTCCCGGCTTCATCAACCTGCGCGTCACCGCCGCCGCCCGCCAGGCCGTCATCGCGGCCGTGGCCGAGCAGGGCGAGGCCTTTGGCCGCGCCGCCCGCAGCGGCGAGAAGATCCTGGTGGAATTCGTGTCCGCCAACCCCACCGGCCCGCTGCACGTCGGCCACGCTCGCCAGGCCGCCCTGGGCGACGCCCTGTGCCGCCTGTATGACGCCATCGGCTGGGACGTGACCCGCGAGTTTTATTACAACGACGCCGGCAACCAGATCGAGAACCTGGCCATCAGCGTGCAGGCGCGCGCCCGCGGCCTGACGACCGACTCGCCCGACTGGCCCGCCGACGGCTACAAGGGCGACTACATCCTGGACATCGCCCGCGACTTCCAGGCCGGCAAGACCCTGCAGGCCTCGGACGGCGAACCCGTCACCGCCACCGGCAACATCGACAGCCTGGACGACATCCGCGCCTTCGCCGTGGCCTACCTGCGCCGCGAGCAGGACCTGGACCTGCAGGCGTTCGGCCTGAAGTTCGACAACTACTACCTGGAAAGCTCGCTGTACACGTCGGGCCGGGTCGAGGCCACCGTCAAGGCGCTGATCGCCGGCGGCCATACCTATGAGGAAGGCGGCGCGCTGTGGCTGCGCACCACCGAGCTGGGCACCGGCGACGACAAAGACCGCGTCATGCGCAAGAGCGAGGGCGGCTACACCTATTTCGTGCCGGACGTGGCCTACCACAAGGCCAAGTGGGAACGCGGCTTCCACCGCGCCGTGAACATCCAGGGCAGCGACCACCACGGCACCGTGGCGCGCGTGCGCGCCGGCCTGCAGGCGCTGGAAGAGGGCATTCCCAAGGACTACCCGTCCTACGTGCTGCACAAGATGGTCAAGGTGATGCGCGGCGGCCAGGAGGTCAAGATCTCCAAGCGCGCCGGCAGCTACGTGACCATGCGCGACCTGATCGACTGGGTCGGCCGCGACGCGGTGCGCTACTTCCTGATCCAGCGCCGCGCCGACACCGAATTCGTGTTCGACGTCGACCTGGCGCTGTCCAAGAGCGACGAGAACCCGGTCTATTACATCCAGTACGCCCACGCGCGCATCTGCTCGGTCATCAACAACGCCGGCATGCCGGCGGCGGACGTGGCCGCGGCCGATGCGTCCCTGTTGACCGCCCCGAGCGAATTCGCGCTGATGCAGCGCCTGGCCGAATTCCCCCACGTGGTGGCGCTGGCCGCCCAGGAACTGGCCCCGCACCACATCGCCTTCTGGCTGCGCGACTGCGCCTCGGACTTCCACGGCTGGTACAACGCCGAGCGCGTGCTGGTCGACGACACCGCGCTCAAGCTGGCGCGCCTGCGCCTGGCCGCGACCACGCGCCAGGTGCTGGCCAACGGCCTGGCGTTGATGGGCGTGTCCGCCCCCGAGCGGATGTAACATCGGTACATGGCCACCAAGCGCAAACCCACCCGCCGGTCAGGCGAAAGCGGCAGCACCCTGTACGGGGCGCTGGCCGGATTGCTCATCGGATTGATCGTGGCCGCCGTCGTGGCGTTCTACGTCACCAAGGCGCCCGTGCCGTTCGTCGACCGCGCCACGCGGCAGGGCGACGCCGGCAAGCTGCCCGACCCGCGCCAGGCGCCGGACCCCAACGCCGGCCTGTATGGCCGCGACGGCGCCGCGGGTTCGTCGCCCACCGGCCCGACCGCCACGGCGCCCGCGCCGCTGCCGGGCGCCGCCGGCACCGAGCCGTCGCGCAAGCCTGACGACCTGGGCGCGCTGATCGCCACCCTGCCGACCTCCAACACCCCCCCCGCCGCCGCGCCGGCCGTGGCC
>NZ_CYTU01000071.1:0-24121 GCF_001299375.1 Achromobacter sp. 2789STDY5608621 | reverse complement strand
GCGCATCGGCGCGGGCGATTCGGGCGCCAGCCACTCGATCGTGGCCGGCGCGGGCGGCGGCTTCTTCAGGTAGGCCGAGAGCGGCTGGATGCGGTAACCGTCCTCGATGCGCTTGACGTTGGCCTGGTCCGAGGACGAGAAGCGCTGGATGCGCCCCGCGAGGCTCACCAGCTCGGTCTCGGCGCTGATCACCGTGGCGATGCCCGTGGGCGCGGCGCCGTTCCAGCGCGGCCCGGCCACCAGATACCTGCCGCCGCCATTGCCCGTGGCGCGGCTGCCGAGATAGGCGAAGTTGAAGCCATACAGGTCGGTCAGCCGCAACGCGTGGTAGCGCCTGGCCTCCATCGGCGGCACGCTGACGACGACGGGCTCGGCGCGCAGGTCCAGCACGGCGGAAAACTGCGGCGCGTCGTCCGGCGCCGGCTCGGCGCGGCCGAGGGTGTTGAACGGCCCGCGGTAGTGGGGATTGCCCCGATCGATGCTGGCGGCATACATGGCCTGGTAGCTGGCCACCATGGGATAGCCGTAGACATAGGCTTCCTTGGCGATGCGGCGCGCCTCGGGCGCCGACACGCCGTCGATGCCGACGTACTGCGCCCCCGTCGCCGCGTCGGGCGAGGTGAAACTGCAGCCGGCCGCGCCGGTGCACAACGTCAGGACAAGCAGGCCGCGAACATAGCGGGTCGATCCAACGCCAGCGAGGCGTATGCGCATTCCATGCTCCAGCAGGGCAAGCCGTTGGCAACGCCCGGGTGGCGGCAGCGTCGCGACAAAAAACAGTCGCTCAAATTCTGGCACATTTCACCACGCCGGTGAAAGCGCGTGGCGATGACAGGACGACTTCACGCAAGCCCGATGGCCGCATGGCGCCCGGGACGCCACGCGGTCTGCGTAATTCAGTCCGGCAAATGCGGGGCTTCCAGTTGCCGCGGCGGGATCGACGTGATCGCGCTTTCGCTGGCGCAAGCATCGGTGGTCAGGTGCTGGATCAGGTCGAGCGTGGTCGAGCGGCGCGTCAGCATCAGGCAGGTGACTTCCGCGTCGGCCACGCGCGTGGCGTGCCAACAGCCGGGACGCATGCAGACGCCTTGCCCGGGATCGACGCGAAACGCCGCCAGCGTGTCCAGGTCGGGGCTGCCATCGGCCGCGCTGCGGGCCACCACCTGGATGATGGCGCCGGTCAGCGGCACGATCGCCTGCTGCGTCAGCAGGTGCTTCTCCAGGCTGGCGACATCGGGCGAGGCGCTGCGGTAGTTGACCCACAGCACCTCGGCGTCGCCGCCCGCGCCGGTGTTGAAGACATGTTCCTGCCAGAAGTCGGTGGCGTCGTTGCTGAACAGCGGCACGCCATTGCCCTGCGGGATCGGCTTGCCGAGCATCCAGCCATAGGATGCGAAGGCATCGGCGGTCAGGTCGTAGATGGGCAATGCGGCAACGCGGGTCATGTCTCGTCCTTGGCGGATGGGGCGGCGGCGGTGCGCTTGGGAAATTCGGCGGCGTAGTCGAAATCGCCGCGCGCGATCGCCGCCAGGATGGCGGTGCGCCGTTCGGCGGCGCGCTTGAGGTTGGCGGCGGTCGGCTTGACGCGGATGCGCTCCACGCAATGGCGGCCCTGGTAGAAGAAACCGATCTCGATGGACGATTCGGATGCCGGCCGGACGCCGTCGAATCCCTTGTTCATGCCGACACCTACGCCGGATGCGAGCCGGCGCCCCCTGGAAAGACCCGGATTATCGCAGTTTTTCGAGTATTCCAGCCGCTTCGCCAGCGCGCGCCTGCGCGGCCTGGCTGGCCAGCGCCAGCCTGCGCCAATTGCGGCTGGCGTAGGCGTGGGCCTGGCGCAGCCCCGCCCACAGGCCGAGGCGCTTGGCCCAGCGCCAGCGGCCGGCGGCCTCGAACTGCGTGGTCCGGCGCACCTCGGTGCCTTGCCCGGGCAGCGGCCGCAATTCGAAGGTGTCGACCAGCGTCCCGACCCAGTCGGCGCACCAGACCGTGCTGCGCTGCATCTGGTAGCGCAGGCGCTCGCCGGGCTGCAGGATCAGGATGCGCTGGTCGATGGTGCCGCGATCGGTGGTGCACTGGCGCGTATGGCCCACGGCGGCCGCGCCTTCGAGCACCTTGCAGCTGATCGGCTTGGGCACGCCGAGGCGGAACAGCAGCGGCCGGCTGTCGTCCATGCGCGCATGCAGGAAGTGCGGCCAGATGTGCTGCGGCTCGCACGGGAACAACCAACGGGATTCGATCTGCATGCGGATTCCTCGCGACGATGGCGCGCCGTCGAGACGGCCTTCGGCACTGTTATAACGCCTATTACCCCCGCTCTGGAGACCGCCATGCCCACCGACCTGTCATCGCAGTACGTCTTCCTTGACGCCGCCGGCCACGCCACCCCGCTCGCGGGCGGCGACGCCTTCTGGTCGCAATCGCATGAGGACCTGGAACGATACGGCCGCGGCTGGCTGGTGTCGGAATACCCCTGCGCCCGCGACTGGCCGCAATGGGAGATGCATCCGCAAGCCGACGAGATCGTACGCCTGATGGCCGGCGCGGCCGACCTGCATCTGGACGGCCCTGCCGGCATACAGGTCGTCCGGCTGCGGGCGGGCGACGCCTACGTGGTGCCGCGCGGCGCCTGGCATACGCTCAAGGTGGTGGAGTCCTGTCGCATCCTGCACATCACCATGGGCGCGGGCACGCAGCACCGGCCGGTCTGACGAAGCGCAGGCGGCGTGACGACGCCTGCGCGCGGTTCAGCCGGCGGCTGCGGCGGCGCGGATGCGCGGCAGCTCGCGGTCGTCGATGGGCCAGTGCAGCGCCGCCGACAGCACGCCCAGCGCCATCGCGCCGATCCAGATCAGGTCGTACGAATGGGTCGCCTCGTACACCACGCCGCCCAGCCAGACGCCGAGGAACGAACCCACCTGGTGGCCGAAGAAGACGAAGCCGAACAGCGTGGTGATGTAGCGCACGCCGAACACCTGCGAGATCAGGCCATTGGTCAGCGGCACCGTGCCCAGCCAGACGAAGCCCATGACCGCGGCGAACACGTACACCGACGCGGGCGAAAGCGGCAGCAGGAAGAACAGCGCCATCGCGGCGGTGCGCAGCAGGTAGATGCCGGCCAGCAGGTATTTGCGGCGATGGTGCGCGCCCAGGATGCCGCAGACATAGGTGCCGGCGACATTGGCGAGCGCGATGATGGCCAGCGCCGCGACCGCGTCCGCCGCGCGCAGGCCCTTGTCCATCAGGTAGGCCGGCAGGTGCGTGCCGATGAAGGCGAGCTGGAAGCCGCAGGCCAGGAAGCCCAGGTTCAACAGCCAGAAGCCGGGCTGCGCGAAGGCCTCGCGGATCGCCGCGCCCAATGGCTGCTCGGGCGCCGCCGCGGCGCCAGCAGCCCGCCGCGACGTCTCTTTCAATGGCCAGGCCAGCGGCATCACCACCGCCAGCACCGCCGCGAAGATCATCAGCGCGCCGACCCAGCCCGTGCCGCCGATCAGCCACTGCGCGGCAGGCACCATGGTGAACTGCCCCAGCCCGCCGACGGCGCCGGCCACGCCCAGCGCCCAGCCGCGCCGCTCGGGCGGCACCAGGCGGCTGAGCGCGCCGTAGATGACGGCGAACGCCGTGCCGGATAGCGCAATGCCGATGCAGATGCCGGCGGTCCACATGAAGGCCGCGGGCGTGGCGGCATGCGCCATGCCCGCCAGGCCCAAGGCGTAGAACACCAGTCCGCCCAGGATGACCTTGGCCGAGCCGAAGCGGTCGGCGATCATGCCGGTGAACGGCTGCACCACGCCCCAGGTCAGGTTCTGCACCGCCAGCGCCATGGCGAAGGTTTCACGCGACCAGCCCCGGTCCATGGTGACCGGCAGCAGGAACAGGCCCTGCACGTGGCGCACGCCCAGCGCCAGGCCCATGACGATGCCGCCCGCCAGCACCATGAGCCACAGGTTGCGGGGCGCGGCGGCGGGACCGGGCGAAGAAGCGACGGACGATGCGGCGACGGACATGGCGAACCTCGGGCGTGGGACGTCGATCCCGTGCGGATGGATGGATGATGCTATTACAGGGGCGCTTCGGCCCCGCTTCAACTGATTATTTTTCGCCGGCTGCATGCGCGCCGGGAATGCCAGCCGGCAGCCACAACGAGAACACCGAGCCCTTGCCCGTCACCGAGCGCAGCGCGATGTCGCCCTGCAGCAGATCCGCCAGGCGGCGCACGATGGCCAGCCCCAGGCCCAGCCCCTCGTTCCCCTGCGACGCGGCCGGCGCGCCGGCGCCGCGCGTGAACTCGGTGAAGACGGTTTCCTGCAGGTCGGGCGCGATGCCCGCGCCGGTGTCCCAGACCTGGATCAGCACGCCGCCCCGCCGCCGGCGCGCCGACAGCAGCACCCAGCCGGCCGGCGTGTACGACAGGGCATTGCCCAGCAGGTTGTCGAGGATGCGGCGCAGCAATGCCGGATCGGTCTGCAGCGCCAGCGAGGTCGGCGCCACCACCAGGCGCAGGCCGCGCGCCCGCGCCTGCGGTTCGTAGTCCAGCCGGATGTCGTCGAACAGGGCGTCGAGCGCGACGGCGCGGCGCTCGGTGCGCACCAGGTGCGCGTCCAGGCGCGACACGTCCAGCAGGCCGTCCAGCAGGCGGTTCAGCCCGTCGAGCACGCCCTGCTGGCGCCGCGCCACATGCAACGCGTCCTGTGGCGTGACGCTGCCCTGCTCGGCGCGGCTGGCCAGGATGTCGGTGAACATGCCGAGCGCGTGCACCGGCTGGCGCAGGTCGTGCCCGGCGGCGGCCAGGAAGCGGGTCTTGGCGCGGTCGGCCGCGGCCACGCGGTCGCGCTCGTGTTCCAGGCTGCGGATCAGGGCGCTGTTCTCGAAGCGCAGCGCCACCGTGGTCCTGAGGCTGCGATAGGTGACCGCGCTGAAGTACAGGTTCACCGCCAGCAGGCAGACGCCGAAGGCCGCGTACACCAGGTGCAGCCCGTCGGCCGCCGCCAGGCAGGCGGCGATGAACGGCGCCACCATGCCCAGCGCCGAGCCGACGTAGGCGGGCGGATAGGCCGACAGCGACGGCACCGCGCCGCTGCACATGCCGGCCAGCATCACGCAGCCGAACGCCAGCAACAGGTCCTGCCCCGACATCACCGCCAGCAACCCGGCCAGCCCCCACAACAGGCCCGAGGTCCATGACAGCAGGCAGAAGCCGCGCACCCAGGGCCGCACCGGCCCGGCCGCGCGCCGCAGGAACCGGCGGCAGACGAGCACGCGCGCCAGCGTCAGCAGATAGACGGCGCCGATCCACGCCGCCAGCACCCCGGCGGGCGCGGCCTCGCGCATGACGTAGAGCACCGGCAGCGCGACGGCGAAATTGGCGAACAGGACGCCATACGATTGCTTGTAGAGCAGCGTGGCCAGCTCGGTCGCGATGGCGTCGGCGACGGGGGCCGCGTGCGCGGCGGCGGTGCCCGGTGGCTGGGGCGGGGATAGCGCGGCAGGGGCGGTCATGCGCCTGGATCGGTCCCTATAATGGTGCATCATTCTGACACAAGCCGCGGCGCCCTCACCGCCCTCATGACCCCGACCTCCCCGCCTCCCCTGCTGCGCATCCTGCTGGCCGACGACCACGGCATCGTGCGCGAGGGCCTGAAAATGGTGCTGAGCCAGGCGGGCGCGATGATCGGCTCGATCGACGAAGCGGCCACCGGCGAGCAGGTGCTGGCGCTGCTGGCCGCGCATGGCGCCGACGTGCTGGTGCTGGACCTGGGCATGCCCGGCGTGGCGGGCTCGGGCTGGGTGCGCGCGCTGCGCGAACGCCATCCCGCCCTGCACATCATGGTGCTGACCGCCAATACCGACGCCCGCAGCCGCCAGGCCATCCTGGAGGCCGGCGCCGACGAATACCTGGCCAAGACCGGCAGCTCGCGCGAACTGATGGCCGCGATCCAGCGATTGCACGACGGCCAGGCCGGCCGCCCGGCGCAACCCCGGCCCACCCACGCGCCGGCGCCGGCCGAGACCCTGACGCGGCGCGAGCAGCAGGTGCTGGCGCTGGCCGCGCAGGGCGCCACCGCCGCGCAGATCGGCGCGGCCCTGCACATCAGCCCGCTGACCGCGCGCAAGCATCGCGAGAACCTGATGCGCAAGCTCGCGCTGCACAGCACCGCCGAACTGGTGGCCTACGCGGTGCGCCTGGGCCTGCCCAGCGCCTGATCCGCGCGGCGCCTGCCTGACCGCGGCCGCGCGGCGCTGGCCAAAATACGGCACGCGCCGTATTTGCTACCGAATCTTCCAAACGTAGACTGGTTTCGCAGCATCCGCTTTCTCTTTCCGACAGGGCCATGGGAGATCGCGGGGCTGCACCGCACTCCCCCACGCCACTTTCCGCGCAGACCCGCCCGGGCCGCGCAGGACACGTGCGCGCCCGCGCCAGGCGCCCGCCGCGGCGCTGCGGGCGTCCCCGTCCACGACCCGCAGCACCGCCACCATGCCCCCTGCCTCCTGTTCGTCCGCCGCCATTCCCTCCTCCCCGCTGGCCGACCCGGTCAGCCAGCTGGTGCGCGAAGAGTCCGAACGCCTGCGACGCTTCGTGCTGCGCCAGGTGGGCAACAGCTCCGACGCCGACGAGATCACGCAGCAGGCCTTCGTCGAGATGTCGTCGAGCTTTGACCGCTTCCGGGGCGAGAGCAAGCCGTCGACCTGGCTGTTCGGCATCGCCCGCAACCTCATCCGCAATCACCTGTCGCGCGCGCCCGAACGGCGCTATGCGTTCGTGAGCGAGGACGCCCTGGTCGAGGAACATGACCGCCGTTCGGACCCGGCCGCGCGCACCGAACTGCTGCAGACGCTGCGCATCCTGGAGCGGTCGCTGGCCGCCATGCCGCCCGACCTGGGCGAGGTGCTGATGATGATCTGCGCCGACGGCCTGTCCTACGAAGAGGCCGCGGCGCAGCTGAATCTGCCGATCGGCACGGTGCGCAGCCGCCTGTCGCGGGCGCGGTCGCTGCTGCGTTCGCGCATGCGCCAACAGGGCGCCTGGCTCGACGATTGAGCCGCCCGCGGGCGCGTTGTTAACGGTTCGTTTTCTATCGTTACATTTGTCGTTTCTTTGCTTGCTACTGCTGGTTACAGTGCTGCCTTCGTTCCCCTTTGGCAGGCATCACCACCATGCGGCACGTCCGGCTACGCTCGATCCCCCTGATTGCACCTTCGTCCGCCGCCGCGCGGGTCGCGCCATGAGGCGCGCCCTCACACTGCGGCCGCTGGCGCTGGCTGTGGCGCTGGCCGGTCTTCATGCCGGCGCCCAGGCGGACGAGGCGTTCGCCGACTGGCAATACGATTGTGTCGGCCGCACCTACGCCATCACCCCGGACGTGTCGTGCAACCGCGACTACGCCGAAGGCCTGGCGGCGGTGCTGACCGGCAAGGCGAGCGACGCCGCCGGCACCTGGGGCTACATCGACAAGCAGGGCCAGATGGTCATCACGCCGGCCTACCAGGACGCCGAGTCGTTCCAGAACGGCCTGGCCGCCGTGCAGCAGGACGGCCTGTGGGGCTACATCGATACGCGCGGCGCCTGGGTGATCAAGCCGCGCTTCGCGCGCGCCTCGGGCTTCAACGCCGCGGGCACCGCGCTAGTCGAGGACGATGAGCGCGACGTGCTCATCAATCGCCAGGGCCAGGTCGTCAAGACCTTCGAGCTGGGCACGCGGTCGTGGGGGTTCGAACCCGGCCAGAAGCTGGCGGCAATGGAAGTGCCGCAAGCGCCGCGCCTGTTCAATACCGCGACCGGCCGCGCCCTGACGCTGCCGACCGACGTAATGCGGCTGGAGCGGCCGGTCGCCGACACGCTGCCGGCGCAGCGCCGCAGCAACCGCTACGGCGGCCTCTGGGGCCTGCTGGATGCCAACGGCAAATGGGCCATCGCGCCCGACGTGCTGGGCTCGGACCAGCCGCCGCTGCGCGACGGCGACACGCTGGCCGTGCACCGCGAGCAGTCCTGGATGTTCGTGCGGCCGGACGGCACGCCGCTGACGGCGGGCCGCTATGAAAGCGTGGCCCAGCCCGGCGCGGGCCTGTGGCTGGTCAAGCCCCGCGACACGGCGCGGTACGTGCTGCTGGATGCCGACCTGCGGCCGATGCGCACCTTCACCAACCCCTACGTGGGCGTGGAGGAAAGCGGCGGCTGGAAGGTGCTGACGGACGTCGACGCGGTCGTGATGATCGCCCCCGGCGGCAATATCGTGGTGACGCCGGCTGCCTTCGGCCGTGTCACGGTCAGCGACGACGGCCTGGCCTGGCTGTATGCCCAGGGCCCCCGCGACGCGTTCGCGAGCGACGCGGCCAAGCCTGCCTCCGAGACCGATCACCCCGACGCCCTCGAGGCGCCGGCCGAGGCGGGTCCCGGCCCCGCCGACCCTCCGCCGCCGATGGCGCCGACCCTCATCGAATCCGCGCCGACACCGACGACCGCCGACGCCGCCGGTCCGCCGGTCGATGCCGCGGCGGCCGATGCCGCGGCGGTCGATGGTGCGGGCCCGGCCGTCGATGCCGCGGCCGACAACGCGGCGCCGGTCGCCGCCGAAGCCGCGACGCAAGCCGCCGCCGATGCCGCCGCCAGCGACGCCGGGGAAGCCGCGGCCGATGCCGCCACCAGCGTCGCGGTGGCCGGCACCGACAGCGAAGCCACGCTGCGCCAGATCTACCGCGCCGACGGCACCGCGTTGCTCGACAGCGATACCGCCGAACGCCTGGGCCAATATCGCGTGCTGCCCTTCTCCCCCCGGCGCGCCAACGACAGCTCGCGCGAGGCCGCGCCCGGCGCCGACCAATTGCCGCTGGCCCTGCTGCGGCCGAACGACTACCAGCAGCCCACCGGCATCCTGACGCGCTCGGGCAAGATCGTCACCAATCCCGACTGGGACGACATGAGCACCTACGACGCCGCCGCGCCGCTGCTGGTGAAGACGCGCAAGCGCACCGTCGGCGCCATCGACGCCGAGGGCAACTGGATCCTGCCGCCCACCTACGCCGGCATCGGCGGCTTCAAGGGCGCCTACAGCTGGGCGCGCACGCCGGCCATGAGCCGCGACGAAGCCGTGCTGATCGACACCCGCGGCAATACGCAGAAGCTGCCGGCCCACGTCGAAGTCAACGGCGAAAAGATCAATGGCGACCTGCTCTATTTCTACAAGCAGGACGACCGCCGCAACCGCCACTGGGGCCTGTGGAACATCCGCGGCGCCAGCATCGCCGTGGCGCCGACGCTCGACCGCATCGAGGATTTCCAGGACGACTGGGCCAAGGCGCAGGACCGCGACCGCTGGGGCATCATCGACCGCCATGGCAAGTGGGTCGTGCCGGCCACCTACGCCGGCAGCTACGACCTGGACTACCTCGGCAACGGCTACCTGCTGGCGCGCGAGCCCAAAGGCAAGAATGACTCGGGCTACCGCGACGACTACCGCCTGATCCATCTGCCCAGCGGCAAGCGCAGCGTGGTGCTGCACGAGAAACCGCGGGACCTGAAACAGGGCCGCTACCTGGGACAGGGCAAGGACGGCGGCACGCTGCTGTTCGACGCCGACGGCGGCATGACCCGCCTGTTCGACGGCGTGCCCGAGCGCCAGGATCAGTTCGGCGACTGGATCTACGTGCAATACCGTTCGCGCAACGGCGCGATCGACGCGCGCGGCAACCTCAAGGTCTCCGCCAGCAGCGGCGAGTTCAATCCGTTCTTCGTCCAGCCCGAGGGCCTGGCGCGCGTCTACGACGGCCAGCGCTACCGCCTCATGGACGAAAACGGCAAGGCCCTGCTCGAAAAGCTCGGCGATGGCACGCCGCTGGCCTCCATGCAGCGGGTGATCTTCCGCGACAGCGACGCGGCGGAAAGCGTCATGACCGACCTGCAGGGCCGCGAAATCACGCGCTTCAAGGGCGAGTTCACTGTCGAGGAGCGCACCGCCAGCGAGGGCGTGGTGGCCTATCGCGGCAGCGGCGACCGCTACGGTTTCGTCAATGCCGCCGGCAAGCGCATCGTCGGCCCCTACTTCAACAAGCTCGGTCCGCTGCGCGACGGCCTGGCGCTGGCGCGGCGCGACCAGCGCAGCGGCAAGCTGCTCGGCTACATCGACCTGAGCGGGCGCTACGTGATCCCGCCCGAGTTCGGCTGGGCCGGCGACTTCAAGGAGGGCCGCGCGCTGGTGCGCCGCGATCGCCTGCTCGAATTCATCGACACCCGCGGCAAGACCACCGCCACCTTCGGCCTGCTGTGCGGCCAGATCATCGTGATGGACGCGCAGGAACGCGTGACCTGGCCGCGCGAGAAGCTGACCTGCCCCGACGCCGTCGGGACCGAAGGCGTGCCCGTCCCCGAATCCACCAAAGCAGAACAATCATGACCACGCGCGCGTTTCACGCCACCCGTATCGCCTGCGCCGTCGCCGCGCTCGGCCTGTCGCTGTCCGCCCACGCGCAATACCGCCAGAACGGCATTCCCTGCGTCGACGGCCTGATGGATCCGGCCGCGACCAGCCGCGACATCCAGGACTACCAGGGTCCCGCCGGTTGCATCGGGCCGCTGTCGGACAATCGCGCCGCCGTGCTGCTGCCGTCCTCGCTGGAGGAAATCGACCGCGTGCCGACCGACCAGTCGCTGCGCCGGCATGCCTGGGGTTTCATCGACGGCAACGGCAAGCTCGTGGTGCAGCCGCAGTTCGAACGCGTCGGCAACTTCCACCACGGCCTGGCCGCGGTGCGCTGGAAGGGCAAGTGGGGCTATATCGACGGCAAGGGCAGGATGGCGGTGCCGCCGCGCTATGACAGCGTCGGCGACTTCGTCGAGGCCGGGCTGGCGGTGGTGACGCTGGACGGCCAGCGCCAGCTGATCGACCGCGGCGGCAAGGCCGTGGGCGACGCGCTCGACGCCAGCGTCGACAACGTGATCCTGGGCGAGGGCCGGCCGGCGCAACTGTCCGTCACCTACCGCGAGGAATACCGCTCCCCCGACGGCGAGCGCCGCTACGCCAAGGATGGCCTGCGGGTGGTGTCGAGCTACGGCAAGGACCTGTTCATCGGCGTCGACGACCATGGCATGTACGGCCTGCTCGACGCCGACTGGAACTGGCGCATGGAACCGAAGTTCAGCGACATCACGCGGCAGAAGGACGACCCGCTGGCGCTCGGCATCGGCGACGATGAGGTGGTGCTGATCGACGAGCAGGGCGCGCTGATCGGCGAGGGCAAGCGCTATCAGCGCCTGGGCCGCGTCGGCAAGGCGTTCTGGAGCGCGCAGCTGCCGACCACGGGCTACGCGCTGCTGGACGCGCGCGGCCAGCCCATCGCCACGCTCACCAACGAGGAAGCGAACGCCTCGGATATCTACGACAACACGCTGGTCTACCGCTCGGGCGACACGCTCAAGGCCTATGTGCCCGGACGCGCCGAGGCCCTGACGCTGGGCAGCCGCGACCTCAAGCCCGAGCAGAACGAAGGCGGCTATCTGCTGCTGCGCGACAAGGCCGGCAATGTCGCCGGCCTGCTGACGCCCAAGGGCGCCTGGCTGCAAGGCGACAACGCGCCGTCCTGGCTGGCGCAGGCCAGCCGGCTGGCGGTGCGCCAGGGCAAGCTGTGGGTTTCCAGCCAGGACGGCCAGCTGCTCAACGCCATCGATGCCGACGGCCGCGCGGTGCTGCAACCCGAGGCGGTCGAAGCGGCGCAAGGCTCGCAACTGCGCGACATGCCGCTGGACGTGCCCGACGGCCCGCTCGGCGTGCTGGGCCAGGGCTATTGCCACTGCACGGAAGGCGGCGCCGGCCTGCTGCTGGCCGACGGCAGCGTCGCCACCCGCAAGGACTGGAGCGAGATCGTGCCGCTGGACGGCCCGCGCGACAACGACACGGCGGAGGACGCCGCCGAGGCCGCGCCGCTGACCGCCGACCAGTTGCGCTTCGCCGCGCAGACCGACGAGGGCGTGCAGCTGCTCGACGGCCGCGGCCAGCCGATGGACCTGCCGCTGCAACAGCACATCGGCGCCTTCCGTCACGGCTACGCGCTGATCTACGCCAAGGGCGAGACGCGCCTCATCGACCGCGCCGGCAAGACCTATGCCCTGCCCGACTACTTCGAGGCCGAAGTGGTCGCGCCGGGACTGGTGCGCTACCTGAAGACCGCGGCCGAGGGCGACCCCTGGGGCCTGTACGACTTCATCGCCGGCAAGGAAGTGTCGGCCCCGGTCTTCCAGTACATCGGCGCGTTCCACGACGGCCGCGCCATTGCCGCGCTCGGCAAGGACAAGGTGGGCCTGATCGATGCGCAGGGCAAGTGGATCGTGCCACCGCGCCACAACGACGCCCGCCGCGTCAACGACAAGCTGTGGCTGATGTACCAGGCGGGCTCGAAGGAAGAGGACTACCGCCGCCCGGCCGCGCTGTTCAATCGCGAGGGACGCGTCCTGACCAGCTTCCAGCCGGCGTTGGATGTGTCGCGCGACGGCAGCGGCGCCTATCTGGCCTACAGCCAGAAGAACCGCTGGATCATCGCGCCCGACGCCTCCGACGCGCTCGACCTGCAGGACGCGAACTACACGCCGATGGGCGCCTGGCTCGCCATCCGCCGCGCCGACCGCCACGGCTATGTGGATGGCCAGGGCCGCTGGCAGATCGCGCCGGGCGCGGTGCCCGGCACGCGGTTCCAGGGCAAGCCGGCACGCGCGCTGGTGAGCGGCGAAGACGGCGCCCGCCTGATCGACGAACACGGCAAGACCGTGGCCAGCCTGCCGGCCGGCGACTGGTACTGGCCGACGGGATCGGCCTGGCTGCTGCGCGCGGACGCCGACGCCGCCGGCAACCCGGTCACTGTCTACACCGACACCACGGGCAAGACACGCCTGACCCTGCCGGGCACCGCGACCTCGTTCTCCGAAGGCCAGGCGGCCGTAGTGCTGCCCAACGGCAACATGCGCGCGGTCAACGAAAAGGGCGTGGAGAGCGGACCGACGTTCAGCTACATCGGCCCGCGCCGCGACGGCCTGGCGGCGGTCCTGGTCGGCGACCGCTACGGCTACGCCGACGGCCAGGGCCGGCTGGCGATCACGCCGGTCTACCTGTGGGCCTCGGCGTTTGCCAACCAGCGCGCCGTGGTGTCGACGCGGGATCTCTCGATGATCGTGGACGAGCGCGGCACGATGGTGGCGCGCGTCTCCATGGAATGCGGCATCCGCACGCTCCACGGCAGCTATAACCAGCGGCTGTGGCCGCTGTCGATGCCGCAGCGCTGCCGCCAGTGAGGCCGCGCGCGCCGGAACGAGCCGGCGCGCGCCCCGGCCCTGCTACTGCGCGTCCAGCGCCAGGTAGCGGCGGGTCTGCACGATCTCTTCGCGCTCCTTGAAGCTGGTCAGGCGGTCGGCCAGCGCGCTGCTGTCGCCGGTCTCGCGGATCGCCGCCAGCGTGGCCTGCATGGCGTGGATGGCGGCGCGTTGCAGGTCCGACGGAATGATCGCCAGGCGATAGCCCATCGCGGCCAGGTCGGGCAGCGGCACCAGCGGCGTCTTGCCGCCATAGAACATGTTGATCAGCTTCAGGCCGGGCAGCCGGTCGGCGATGGCGCGGATCTGCTCCAGCGTTTCCGGCGCCTCGACGAACACCATGTCGGCGCCGGCCTTCACATAGCGCTCGGCGCGCGCGATGGCGGCATCGAAGCCTTCCACCGCGATTGCGTCGGTGCGCGCGATCACCAGCGTGTCGGCATCGGCCAGCGTCTGGCGCGCGATGTGGACCTTGCGGCACATTTCCTCGGCGTCCACCAGGCTCTTGTCGTCCAGGTGGCCGCAACGCTTGGGAAACGACTGGTCCTCGATATGGAAGGCCGCGACGCCGGCGCGCTCCATGATGCGCACCGTGCGCTCGACGTTGGCCGAACCGCCGAAGCCGGTGTCGGCGTCGGCCACCACCGGCAGGCCGCTGGCGTCGACGATCTTCTCGACCCGGTCCATGACCTCGGTGAAGCTCAGCAGGCCGATGTCGGGATAGCCCGCGGCGCGCGCGATGGCGCCGCCGCTGGCGTAGACGGCGTTGAAGCCGGCCGCCGCCACCAGGCGGGCCGACATGCCATCGTAGGCGCCGGGCGCCACCACGATGTCCTGGGCCAGATGGCGGCGCAGCAGCGCGCCGGGGGTGGGAGTCGAAGCCATGCGCATTCCTTTGGAAACGAAGAGGGGATGTGCGCATCATCGTTCCGCCGCACTAGAATGTCCAATATATGGAAAATTGACAATCGGTACTTTCTGGATACCAATATGGAACTGCGCCACCTGCGCTATTTCGTGGCCACCGCCGAGGCCCAGCACTTCACCCGCGCGGCCGAGCAGCTGGGCATGGCGCAGCCGCCGCTGTCGCAGCAGATCCGCCAGCTGGAAGAGGAAGTCGGCACGCCGCTGTTCGACCGCCGCGGCCGCGGGGTCAGCCTGAACGACGCCGGCCACGCCTTCCTGGCCTGCGCACAGGACATCCTGCAACGCGCGCAGGACGCGGTGCGGACGGCGCGCCGCGCCGCGCGCGGCGAGGTCGGCGAACTGTCGCTGGGCTTCACCGAATCGGCGTCGTTCCATCCGGTCGTGACCGAATTGATCCGGCTCTACCGGCAGCAATACCCCGATGTGGAAATGACGCTGTCGCAGGACGACAGCGAAACGCTGGTGGCGCGCCTGCGCGAAGGGCTGATCGACGCGGCCTTCGTGCGGCCGCCGTTCGCGATGGACGGCGGCCTGCGCTTCACGCAGCTGACGGAAGAGCCGCTGGTGGTGGCGCTGCCGCTGGGCCACGCGCTGGCGCGGCGCAAGCGGCTGGCGCCGGCCGACCTGACGCAGGAACGCTTCATCCAGTATTCGCGCAAGTCCGGCTATGGCCTGAGCGCCGACATCATGGCGGCGTGCCGCCAGCATGGGCTGAATCCGCTGCCGGGCCAGCGCGCGCCGCAGTTGTCATCGGCTGTGAACCTGGTGGCGGCCGGCATGGGCGTGGCGATCGTGCCGGCGTCGCTGCGCCACCTGCGTCCGGACGGCGTGGTCTACCGCCCCTTCGCGCTGGACTGGCCGCGCGCGGTGCTGGGCCTGGTGGTGCGCGACGATGCGCCCGGTGGACGCGTGGCCAACCTGCTGGCGCTGGCGCAGGGGTAGTCGCGCGCGCGCGGCCCGAACCCGCGGCCTGATTCCCGCAGCGTCAATCGTCGTGCGATTCGTGCACGGCGATGGCGCCGCGCTTCCAGTAGCTGGCGGCGCGGATGCGGCTCTTGTCGACGCCGTGCTGCGCCACCATGATTTCACGCACCGCCTTGGCCACGGCCGACTCGGCCGCGATCCAGGTATAGCCCTCGCCCGCCGGCAACGCCAGCTCGCGCGCGGCCTCCAGGAGCAGCGTGCTGTAGCCGGCGGCGGTGCCGTCGCGATGCAGCCAGCGCACCGCGGCCTGTGCCCGGGTCGGCAGGGCAATCTCGTTGGCGGCAGACGGCACCTCGATCAGCACCAGCGCCTGCGCGGTCGCGGGCAACTCCTCCAGGCGGCGGGCGATGGCGGGCAGCGCGGTCTCGTCGCCGATCAGCACGTGCCAATCGAAGCCCTTGGGCACCACGAACGAGCCGCGCGGGCCGCCGATGCCCAGGCGCTGGCCGGCCTCGGCCTGCTCGGCCCAGGTCGAGGCGGGGCCATCGCCGTGCAGCACGAAGTCGATATCCAGTTCCTCGCGCGCGGCGTCATAGCGGCGCGGGGTGTAGTCGCGCGCCGCGGGGCGCGGCGCGCCGTCGGGGAACTTGATGCCGTCGGGGCCGACCTCGGGCAACAGCAGGGGTTGCGAGGGATCGGCGGGGAAAAACAGTTTCACGTGGTCGTCGAAGGACGCGGACACGAAGTCGCGCAGGTCGTCGCCGGTGAAGGTGACGCGGGCCAGCAGGCCGGCGATGCGCTCGACGCGCGCCACGGTCAGGATGCGCATCTTCAGGGGATGGCGCACGCGTTCGACAGTCAGGTCGCTACGGGTCATGGGGTCTCCAATGGAATAGGCGGAATCAGTCACAGCTCTTGCCGGTGATTGCCGCGGTCGCGCGGCGCAGGATGGCGGCGATGCGACGTTGTTCGGCGGGCGACGCCTCGGTGCGCTGCAGCAGCGCGTGGCGGATCTCCTGGCGGGCGTGCACGAACTCATCGATCCAGCCGCTGGCGTCTTCCTCGTCGGTAGCCGGACGCGGCTCGCCGCTCCAGGCCTGGCGCATCCAGTCCATCTTGCGGGCCACGTGCTTGAGCTTGTTGAACATCACCGACAGGCGCTCGCGGTTGGCTTCCAGGTATTCGCGGCCCGGGTCCGCCAGGTGGTAGCGCTTCTTGCTGCCTTCCTGCTCGACGGTGGCGTAGCCCAGTTCTTCCAGATAGGTCAGCGCCGGATACACCATGCCCGGGCTGGGCGTGTAGAAGCCGTTGGACATCGCGCCCAGCGCCTTGATCAGCTCGTAGCCGTGGCTGGGGTTCTGTTCCAGCAGGCCGAGCAGCATCAGTTGCAGGTCGTCGGCCGAGACTTTGCGGCCGCGCGCCCAATGACGGCCATCGCCTCCGAAGCTGTCGTCGGCATCGCCGCCCCGGCCGTGGCCGCCCCACGGGCCGCCAAACCAGCCGCGCCCGCCGCCGGCATGACGGCCATGACGGCCGCGGCCGCCTTCGTGGCGACCATCCGCGCCGTGGCCGGCGTGGCCATGACGTTCGTAGGGGTCGTGATGATCGAGGGATTCGTGGCGACCGCGATGATCGTGGAATTCGGGATGGCCGTGATGGCCGTGGTGATGATCGTGGTGGCCGTGGTGGTCGTGATGGCCACGGTGGCCGTGGTGGCGCTCGCGCGATTCATGGCGCGAGCCGCGGGCAAAGGCGGTCAGGAAGTGGAAATGGCGCATGGGGGCCTCGCTGGGAGTCTGACGTGTTACTTAAAACATATCTTAAGATATATGTCTTACGATACACAGACACGATTCCGGCCGTCAAGCGCCTTTTGCGTGACGCCGCTACCGGGGCGTCTTGTCGAGCACGCCGGCGGCGATGCCGGCCACGATCAATGCCATCCCCAGCAACAGCGGCGCGCTCAGGGGCTCATGCAGCACCACCGCCGAACACAGCAGGCCGACCACCGGCACGCCCAGCAGGCCGATCGACGTGACGCCCGCGGGCAGGGACCGGTTCACGTTCACCGCCGCCCAATACGCCACGGCGATGCCGAACACGCCGCCATAACCCAGCAGCCAGCCCAGGTCCGGGCTCCACGTCACGCGCGGCGCGCCCTCGGCCGCCCAGGCGACCGCGGCCAGCACGCCGGAGGCCAGCAGCGCCTGCCAGAACGCCAGCTCGAACGGCGGCGTGACCCAGCGGTGGGCGCGCACGTAGACGATGTTGGCGGCCCAGCACAGCGCCGCCAGCAGCACCAGGCCGTTGCCGAACACGGCCTCGCGATTGCGCCAATCGAACGCCAGCGGATTGAAGATGACGACCAGCCCCAGCAGGCCGAGCGCCAGCCCGAGTTGCCGACCGCGCCCGATTGGCTCGCCCAGGAACACGCGCGCGGCCGGAATGACCCACAGCGGCGTGGTATAGGCCAGCACCACCGAGCGACCGGCCGGCACGTATTGCAGGCCAAGACTGACCAGGGCGGCGAACGCGCCCATGTGCAGCAGGCCCACGCTCAGGATCACGGGAATGTCGGCCTTGACCGGCCAGGCCACCCGCCGCAGCGCCAGGCCCAGCGCCAGCAGCGCGGCGGCGCCGGCGACGCTGCGCGCGGCCACCGCCCAGATCGGGGTCATGTATTGCAGCAGCAGCTTGCTGACGACCCAGGTGAAGCCCCAGGCCAGCACCACCACGACGAGCAGCGACAGGGCCTGGCGGCGGGGCAGGATTTGAGTGGACATGGCGCGAGCGGAAGTGGCGAATCGCCCCGACTATAGAAGCGCGCCGCGCCCCCGCCGTAGCGCCACGCGGCGCCTAATCTCTGGAGCCACGCGCGGCCGCGCGCGGCTTGCGCGCCAGCCAGCGCGCGACAGCCGCGGCCTGTGGTTCGTCCGGCGCGGGCGCGTACACCACCAGGCGCAGGTGGCGGCTTTCATCGACCGACAAGGTGGAATGCTCGAACGCCACCTCGCCCAGCGCCGGCAGGCGCAGGCTGCGCACGCCCATGCAGGCGCCGTGCACGTCGTGCTCGCGCCACCAGGCCTTGAACTCGGGCGCGACGCGTTCCAGTTCGTCGACCAGTTCGGTGATGTCCGGCGCGCCCGAGGCCGAGGCGAAATCGCGCCGGAAGGTGGACAGCATCGCCGGCGCCTGCGCCGGCCAGTCGACGAACAGCTCGCGCATCGGCGGATCCACGAACAGCATCCACAGCAGGTTGCGCCGCCCCGCCGGCTGCGCGCCAAAGCCGAACACGCGCTCGGCGGCGGCGTTCCACACCACCACGTCCCAGCGCAGGTTGAGGATGTAGGCGGGACGCGCGGGCAGGTCGTCCATCAGGCGTCGCACCTGCGGCGGCACGGTGCACCAGGTGCGACCCGGCTCGGCTGGCGGACGCTGGTGCGCCAGCAGGTACAGGTGGCGCCGTTCCGCCGCGTCCAGCCGCAGCACGCGCGCCAGGTTTTCCAGGAAGGTGGCCGACACACTGATGTTGCGGCCCTGCTCGAACCAGGTGTACCAGGCCAGGCCGACGCCGGCCAGCGCCGCCACTTCCTCGCGCCGCAGGCCGGGGGTACGACGACGGCCGCCGGCGGGCAGTCCCAGCGCGGCCGGACTCAGGCGCTCGCGGCGCAGCCGCAGGAATTCGGCGAGGTCGGCGCGGGTGCGGTCCAGCCGCTGCGCGCCCGTGCCGAGCGCGCCGGCTCGCGGCGCGGGCGCGGCGGCCGGCGCCGCGTCATGCGAAGGGGAACGGGGCATAGGCTATTGCCTTCAGTAATAGCATAAACAGCTAAATTGTATGAGGCTCGAACAGCCCACAGAATAGCGCCGATCCCCACTCCCGCGGCCTGTCCATGTCCTCCGCCACCCTGCCCTCGCCCTGCCCCGATGCCGCCACCAAGCCCGCCACGCCCGGCCCGCTCGGCCTGGCCGTGCTGCTGTCCGGCGGCTTCATCACGATCTTCGACCTGTTCGTGGTCAACGTCGCCATCCCCAGCATGCAGACGACGCTGGCGGCCAGCTTCGCGCAGATCAATTTCATCATCGTCGCCTACGAGCTGGCCTATGGCGTGCTGCTGATCGCGGGCAGCCGGCTGGGCGACCGTCATGGCCGCCGGCGCCTGTTCATGCTGGGCATGGCCGGCTTCGCGCTGGCCTCGGCGCTGTGCGGCCTGGCACCCGACGCCAACACGCTGATCGGCGCGCGCGTGCTGCAGGGCGTGGCCGCGGCCATGCTGTTCCCGCAGGTCTACGCGCTGATCCGCGTCAGCTACGACGGCCATGCGCGGCGCCGCGCCTTCGGCCTGCTCGGCATGACGCTGGGACTGGCGGCCATCGCCGGCCAGGTGCTGGGCGGCTGGATCGTGCATGCCGATCTGTTCGGGCTGGCATGGCGCACGATCTTCCTGGTGAACGTGCCGGTCGGCCTGCTGGCCTGGCGGCTGGCGCGCCACATTCCGGAATCGCGCGACGCCGCGGGCGCGCCGATGGATTGGGGCGGCTCGGCGCTGGTCGGCGCGGGACTGGGCCTGTTGCTGCTGGCGCTGGTCGAAGGCCCGGCACGCCATTGGCCGACGTGGACGCTGGCCTGCGGCGCGGCGTCGGTCGCGTTGCTGGCGCTGTTCGTATGGATGCAGCGCCGCGCCGGCGCCGCCGGCCGCGCGCCGCTGGTCGACATGACGCTACTGGCGCAGCCGCGCTTCGCCGCGGGCTGCCTGCTGGTGACGCTGGTGTTCTCCACTGCCAGCGCCATGTTCCTCTGCTACGCCCTGCTGTTGCAGACCGGGCTGGGCGTGGATGCGCTGACGGCGGGCACGGTGTTCGCGCCAGCCAGCGTCGGCTTCGTGGCCGGCTCGATGGCGGCGCCGCGGCTGGTGGCGCGCTTCGGCACGCACGCGGTCACCGTGGCCGCGCTGCTGTATGGCGGCGCCACGGCCACGCTGATGTGGCAGGTGGGCGCGGCCGGCGCCGCGCTCGCGCCCTGGTCGCTGGTGCCCGTGCTGGTCTGGCTGGGCGCGGCGCAAGGCGCCGTCAACACGCCGCTGGTGAACCTGGCATTGGGACTGGTGGAAGACCGCCAGGCCGGCATGGCGGCGGGCGTGGTCGCCACCTTGCAGCAGGTCGGCGCGGCGCTGGGCGTGTCTGCCGCCGGCATGCTGTTCAGCGGCACGCTCGATGCGCTGGCGGACGCGGCCACTGGCGACCGCTACGCGCAGGCCTTCGCCAGCGCGATGCGCTTCAACCTCGCGGCCATCGGCGCGTCGGTGCTGTTGCTGGGGTGGCTGGGACGGCGCCGTTGACGACGCCATCCCGAGGACGCGGCGCTATGGCGCCAACGGCACGCCCGGCTGGCTGGCCGAACGCGTGCCCGGCAGCGGATGGCAGGACTGCGGATGATAGGTGTGCACCAGCGACAGCTTGACGCGGTCGCTGCGGTTGCCCTGCGCCGCGTGCAGCGTGCGGCAATGGAAGAACACCAGGTCGCCGGCGCGCAGCTCGGGACAGACGGCGCGCCCGATCCATTCGGCATTTTCGGGCGCGTCGTCGCGGAAGAATTTCTTCTCGTCGAACTGCGCCGGCTGGAACGCGGCCGCGTGCGAACCGGGGATGAACGACAGGCCGCCGTTGTCCCAGGTCTCGTCGCCGAGCGCCAGCCAACAGGACACCAGGTCGGTGTCGGAGAACGACCAGTAGCGGATGTCCTGGTGCCAGCCGGTCAGGCTGCCGTAGGCCGGATGCTTGGTCATCACGCAGTTGTGGTGCACGGTGGACAGCACCGGCGTCTCGCCGAAATAGCGCGCCAGCGATTGGCCGATGCGCGGGTCGGTGGCCCATTGCGCGAACAGCGGATCGCGGCCGTAGGCGCCGAGCAGGCGCCGCACCGTCAAGCCGCCTGCGGCGTCGCGCGACTCGGGGGCGCCGGGATAGCGCAGATCCGCCTCGTATTCGATGGGCGCCACGTGCTCGTGCAAATGGCGCTCGGCCAGCGCGCGCAGCGCCGCCACCTCGGCCGGGTCCGCGAACTGGCGCGCGACCACGAACCCCTGCTCGCGCAGGACCGCTAACTCATCTTCTTGCAATGACCCGGACATGATGAACCTGCCAAACCCTCAGACCCCGCGGCATGAGCTGCAAGCGTCTGCGCACACGGCAGGCGCGTGCCGGACGAGGCGCCGGCGAGCGCGGGAGAGCTAGATTACACCCAAACCCGCAGCCCCGGCCCGGCTAGGCCTGGCCGCCGGTCGGCGTATTGTCGGGCGGCGCGCCGGCCCTGAGCCGGGCGGTGTCGCGCTCGACTTCCTCGTGGTTGACCCATTCGCGCCACACGGCCACCAGCAGCGCCATCAGCACCGGGCCCACGAACAGCCCGACGATGCCCATGGTCTTCACGCCGCCCACCAGGCCGAAGAAGGTCGGCAGGAACGGCAGCTTGACCGGGCCGCCCACCAGGCGCGGGCGCAGCGTCTTGTCGACGATGAACAATTCGACGCTGCCCCACACCATCAGCGCGATGCCCGCCACCATGTGGCCGGAACCGACTAGATACAGCGACACCAGCGTGAACGACAGCGGCGCGCCGCCAGGGATCAGGGCCATGAAGCCGGTGACCACGCCCAGCAGCACCGGCGACGGCACGCCCGCGACCCAGTAGGCGATGCCCAGCACCACGCCCTCGCCCAATGCGATCAGGCCCATGCCGGTGACGGTGGAATTGATGGTGGCCGGCACCACGCGCGAAAAACGCTGCCAGCGCGCCGGCAGGATGCGTTCGCCCAGCACGTCCAGTTGCGCCACCATGCGCACGCCGTCCTTGTAGACGAAGAACAGCGTGATCAGCATGAACAGTACGGTCAGCAGCAGCTGGAACACATTGCCGGTGGCGGCCAGCACCATGCGGTAGATATTGCCCAGGTGTTCGCCGCTGACGGCCTCGACCAGCGCACCCAGCGCATGCGGCTGGCCGATGTAGGCCTCCCAGTATTCGCCAAGCCGGTCGCCCACCACCGGCATCGAGGTGATCCAGTTCGGCACCGCGACGCCGTGGCGGTTGGCGGCGATGGCCCAGGCGAAGAAGGTGCTGGCTTCCTTGATGGCGTACGACAGCGCCAGCGACAGCGGCACGATCAGCACCACGATCACCACCAGCAGCGCCAGCGAGGCCGCCAGCGCGGTGCGGCCGCCGCAACGCGCGACCAGCCGCTGGTACAGCGGCCAGCTGGCCAGGCCGATGATCAGCGCGGCCAGCGCGGGCACCAGGAAGCCGCTGAGGAAATACACCCCCGCCAACAGGACGAGCAGCAAAAGCCAACGGGCGATCAGGTAAGCGGGAAGTACAGGCTGCATAGAGCGGATCGACAGTGAATGCGTTGAGGCTTTGACTGTCGGACTATACAGACGTTTCCAGAAATACGAGGGACGCAAGGCCTGTATTTACTACGGGGTTTCCCGGGTTTTCCAGGATTTTGCCGGCGAATTGCCGGCATGGCGGGCCAGGCGGCCCGCCATGCGCCCGCCTACAGGGCGTATTCCGCGGCTTCCTCGCGCGCGGTGCGGCGGCGCGGCATGGGCTCGTTGGCGGCGGCCACGCCGGCCACGGCCATCTGCTTGGCCTGGCTGACCTGGCGTTGCTGGAACACGCCGCAGCTGGCGGCGGCCGGGTCGGTCTCGTCGCGGCCGCTGAGCAGCGGGCAGCTGGCGAACAGTTCCGCGACCCAGTCGGCGAACGCGCGCACCTTGGGCGACAGCTGGCGGCTTTGCGGATACAGCACCGAGATCGGGGTGGCGCTGGGCTTCCACTGCGGCAGCACTTCGATCAGCTCGCCCGACTGCAGGTACGGCAGCGCCATGTAGCGCGGCGTCTGGATCAGGCCGAAGCCCTTCAGGCCGCAATCCAGGTAGGCGCCGGCCTCGTTCACCGCCACGGTGCCGCGCATGTCCACTTCCTGGTGCTTGCCGTCGATCTTGAAGTCCCAGGCGCAGTTGCGGCCGGTGCGGCTGGAGAAATAATGCACCGCGTGGTGGTTGCGCAGTTCCTCGATGGTCTGCGGCATGCCATGGCGCGCGACGTAGGTCGGCGAGGCGCAGGTCACGGTCTGCAGCGTGCCGATGCGGCGCGCCACCAGGCTGGAGTCTTCCAGGTCGCCGGCGCGGATGACGCAGTCGACGGCCTCCTGCACCATGTCCACCGGACGGTCGCCCAGGCCGAGCACCAGCTCGACGTCGGGGTACTTGTCGTGGAAATCACACAATGACGGAATCAGGATCAGCCGGCCGATACAGGTCGGCACGTCGATGCGCAGCCGCCCCTTCAGGCGCAGGGCCGCTTCCTGGAAGCAGGCCTCGGTTTCCTCGACATCGGCGAGAATGCGCACGCAATGCTGGTAGTAGCCGGCGCCGTCGGGCGTCAGGCCGATGCGGCGGGTGGTGCGGTTGAGCAGGCGCACGCCCAGCAGGCGTTCGAGGTTCTGGATGATGGTGGTGACGGTGGTGCGCGGAAGCGAGAGGCTGTCGGCCGCCCGGGTGAAGCTATTGGCGTCCACGACGCGCACAAACACCTGCATAGCCTGAAAACGGTCCATGGCGACGGTGTCCTTTAAGGGCAATTTGGTCGGGGTGTACGGAGCATAACCCGAAACGGTCCGGGATTAGACAAATCCACCGAACAGTGTTGCCGAGATAGCAGTGTTTATCCGCGCCCGCAAAACACTCAGAATGCAAACCATCTTGAAGTGCCCGTGCCGCCCGGCGCCATCCCAGGGCCTGTCAATCCTCAGACTCCGATCCCGGTAGAACCCGTCCCCAAATAGACGGATTTCACCAGGGAAACGTAACCGCGTCGCATGTTGCACTGCAATATGACATCGGTGTTTCAGGACTGCCAGACCCGCCGCGATGCCCGCCCCCGCCGCCCCCCGCCCCCCCCGCGGGCCCCCGCAA
>NZ_CYTU01000070.1:0-24204 GCF_001299375.1 Achromobacter sp. 2789STDY5608621 | reverse complement strand
CGGCGCGCGGGGCGGCGGGCCGCCGCCGCCGGCCGGAATCCCCTGCCGACGGCGCGGTTTTCCCTGGAACAGACCGTTGCAGCGCGAGTGCCCGCGGCGCGGCCACAAGGCGCTTGCCGGTGGGTGATTTGCGCTACATTTGCCCGACGCGCCGCGGGGCGCCGGCCAGAGGCCGCACCCGCCACGATCGCCACCCCTCATCGCCACCGGATCTCCAGGAGCTCCCCCGCATGTCTTCCCTCGACTCGTTCGCCATCACCCGGAAATGGCCCGCCCAGCATCCCGACCGCATCCAGCTGTATTCGCTGCCCACGCCCAATGGCGTCAAGGTGTCGATCCTGCTGGAAGAGCTGGGCCTGCCGTATGAGCCGCACCGGGTCAGTTTCGATACGCAGGACCAGTTCTCGCCGGAATTCCTGTCGCTCAGCCCGAACAACAAGATCCCCGCCATCCTCGATCCCAATGGGCCGGACGGCAAGCCGCTGGCGCTGTTCGAGTCCGGCGCCATCCTGATCTACCTGGCCAGCAAGACCGGCCAGTTCATCCCCGCCGACACCGCCGGGCGCTACGAGACCCTGCAATGGGTGATGTTCCAGATGGGCGGCATCGGCCCGATGTTCGGCCAGTTGGGCTTTTTCCATAAGTTCGCCGGCAAGGACTACGAGGACAAGCGTCCGCGCGACCGCTACGTGGCCGAATCCAAGCGCCTGCTGGGCGTGCTGGACAAGCGCCTGGAAGGCCGCGACTGGGTCATGGGCGACCAGTACACCATCGCCGACATCGCCATCCTGCCGTGGGTGCGCAATCTGGTCGGTTTCTACGGCGCCGGCGAGCTGGTCGAGTTCTCGCAATTCAAGAACGTCGCGCGCGTGCTGGAGGCCTTCGTGGCGCGTCCGGCGGTGGCCAAGGGTCTGACGATTCCGGCCTGACGGGCGGTGTGCGCCGGGGACGGCCGGGGCCTGACGCCCCGCCGGTCCCGGCAAAATTGGCCCAACACCGGACTATTCTCGTGTTAACGAGTCTCCAAGATTCGGCCTGTTTGCGCCGGGTCAAACAACCCCGATACTTTCATGCTTTTCGGTAATATGTTTATTACTTAAAAGCGTAAGCTGCCTCCATAAGCTGGACGACGCAGTACGAACACCCGACGTGCGCGCTGCCCGGCACGCAACGGAGGGTCAAATGAAGCATTTCGGGATCAAGGCGGTGGCGCTGGTGGCGCTGCTGGGGATAGGCGGCGGCATCGGCGGCGCCCATCTGCTGACCGCCAGCCGCAAGACGGACACCACGGCCAGCGTCGATCCGCAGGACCGCCGGCTGGCCGAAGCCGGCGCCTATATCGCGCGCACCGCCGACTGTGTCGCCTGTCATAGCGTGCCGGGCGACAAGCCCTTCGCGGGCGGCCTGGCGATGCAGACGCCGGTCGGCACCATCTATTCGTCCAATATCACGCCCGACAAGGCCAGCGGCATCGGCGCCTACAGCTACGCCGATTTCAAGAACGCGGTGCAGTACGGCATCCGCAAGGACGGCGCGGCGCTCTATCCGGCCATGCCGTATCCGTCGTACGCCATCATGCCCGACCGCGACATCCAGGCGCTCTACGCCTACTTCATGGCCGACGTCGCGCCGGTCGCCAAGCCCAGCGCCGATTCGACTATCCCGTGGCCCCTGAACATGCGCTGGCCCATGGCCTGGTGGCAGCTGCTGTTCGCCGGCAAGCGCGACTTCGCCGCGCCGGCGGGCGCCGACGAGCAGGTCAAGCGCGGCGCCTACCTGGTGGAAGGCCCGGGCCACTGCGGCGCCTGCCACACGCCGCGCGGCCTGGCCTACCAGGAAAAGGCGCTGTCGATGGCCGACGGCGACGCCTTCCTGTCGGGCGCCGTGATCGACGGCTGGCGCGCCAAGAGCCTGCGTGGCGAGGCCCGCGGCCTGGCCTCCTGGAGCGCGGCCGATATCGCGCTGTTCCTGAAGACCGGCCGCACCGACCGGGTGGCGGTGTTCGGCGCCATGGCCGACGTGGTCGAGCACAGCACGCGTTATTTCACCGATGACGACCTGGCCAGCATCGCGGCCTACCTGAAGCAGCTGCCACCGGTGCCGGGCAAGGCGCCGGTATTCCCCGCCAAGGCGGACAACACCACCGCGTCGCTGCTGGCCGGCCGCTACGACTCGCGCGGCGCGGTGATCTACATGGAGCATTGCGTCATTTGCCACCGGGCCGACGGCCAGGGCATGGCGCGCATCTTCCCGGCGCTGGCGGGCAACTCCGCGATCTTCGCGCAGAACCCGCAGTCGATCATCCAGATCACCCTGGAAGGCGGCAAGATGCCCGCCAACGACCATGACGCCATGGCCTTCGCGATGCCGCGCTTCAACCACCTGAGCGACCAGGACATCACCGACGTCATCAACTTCATCCGCACGGCCTGGACCAACCAGGCGCCGCCGATCGCCAGCGACGAGGTCGCTCACATCCGCGGCTTCCTGGCCAGCAAGAAGCCGAACATCGTGTCGGGAGGCAAGCATGAATAAGCTGTACAAGATCGCCGCCGCGGTGGCGCTGATGGCGGGCGGCGGCCTGGCCGCGCTGGCGGCTCCGCCCGCGCCGGCGGGCGAGCCCAAGACCTTCGCCGTGCTCGACAAGGACGGCAGGCGGTTGGCCGACTACACCATTCCGTCCGACACCCTGATCGACAAGGAGCCCAACGCCGAGCAGATCCGCTACGGCCAGCGCCTGCTCAACGAAACCCGCCGGCTGCTGCCGAACAACACCGGCGCCAGCCTCAACTGCAGCAGCTGCCACGTGCAGCAGGGCAAGAAGCCGTTGGGCGCGCCGTACATCAATTCGGTCAATTCGTTCCCGCAGTTCAACCCGCGCGCGGGCCGCGAAGTGACGTTGGCGGACCGCATCAACGGCTGTTTCCAACGCTCGATGAACGGCAAGCCGCTGGACAAGGCCTCGCCCGAAATGGCGGCGATGCTGGCCTACATGAAGTGGCTGGCGCAGGATGTGCCGCATGGCGCCCAGGTGCAGATCAAGAACGCCTGGCCCATCGACACCAAGCTGGTGCCTGATTCGGCGCGCGGCAAGACCCTGTACGCGGCGCAGTGCGCGGCCTGCCACGGCGCCAACGGCGAGGGCAAGCGCGACGGCGCCGGCAACATCGTGTTCCCGCCGCTGTGGGGCGACGAATCGTTCAACATCGGCGCCGGGCTGGCCCGCACCTACAAGGCGGCGGCCTTCATCCGCAACAGCATGCCGATGGGGGTCAACACCCATGGCAACTGGGGCGAGGGCGCGGTGCTGTCCGACCAGGACGCGGTCGACGTGGCCGAGTACTTCACCCACATGCCGCGGCCGGACTTCCCGCCCAAGGAGAAGGACTGGCCGGACGGCAAGAAGCCGAAGGACGCGCGCTACTGAGGCGTGGCGGGGCGAGCGGCCGGCTTGCCCCGCGTCCTACAATCGGCGGGTCATCCTTCGTCCGGGCCCGCCATGGAACTGCGCCAGCTTCGTTATTTCGTCCGCGTCGTCGAAGCCGGCAGCATCGGCCGCGCGGCGATGTCGCTGGGCATGGTGACCTCCGCGCTCAGCCAGCAGATCAGCCGGCTCGAAGGCGAGCTGGCCACGCGGCTGCTGCAACGCAGCGCCAGCGGCGTGGTGCCGACCGACGCGGGGCTGGCGTTCTTCCGCCAGGCCCAGCTCGCGCTGCGCCATGCCGACGACGCCGTCGACGCCGCGCAGCAGGCGCGCCTGGCCGGCCATGTCAGCGTCGGCCTGTCGTCCACCACCGCGTCCATCCTGGGGGCGCCGTTCGTGCAGGCCATGAACCAGCGCTATCCGGATATCCGCCTGCATCTGGTCGAGGCGCTGTCGGGCCACCTGGCCGACATGCTCAACGGCCGCCAGCTCGACCTGGCCGTCGTGTTCCACGCCGAGGCGGCGCGCCGCTGGAGCGTGATGCCGCTGCTGGACGAGCCGCTGTACCTGTGCGCCGGGCGCGGCATGGCCGGCCTGCCCGCCGGCCCCACCACCCGCCTGGAGGCCATCGCCGGCCTGCCGCTGGTGCTGCCCAGCGGCCGCCACGGGCTGCGCGCCCTGGTCAGCCAGGCGTTCCAGCAACGCGGCCTGACGCCGCGCGTGGTGGCCGAGGTCGATGGCCTGGCGCTGCTGATGGACGTGGTGCAACTGGGCTATGCCGCCACCATCCAGCCCAGTTCGGCCACCGCGCGCATCGCGCCGGGGCAGCTGGCCATGGCGCGGATCGACGACGCCGACCTGTTCCGGCCCAACCTGCTGGCCAGCCTGTCGGATGACGAGCTGTCGCCCGCCGCGCTGGCCGCGCGCCTGGTGCTGGCGGACGTGTCGCGCACCCTGGCGCGCGACGGCAGGTGGGCGGTGACGACGTTGCACGCGGCCGGATCGGAGGCCGCACCCTTCACGAATCATGAAGACCCGTTGACGCCGCGCTGATATCGCGGCGCGCGGCGCCGGCCTACAGTCCGTTCCTTGATCCGGGAACGAAGACATGGTCGATGTATTGGTGGTGGGCGGGGGCAATGCGGCGCTGTGCGCGGCCCTGATGGCGCGCGAGGCCGGCGCCAGCGTGTTGCTGCTGGAGGCCGCGCCGCGCGAATGGCGCGGCGGCAATTCGCAGCACACGCGCAACCTGCGCTGCATGCACGACGCGCCGCAGGACGTGCTGGTGGACGCCTATCCGGAAGAGGAATACTGGCAGGACCTGCTCAAGGTCACCGGCGGCCAGACCGACGAAAAGCTGGCGCGGCTGGTGATCCGCGCGTCCGCCACCTGTCGCGACTGGATGCGGCGCCATGGCGTCCATTTCCAGCCGCCGCTGTCGGGCGCGCTGCACGTGGCCCGCACCAACGCCTTCTTCATGGGCGGCGGCAAGGCGCTGGTGAACGCCTATTACCGCAGCGCCGAGGCCCTGGGCGTGCGCATCCGCTACGGCGCGCCGGTGGACGCGCTGGAACTGGAGAACGGCCGCTTCAAGGCCGCCCGCATCGGCGCCGAGCGCATCGAGGCGCGCGCCTGTGTGCTGGCGGCCGGCGGTTTCGAGTCCAACCGCGACTGGCTGCGTGAGGCGTGGGGCCAGAACGAGCGCGGCGAATGGCCGGCCGACAACTTCCTCATCCGCGGCACCCGCTACAACCAGGGCGTGCTGCTCAAGTTCATGCTGGACGCGGGCGCCGACCGCATCGGCGATCCGTCGCAGTCGCACTGCGTGGCGATCGACGCGCGCGCGCCGCTGTACGACGGCGGCATCTGCACCCGCATCGACTGCGTCTCGCTGGGCGTGGTGGTCAACCGCGACGCGCAACGCTTCTACGACGAGGGCGAGGATTTCTGGCCCAAGCGCTACGCCATCTGGGGCCGCCTGACCGCCATGCAGCCGGGGCAGATCGCCTATTCCATCATCGACGCCAAGGCCGTCGGCCGCTTCATGCCACCGGTGTTTCCGGGCGTCACCGCCGATTCCGTGCCGGAACTGGGGCGGCGGCTGGGGCTGGACCCCGTGGCGTTCGAGCGCACCCTCCGCGAATACAACCAGGCCTGTAGAACCGGCACCTTCGACCACACGACGCTGGACGACTGCCGCACCGAGGGCCTGGCGCCCGCCAAGACGCACTGGGCCCGGCCCATCGACACCGCGCCGTTCTACGGCTACGCGCTGCGGCCCGGCATCACGTTCACCTATCTGGGCCTGAAAGTGGATGAGACCGCCGCGGTCCGTTTCAACGGCGTGCCCAGCGACAACCTGTTCGTGGCGGGCGAGATGATGGCCGGCAATGTGCTGGGCAAGGGCTACACGGCGGGCGTGGGCATGTCCATCGGCACCGCCTTTGGCCGCATCGCCGGCACCCGCGCCGCGGCCGCCGCGCGCCAATCGCATCACGCAGGAGCATCGCATGCGGCAGCTTGAGACCCTGGCCCGCGAGGCCCAATCGTTCGCGCAGCCGGCCCCGGCGATGATCGAACAGCCGGTGCGCTGGCATGGCCGTGGCGCCGCCGTGCTCAGCCCGGACGAAACCGAGGTGGCGCGCGTCATGCAGATCTGCAACGCCTGTCGCTACTGCGAAGGCTTCTGCGCCGTGTTTCCGGCCATGACGCGGCGGCTGGAGTTCGGCAAGGCCGACCTGAACTACCTGGCCAACCTGTGCCACAACTGCGGCGCCTGTCTGCACGCCTGCCAGTACGCGCCGCCGCACGAGTTCGCGGTGAACGTGCCGCAAGCCATGGCCAAGGTGCGATTGCAGACCTATACCGAATACGCGTTTCCGGCCGCGCTGGGCAAGCTGTACCAGCGCAACGGGCTGACGCTGTCGCTGGCCACGGCGGCGGGGCTGGCGTTGTTCCTGGCGTTGACGGTGATGCTGACGGGCGGCCTGTTCCACGCGCCGCTGGCGGGCAATTTCTACGCGGTGTTTCCGCACAACACGCTGGCGCTGATGTTCGGCGCGGTGTTCGGCTGCGCCATGCTGGCGCTGGGCATCGGCGCGGCGCGCTTCTGGCGCGATGTCAGCCCCGGCGCGGCCAGCGGCGCGGCGGTGGCCGAGGCCGCGCACGATGCGCTGCGCCTGTGCTACCTGGATGGCGGCCACGGCCAGGGTTGCAACAACGCCGATGACGCCTTCACGCCGTGGCGCAGGCGCTTTCACCACTTCACGTTCTACGGCTTCATGCTGTGCTTCGCCGCCACCTGCGTGGCCACGCTGTATCACTACCTGCTGGGGCAGCAGGCGCCGTATCCGTTCTGGAGCGCGCCGGTGCTGCTGGGCACGGCGGGCGGCATCGGCCTGTTGATCGGGCCGGCGGGCCTGCTGTGGCTGAACCTGAAACGCCATCCGCTGCAGGGCGACGCGGCGCAGAAGCCGATGGACCGGGGCTTCATCGCTTTGCTGTTCCTGACCAGCGCCACCGGCCTGGCGCTGCTGGCCGGCCGCGATACCGGCGCCATGGCGCTGCTGCTGGCGGTGCACCTGGGCGTGGTGATGGCGCTGTTCCTGACCCTGCCCTACGGCAAGTTCGCCCATGGCATCTATCGCTCGGCCGCGCTGTTGAAGTGGGCGATCGAAAAGCGGCAGCCCGACAAGTTGCGGTTGGGCGCCGATTGAGCCGCGCGGCGGCCACCGCCCGGCCGGCCAGCGCATGACGGCGTCCTCGAAGGCGCCGCGATTCCAATATCCTCAGGAGACTCGCATGTTCCCTTATCGCCTTGCCCATGCGGCATTCGCCGCCGCCTGTCTGCTGCCGGCCCTGCCGGCCGCGCACGCGCAGACCTATCCCGCCAAGCCCATCACGCTGGTCGTGCCGCATTCGGCCGGCGGCACCTCCGACATCCTGGCCCGCACGGTGGCGGCCGAGGCGGCGAAGACGCTGGGGCAGACCATCGTGATCGACAACAAGGGGGGCGCCAACGGCACCATCGCCGCCAAGCAGGTGGCATCGGCCGCGCCCGATGGCTATACGCTGCTGCTGGCGACCGCCAGCACGCATGGCATCAACCCGTCGCTGTACTCGCGCATTTCGTATGACGCCGTCAGGGACTTCACGCCGGTCACGCTGCTGGCCACCGTGCCCAACGTGCTGGTGGTCGGTCCCAACGTGAAGGCCGCCACCGTGTCCGAGCTGATCGCTTACGTCAAGGCGCGGGGCGATCGCAGCAACATGGGATCGGCCGGGGCCGGCACGCCGGGCCACCTGGCCGGCGAGATGTTCAAGCGCGCCGCCGGCCTGCAGTTCACGCATGTGCCGTACAAGGGCGGCAGCCCGGCCATCACCGATTTGATCGGCGGCCAGATCGACTTCATGTTCACGACGATTCCGGGCGTGCTGCCGCACGTGAAGGCAGGCACGCTGCGCGCGCTGGCGGTGACCTCGCCGCAGCGCTCGCCGGCGTTGCCCGAGATCCCGACCATGGCGGAATCAGGCCTGGCGGGCTTCCAGGCGCTGTCGTGGCATGGCGTGGTGGCGCCAGCGGGCACCCCGGAGGCGGTGGTGGCGCGGCTGAATGAGGCCCTGGGCGGCGCGCTGGCGGCGCCGGCGGTCAGGCAGCGTCTGATGGAAGAGGGCGCGCAGGCGTCGAACTTGCATACCGCCGCGTTCACCGCGTTCATCGGCCAGGAGATCGCGGCGTGGGCGCAGGCGGTCAAGGACTCCGGCGCGACCGCCAATTGAGGCGCGAGGCGGACAAGCCCCCGTGGGCCTTTGTCCGCTAGAAGCGCGTTGGCTGGCCGTTCAGCGCGCCTGGTAGGCGTCGCACAAGGCCAGGTATTCGTCGCCGCTGATCTCCAGCGCCATCGCCTGGATCAGCACGCGCTTGCGGTTCGGCAGCGAGGTCTTCAACTGGATCTGGCGGGCGGTGGGGATGCCGACGTAGGTCTGGTTGACGTAGGTGTTCTCGTTGATCGCCTGCCACGGGATGACCGTGCCGTCCTTCACCCGCAAGCCTTCGCGGGTGAAGGTGAACACCGGCTGGGCCGGGCCGAAGGCGCGCATCAGGCAGCGGATCACCAGCCATACGCCGATGGCGGCGATGGCCGCGAAGAACGCCATGCCGCCGAGATTGCCGCGGGCGCGGGCGGCCAGGGCGCCGAACGCCACCGCGCCCACCGTCCAGATGATGGCGCCGGCGATGAGGCGGTTGCGCGAGTAGTACACCGGACGGTCGGCCAGCGTTTGGGCTTGGTGCGAGGCGGAGCTGTAGATTTCCATGTCGAGGCTGCGTGGTGGGAAGGAGGGGCCGCCGCGAAGGGCGGATGTCGGAGTCAGGCGGCGGGAAGGTAGCGCTGCAGACAGGCCAGCATCACCGGCTCGTTGTCGATGCGGGAGCGGTCGATCTTGTGGGTCTTGCCCCGCGCGACGATGATCAGCGTTTCGTCGGTCTCCATGCCCTCGCTGTCGGACTGCGTGCGGATCGTGTCGATCGCCGTCCACGGAATCTGCTGGCCCTTGTGCACCAGCCCGGCCGCGTTCATGCCGAGGGCGCCGAAGGCGACGGTGGCGCCGGCATCGATGCGGCGCCGGGCGTCGGCTTCGAGATCGCCGCCGACGCGCGCGTCCAGAAGCTCCAGCAGTTCGTCGGCGCCTTCCCAGATAGCCAGGCGCAAGCGCACGCGTTCGCCGTTGGCCAGCGTGAGCAGCAGATGATCGCGATTGTGTCGATGACGCAGCGATGCGATGTCGCTGAACGCCACCGTGCGTGCGCCCAGGTGCAGCGCGCGGTCATCCAGCGTCAGGGCGGCGGGCGCGCGCCACCAGGCGACCAGGTCCGAACCGCGCCACAGCAGGTAGCCCACGGTGGGCAGCGTCAGGAAGAAGACCAGCCACATGGCGCGATAGCGCAGCATCTCGACCAGCAGGCCGCGCGGCAGCAGCCAGATGTCAATGATGGCCAGCAGCTGCGCGCTGAACAGGTACAGCAGCGCGGCCGCGCCGAGGTAGCAACCCAGCGCATGGCGCGGTAGAACACGGGGAAAGGAAGCCGTCATGAGCAACGCGCCGCGACGCGGCACCGTCCTGATGTTGAAGGCTTCGCACTCTAAGGGATGGGCGCCGGGGCGGGGTTTCCATCTGTATCAATATGGCGGATTTCATGTCGCCATGAGCTTGCCGAGTGTCGCCATGCCTTGCTCCATTTCCGCGTTCCAGGGGTGGCCGCAATTCAATCGCAGGAAGTTGCCGAACGCGCCGGACGATGAAAACAGCGGCCCTGGCGCGATGCTGATGCCGTGGTCCAGCGCCGCGCGATGCAGGCGCAAGGTGTCGATGTGCGCGGGCAGTTCGACCCAGGTGAAGTAGCCGCCCAGCGGCCGCGTTGCGCGCGTGCCCTTGGGAAAGTAGCGCGCCACCGCCTGCAGCATCTCGCCTTGCTGCAAGGCCAGCGTCTGGCGGAACTGGCGCAGGTGGCGGTCGTAGCCGCCCTGGGCCAGGTAGGCGGCAATCGCCGCCTGTGTCGGCGCGGCGGTGGCCAGGCTGGTGGTGAGCTTGTTGCGCATGATGGCGCGGGTGTAGCGCCCGGCCGCGACCCAGCCGACTCGGTAGCCCGGCGCCAGCGTCTTCGAGAACGACGAGCAGTGCATCACCATGCCGTCGGCATCGAAGGCCTTGGCCGGCCGCGGCCGGTTGGCGCCGAAATACAGTTCGCCGTAGACGTCGTCCTCGATCAGCGCCACGCCGTGGCGCGTCAGCAGCCTGACCAGCGCTTCCTTCTTGGCCTCGGGCATGAGGCTGCCGAGCGGATTCTGGAAGGTCGTCATCAGCCAGCAGGCGCGCGGCTGGTGTTGCACGATGGCCTGTTCCAGCGCCTGCAGGTCGATGCCTTCGCGCGGATGCGTGGCCACCTCGATGGCGTGCAGCTGGTTGCGTTCGAGCGACTGCAGCGCGGCATAGAACGTGGGCGATTCCACGATCACCGCGTCGCCGGGCCGCGTGACCGCGCTCAGGCACAGGTTGAGCGCGTCGAGCGCGCCGTTGGTGATGATGATGTCGTCCACCGGCACCGTCAGGCCGTCGGCCAGGTAGCGCAGGGCGATGGCGCGGCGCAGGGCCGGGTCGCCGGGGCTGAGATCGTCGATGGAGCCCCACGGGTCCAGCTGCTGCACCGTGGTCGCCATGTAGCGCGCCAGCCGGCCATAGGGCAGCAGCGACGGGCTGGGAAAGGCCGAGCCGAACGGCAGCATGTCGCGCCGCAAGGTGGCGTTGAGCACCTGCAGCACGTTGTCGCTGACATCGACGGGATGGCGGCCCGCGGCGGCGCTGGACAGGTCGTCGGGCTCGGGCAGCGCGGCCTGCGAGGCGCGCAGCACGTAGTAGCCCGAGCGGTCGCGCGCGCGGATCAGGCCGCGCGCTTCCAGCAGGTAGTAGGCCTTGAACACCGTCGACGGACTGACGCCGCGGCTGGCGCTGGTCTGGCGCACCGAGGGCAGCCGGTCGCCCGCCTGCAGCAGGCCCGACAGGATCGAGGCGGTGATTTCTTCGGTCAACCGTTCATAGCGCTTCATGAGGGGATCCGGGGAAGACGGCGGTTCAGGTCGACATGCCGATGGCGCGCATCACCAGCCGCAGCGCGCCCGCGGCCAGGCCCAGCGACGCCACGCCGCCGGCCCAGATCAACAGCAGCCACAGCAGCCGGCTGCGCCAGGAGGGCAGGGAGGTCGGCGCGGCCATCAGTGAAACGCCTCGCCGGTGCGCACCTTGCCGCGGAACACGTAATAGGACCAGGCGGTGTACATCAGGATAATCGGAATGATGGCGAGCGCGCCGACCAGGGCGAAGCCCAGGCTCTGCGGCGGCGCGGCCGCGGTCCAGATCGACACGTCCGGCGGAATCACGGCGGGCCAGATGCTGATGCCCAGGCCGCTGTAGCCCAGGAACACCAGGCACAGCGCCAGCACGAACGGCCCCGCGGCCGGCGCGCCGCGCACGCGGCGCATCAGGTCGATGCCGGCGGCCGCCACCAGCAGCGGCACCGGCAGGAACCAGAACATGTTGGGCAGGCTGAACCAGCGCTGCGCGATATGCGGCTGCGCCAGCGGCGTCCACAGGCTGAGCGCGGCGATCACCGCCAGCAGCGCCAGCGTCAGCGGCCGCGCCAGCGCGCACATGTGGCGATGCAGGCGGCCCTCGGTCTTCATGATGAGCCAGGTGCAGCCCAGCAGCGCGTACGCCACCACCAGGCCCGCGCCGGTGAACAGCGAGAACGGGCTGATCCAGTCCCACGGCCCGCCCTGGTAGACGCGGTCGACCACCGGGATGCCTTCGATGTAGGCGCCCAGCGTCACGCCCTGGAAGAAGGTGGCGCAGAGCGAGCCCAGCACGAAGGCGCGGTCCCACAGCGCGCGGTGGCGCGGGTCGGCCTTGAAGCGGAACTCGAACGCCACGCCGCGGAAGATCAGCCCCAGCAGCATGAACACCAGCGGCAGGTGCAGCGCGCTCAGGATCACCGAGTACGCCAGCGGAAACGCGGCCAGCAGCCCCGCGCCGCCCAGCACCAGCCAGGTCTCGTTGCCGTCCCACACGGGGGCGACGGTGTTGACCATGGCGTCGCGCTCCTCGGCGTCGGCGATCAGCGGAAAGAGGATGCCGATGCCCAGGTCGAAGCCGTCCATCACCACGTACATCATCACGCCGAACAGGATGATGACGGCCCATATCAATGCAAGGTCGATGCCCATGGCGTCAGGCTCCTTTGAATCCAGGTTGCGCGGACGGGGCGTCCGCCGAGGTGGAGGCGGCCGAAAGCGGCCGCGACGGCTGGCGCGGTTCGCCCGGGCCGCCGGACAGCGGCGCGTGGCCGGGCGCCGGCGTCGGTCCCATGCGGATCAGGCGCAGCATGTACGACACGCCGGCGCCGAACACGAACAGGTACACCGCCACGAACAGCGCCAGCGTCAGCGTCAGTTCGCCCAGGCCGTGGCGGGTGGCGGCGTCGGCCGTGCGCATCACGCCATAGACGACCCAGGGCTGGCGGCCGATCTCGGTCACGTACCAGCCGGCCAGGATGGCCACCAGCCCGGACGGCCCCATCCACAGCGCGAAGCGCTGCAGCGCGCGCGACTGGTACAGCCGGCCGCGCCAGCGCGCCCACAGCGCCCAGGCCGCCAGCAGGATCATCAGCATGCCCAGCCCCGCCATCACGCGGAACGACCAGAACACCACGGTGGCGTTGGGCCGGTCCTCGCGCGGATACGACTTCAGGCCGGGGAACTGGCCGTCCCAGCTGTGCGTGAGGATCAGGCTGCCCAGGCGCGGCACGTTGAGCGCGTAGCGGGTCTCTTCGCGTTCCATGTCGGGAATGCCGAACAGCGTCAGCGGCACGCCCGCGCCCGGTTCGTTGTCCCAATGGCCCTCGATCGCGGCGATCTTGGCGGGCTGGTGCTTGAGCGTGTTCAGGCCGTGGAAGTCGCCCACCACCGCCTGCAGCGGCGCCGAGATCGCCAGCATGGCCATCGCCATCGCGAACATCTTTTTCACCGCCGGGCTGCGGTCGCCGCGCAGCAGGTGCCAGGCGCCGGACGCGCCCACCATCAGCGCGGTGGCCAGGAATGCGGCGATGCCCATGTGCGCCAGGCGATAGGGAAACGAGGGGTTGAAGATCACCGCCAGCCAGTCGGTCGGCACCACGCGGCCGTCCAGGATCTCGTAGCCCGCGGGGGTCTGCATCCAGCTGTTGGACGCCAGGATCCAGGTGGCCGACACCAGCGTGCCCAGCGCCACCATGATGGTCGAGAAGAAGTGCAGGCCCGGGCCCACGCGCGACCAGCCGAACAGCATCACGCCGAGAAAGCCGGCCTCCAGGAAAAACGCGGTCAGCACTTCGTAGGCCAGCAGGGGCCCGGTGACGCTGCCGGCGAAATCGGAAAAGAAGCTCCAGTTGGTGCCGAACTGGTACGCCATCACCAGTCCGGACACCACGCCCATGCCGAAGTTGACGGCGAAGATCTTGGTCCAGAAGTGGTAGAGGTCGCGGTAGACGGTGTTGCGGGTGCGCAGCCAGCAACCTTCGAGCACGGCCAGGTAGCTGGCCAGGCCGATGGTGATGGCCGGAAAGATGATGTGGAAGGAAATGGTGAATCCGAACTGTATTCGGGCAAGCAGTAACGCGTCGCTATCCATGGCGGGTGATTCCTGACTTCAAGGCCCGCGCGATCCTGCCGCCAACGGGCGGCGTGCGCGGACAGGCCGATGCCTGTAGCGCCAAGATAGGCCGGCGGCGCTGTGCAGTACAGATTCAGACGACGCTGAAAAAAGCGGATCAGTTTGGGGCGTGGGTGGATCCGGGACCGCATCGCCACAGGGGAAACCGCGTCAACGGCATGAAAGGGCCAGATCATGGCGTTACAAAAAAAGCGGCGCAGCAATGAAGCTGCGCCGCTTGATCCGGCCGGCTGGAGAGTGCACCCGGCGCCAGGTCGGACCGTTCAAGTCGATGGCGCGGCGCGTTGCCGTTGGCGCAGCGCCGTGACGGTTTCGCCACCGACGCCCCAACTGTCTGTGTCGACTTCCTCGATGACCACGAACGTGGCTTGCGGGTCCTTGCCGAGCACGCGCACCACCAGGTCGGTGGCGCCCTTGATCAGCTCGGCTTTCTGCTCGCGCGTGGCGCCTTCGCGGGTGATCTGGATGTTGATGTAAGGCATGCGGATTCCTCGATGCGGGATAGGCCGGCGCGCGCGCCGGCGGGGCGGGTCAACGGGCTTACCAGCGGCCGGCCGCGGCGCCACCGTCGACGGGGACGATGGCGCCGGACGTGAACGACGAGTCGGTCAGGTACAGCACCGCATCGACCACGTCGCTGGTGTGTCCGCGGCGGCCGGACGGCGACAGGCGGTCCAGGAAATCCGTGTCGCCGCCGTCATGCATGGGCGTTTCGATGATACCCGGGGCGACGGCGTTGACGCGGATATTGTGCGGCGCCAGTTCCAGCGCCAGCGCCTGCGTCGCCTGGTTCAGGCCGCCCTTGACCAGCACCGGCAGCAGCGCCGGCACCTGCTGCTGCGGCTGCAGCGCGATGCTGGCGGTGATGTTGACGATGTGCCCGCCGCCGTGGGCGGCCATGTGGGCGGCGGCTTGCTGCGACGGGTAGAAGAAGCCCTTGAGATTGGTGCCGAACAGCGCGTCGGCGTCGTCGGGGGTGTATTCACCCAGCGGCTTGGCGATGAAGATGCCGGCATTGTTGACGAGCACGTCGACCTTGCCAAAGGCCTGCGTGGCGCGGTCGAACAGGGCGCGCGCGGTGTCGGGGTGGCCGATGTCGCCGGCCACGCCCAGGAAACGCGGCGGATTGCCCAGCTGGCGGGCGGCCTGCGCCAGGCGCTCGGCGCTGCGGGCATTGCCCACGACGTTGTCGCCGCGCTCCAGATAGGCGCGGGCGATGGCCAGGCCGATGCCGCTGGAGGCGCCGGTCACGATGATGGTCTTGGGTTGCTTGGACATGTGTGGACTCCGAGATAAGAGGGGGTAGCGCCACTCTACTTATGACTCGAAACGTGATAAACACACCAAATATCAAATCAATGAATACACCGTGTAATGAATAGGGGCCTGCCATGCAACGCCGTTTCGAAGACCTGATGCTGGGCAGTGTCGAACTGTTCTGCCTGGCGGCCGAACTGCAGAGTTTCACCGCCGCCGCCAATGCCGCCGGGGTGACGCCGGCCGCGGTCAGCCGGTCGGTGTCGCGGCTCGAAGAACGGCTGGGCGTGCGCTTGTTCGTGCGCACCACGCGGCAGATCCGCCTGACCGCGGCGGGCCAGCGCTACATGGAGCAATGCCGTTCGGCCCTGGCCCTGCTGAACGAAGCAGAGCGCGAAGTCACCGGCCAGCAGGCCGAGCCGGCCGGCAAGCTGCGCATCAGCCTGCCCACGCCTTACGCGCATCATCGCGTGCTGCCGCTGCTGGGCGAGTTCCGCCAGCGCTACCCGCTGGTGCAGGTCGATGTCCACATCAGCAACCGCAACATCGACTTTGCCGAGGAAGGCTACGACCTGGCGATCCGGGGACGCCTGCCGCCCGATTCCAATTTGGTGGCGCGCAAGCTCGAGGACGCGGAGATGGTGCTGGTCGCCGCGCCCGGCTATTTGCGGCGGGCGGGCACGCCGCGCACCCTGGACGATCTGCGGGAGCACGACTGCATCCAGTTCGAACTGCCCAGCACCGGTCGCAACATTCCCTGGATCTTCATGCGCGATGGCCGACAGATCGAGGTGCCGACGGCAGGCGGCACCAGCTGTTCGGGCGACGTGCTGGGCGGGGTCAGCCTGGCGCGCCATGGCGCCGGATTGTTCCAGGCCTATCGCTTCTCGGTACGGGAAGACCTGCGGCGCGGCGATCTGGTTGAAGTCATGCAGGCATTCGGCGGCGCTTCGCGCGCATTCACCCTGCTTTATCCCCATGTGCGCCACGTGTCGCTGCGGGTGCGGACGTTTGTGGATTTCCTGCTGGAGCGCCTGCGCCAGTGAGCGTCGCGCGGCGCTGCGCCCGCTGGCTCAACCACACGCTGCCCACCACGATCGCCATGCCGGCCATCTGCGCCGCGCTCAGGCGCTGGTCGAGCAGGGCCCAGCCCAGCAGCACCGCCGAGACCGGACTCAGGAAGCCCAGCGACGACACCACGGCGGGCTCCAGGCGCGCGATGCCGCGGAACCAGATCACGTAGGTCAGCGCCGCGCCGATCAGCCCCAGGTAGGCGATACCCAGCACGTTGAGCGCGGTCACCGGCGGCAGCGCGGGTTCGGCCAGGAGCGCCACCGGCAGCAGCAGCACGCCGCCCGCCGTCAGCTGCCACGAAGTGAAGGTCAGCGCCGACACCGGCGGCAGCCAGCGGCGGCTCAGCACCGTGCCCAGCGCCATCGACGCGGCGCTGGCCAGTCCGGCGGCCACGCCCACCGGATCCAGCGCCGCCTTGGGGCCGAGCACCAGCAGCGCCACGCCGCCGATGCCGGCCAGCGCCGCCAGCACCGCCAGTCCGCGCACCGGCGTGCCCAGCAAGGCGCGCGCCAGCAGGATCACGACCAGCGGCTGGATCGCGCCCAGGGTCGCGGCCACGCCGCCCGGCAGGCGGTAGGCGGCCACGAACAGCAGCGCCCAGAACACGGAGAAGTTCAGCGCGCCCAGGATCGCGGTGCGCAGCCACCAGATGCCGTGCGGCAGCTGGCGCACGGCCAGCAACAGCAGCAGGCCGGCGGGCAGCGCCCGCAGCATCGCCACCGTCAGCGGATAGCCCTGCGGCAGCATCAGGGTAGTGACGACATAGGTGCTGCCCCAGATGGCGGGGGCGGCGGCGGTCAGGAGCAGGTCGGCGCTGCGGGACATGGCGGGATTCCTTCAGGCCGGCTGGCGCCAGGGAGGGCGGGCCGGCGGCTTCGATACCGACAGGCTAATTGAATCGCCATCGAACGATAATATCGATTCCGGTCGCGACATCATTCACTGGCAGTAAATTAAAAAAGGGCCGTCCCATGGATCATCTCACCGCGCTCAAGGTCTTTCGCCAGGTGGTCGAGCAGGGCGGGTTCGCCGCGGCCTCGCGCCAGTTGCGCCTGTCGCCCGCGGCCGTCAGCAAGAACATCGCCGAGCTCGAGGCGCACGTCGCGGCGCGGCTGCTGAACCGCACCACGCGCCGCATGAGCCTGACCGAGGCGGGGCGGCAGTACTACGAGCAGGTGGCCCGCATCCTCGACGATCTGCGCGACGCCGAGCAGGCGCTGGGTCCGCTGCAGCAGGAGCCCGGCGGCACGTTGCGGGTCAGCGCGCCGATGTCGCTGAGTCTGACGCTGCTGTCGGCCGCCATGCCCCGGTTCCTGGCGCGTTACCCGCGCCTGTCGCTCGACCTGCATCTGGAGGACCGCCGCATCGACCTGGTCAAGGAAGGCTTCGACGTGGCCATCCGCGGCAGCGACCGGCTGGAGGATTCGAGCCTGGTGGCGCGCAAGCTGATGGCGCTGGAACACGTGCTGTGCGGCGCGCCGGCGTACTTCGACCAGCATGGCGAGCCGGCGCAGCCCGCCGACCTGCGGCGCCTGGAGTGCGTGCGCTTCACGCTGTCGGGGCATGCGGACGAATGGACCTTCCGGCGCGGCGCGCAGGTCGAGCGCATCCCGGCGCGCGGCCGCTACAAGGTCAGTTCCAGCCTGGCGGTGTGCGATGCCTTGCGGGCCGGATTCGGCGTCAGCCTGGTGCCGCGGGTGTATGTGCGCGACGACCTGGAGCGCGGCACGTTGCGCGCCGTGCTGCCGGACTGGACGCCGGTGGAGACGGACGTGTACGCGGTGTACCCGTCGCGGCGTCACGTGGTGGCCAAGGTGCGCGCGCTGGTGGACTTCCTGGTCGAGGAACTGGCGCCGCCGCCGACGTGAGGCCGGCGGGGCGACAGGCCGGGCGCGGGACGCGGCATCGCGCCGCCGCCCGTCGCCCGGCGCGCGTCAATACATGTGCTGGCCGCCGTTCATGGCGACATTGCTGCCGGTCATGAACGCCGCCGCGTCGCTGCAGATGAACGCCACCAGCGCGGCGATCTCGTCGGGCTCGCCCAGCCGGCCCAGCGGAATCTGCGGCAGGATCTTCTCCTTGAGCACGTCCTCGGGCACGGCCTTGACCATGCGCGTGGCCAGGTAGCCGGGCGACACGGTGTTGACCGTGACGTTCTTCCTGGCCAGCTCCAGCGCCAGCGCCTTGGTGAAACCGTGGATGCCGGCTTTCGACGCGGCATAGTTGGTCTGCCCGAAGGCGCCCTTGGAGCCGTTCACCGACGAGATGTTGACGATGCGTCCCCAGCCGCGGTCGGCCATCGGCCCGCACAGGGGCTGCGTCATGTTGAACATCGAGTCCAGGTTGCTGCGCAGGACGTCGTTCCAGTTCTCGTAGCTCATCTTGCGCAGGCTGGCGTCGCGCGTGATGCCGGCGTTGTTGATCAGGATGTCGATCTCGCGGCCGTCGTCGGCCAGGCGCCGCGCCAGCGCCTGGCAGGCGTCGTAGTCGGCCACGTCGACCTTGACCATGTCGTAGCGGCGGCCGGCGGCCGCCTCTTCGTCGAGCCATTCGCGCGTGGCCGCTTCGCTGGAATGGCAGGTGACGATGACGTCGTGGCCGGCGTCGTGCAGGGCCCGTGCGATGGCGCGGCCCAGGCAGCCCGCGCCGCCTGTGATGAGCGCGGTGCGTTTAGTCGCCATGGCGGGCTCCGAACTGGCTGGCTTCGCGCATGGCCGAGCAGGCCGAGGTCATCTGGTCGCAATACGACGACCACATGCGTGTCAGCGGCGAGTCGGTCAGGCCGCCGCTGGCCGCGGCCGAGGCGTTGCGCAGCCAGCCGCTCACGGCTTCGCTGACGCCGGCGGCCAGCGCCGCCTGGTCTTCCAGCGCGGCGTGGGTGATGGCCTGGCTGGCCTCGAGCTGGCACTGCCATTGCTTGCGCGTGACCTCGCCCAGCGCGGGGGCGATGTTCTGCCAGTTGCCGTCGAGCTTGAGCGGCGCCAGGGTCGACAGGTACTGGCCGGTGCCGTCGCTGGCCAGGCGCTGGCCCAGCTGCAGCCAGCGCTGCTGGCTTTCGCGCGCCAGCTCGCCCAGTCGTTGGCAATAGGCGGCGTTGGCGCCGGCGAGGTCCTGGGGCGTGGGGGCGGTTGTCTTCTTCATCATGCGTCCTTTTAAGAGAGTGGTAAGGGGCAACGAATGCACAGGCCTCACGCCATCTGGCTGAGGGTCTTGCGGAATCGGGTCAACGAGAAGGCGAACAGGACGCTGCCGATCAGCGCCAGCGCCAGGAAGGGCTGCCACACGACGCTCAAGCCCGCGCCGCGGAAAAGAATGGCCTGGCCGAGTTCCACGAAATGGGTGGTGGGGGCGGCCAGCATGATGTTCTGCACGAAATCCGGCATGCTCTCGCGCGGCGTGGTGCCGCCCGACAGCATCTGCAGCGGCAGCAGCACCAGCACCAGCAGCATGCCGAATTGCGGCATGCTGCGTGCGAGGGTGGCCATGAAGATGCCCATGGAGGTGGTCGCGAACAAGTGCAGCGCCACCCCGGCCAGGAACAGCGCCACCGATCCCTCGACCGGCACCTGCAGCAGGCCACGCACGACGAATGTCAACGATAGCGCAGCCGACACCAGTACCACCAGCCCCATGGACCAGACTTTCGCCAGCATGATCTCGGTCGGTGTAACAGGCATGACCAGCAGGTGCTCGATGGTGCCGTGCTCGCGCTCGCGGATCAGGGCCGCGCCGGTCAGGATGATCGACAGCATCGTGACGTTGTTGATGATCTCCATCAGGCTGCCGAACCAGGCCTGCGTCAGATTGGGGTTGAAGCGCATGCGCACGGCCAGGTCCACCGGCAGCTCGGTCGGCTTGCGGTAGCGCTTGACGAATTCATTGATCTCGTCGGTGATGATCTGCTGGATGTAGCTGCTGCCGGTGAACGCCTGGCTCATGCGGGTGGCGTCCACGTTCAGCTGGATCTCGGCCGGCTTGCCGGCCAGCACGTCGCGCTGGAAGTTGGGCGGGATGTTGACGGCGAAGGTGTAGCGTCCGGCGTCCATGCCGGCGTCGGCCTCGGCCGAGGTGATCATTTCTGGCCGGGTGAAGTGCGGCGGGTAGAAGGCCGAGGTGATGCGCGCCGACAGCGGCGAGGCGTCCTCGTCCACCACCGCGATCGCGGCGTTGTGCAGCGACTCGGGCACGGCGGTGGCGGCCGTGTAGATCATCAGCGTGAACGACACGAAGATCAGGACCAGCATCATCGGGTCGCGCGCCAGGCTCCACAGTTCCTTCACGCCCAGCCGGAAGATATTGGCGGTATGTCGCGGCATGGTTCAGGTCTCCTGTTTCTTCAAGAGCAGCACCGAGGCGCCCAGGATCACGGGGATCGCGACGAGCAGGGGCCAGAACGAGCCCTGCAGGTTGGAGAAATCCAGCGCCTTGCTGAACACGCCGCGGCTGATCGTGAGCATGTGGGTGGCGGGGTAGACCTGGCCGATCAGCTTGCCGGCGCCTTCCAGCGACGACACCGGGTTGAGCAGGCCGGCGAACTGCACCGCCGGCACCAAGGTGCCGATCATGGTGAAGAACAGCGCCGCGATCTGGCTGCGGGTGAAGGTCGAGGCCAGCAGGCCGATGGCGGTGGCCACCACGTTGTAGATCAGCGCGGCGGCCAGCAGCGTGAGGAAGCTGCCGGTGATCGGCACGCCGAACAGCGTCACCGCCAGCAGCGTCATCAGCAGGAAGTTGAGCATCGCCAGCGCCACGTAGGGCGCCTGCTTGCCCAGCAGGAATTCCAGCCGCGTCACCGGCGTGACGTACAGATTGATGATCGAGCCAAGCTCCTTCTCGCGCACCACCGCCAGCGCCGTCAGCATCGCCGGCATCATCAGCAACAGCAGCGGGATCACGGCCGGCACCATGGCCGGCAGGCTGCGCACGTCCGGGTTGTAGCGAAAGCGCGTCTCGATGCCGACCTGCTGCGTGGCGCCGGCCCCCAGCCGTTCGCGCGCCTGCTGCTGCAGCCAGCCCTGGTGCATGCCGAGCACATAGCCGCGGATGGTCTCGGCGCGCTGCGGCATGGCGCCGTCGATCCAGACGCCGACCTGCGCGTTGCGGCCGCGCTCGGCGTCGCGCGCGAAGCCCTGCGGAATCTCGATCGCCAGCGACAGTTCGCCGCTGCGCATGCGCGCGTCCATGTCCTGGTAACTGCTGATCGGCGGCTGTTCGATGAAATAGCGCGAGCCCGCCAGGTTCAGGCTGTAGTTCTGGCTCAGCGTGGTCTGGTCGCGGTCCATCACCGCGTAGCGCAGGTCTTCCACGTCCAGGCTGATGCCAAAGCCCATCACGAACATCAGCAGCAGCGAGCCGGCCAGCGCCAGCGTGGCGCGCACCGGGTCGCGGCGCAGTTCCAGCGCCTCGCGCCACATGTAGCTGAAGGTGCGCTGCAGGCTGAAGCCGCGGGTCTCGTGCGCCGGTGGCTCCGGGGCGGCGGCCGGCGCGGGCACTTTCGCCTCTGTCTGGGCCTGGCCCGGCTGGGTGCCGGCCCCGGCGTCGATCAGATAGGCGATGAAGGCCTCTTCCAGCGTCCTGGCGCCGCGCATCCGCGTGATCTCGTCGGGCGCGGCGCTGACCAGCACCTTGCCCGCGTGCATCAGCGACATGCGGTCGCAGCGCTGCGCCTCGTTCATGAAGTGGGTCGAGATGAAGATGGTGACCTGGTCGCGCCGCGCCAGCGCGATCAGCAGGCGCCAGAAATTGTCGCGCGCCACCGGGTCCACGCCCGAGGTCGGTTCGTCCAGGATCAGCAGCTCGGGCTTGTGCACCATCGCGACCGCCAGCGACAGGCGCTGGCGCACGCCCATCGGCAGTTTCTCGGGCAGTTCGTCCAGCACGTCGCCCAGGTCGAAGCGCGCCGCCATCTCGTCGACCCGGCCGGGAATCTCGGCCTCGGGAACGTGGAACAGCCGCGCATGCAGCACCAGGTTCTGCCGCACCGTCAGTTCGCCATACAGCGAGAACGCCTGCGACATGTAGCCGACGCGGCGGCGCGTGTCGATGTTGCGCGGGTCGACCTCGGCGCCGAACAGCCAGGCCTTGCCCTCGCTGGCCGGCAGCAGGCCGGTCAGCATCTTCATGGTGGTGGACTTGCCGCAGCCGTTCGAGCCCAGGAAACCGAAGATCTCGCCCTTGCGGATGCGGAAGTTGACGTGATCGACCGCGACGAAGTCGCCGAAGCGCATGGTCAGGTCGCGCGCCTCGATGGCGATGACGGCGTCGTCGTCCAGCGTCAGCGGCGGGATCTCGACGGGCTTGTGGCCGCGCCGCTTTTCCTCGGGCAGCAGCGCGATGAAGGCGGCTTCCAGCGTGTCGGTGCCGGTGCGCTGGCGCAACGCATCCGGCGTGCCGGTGGCCAGCACGCGGCCCGCGTCCATCGCGATCAGCCAGTCGAAGCGCTGGGCCTCGTCCATGTACGCGGTGGCGACGATCACGCTCATGCCGGGGCGGTCGCGGCGGATGTCGTTGATCAGGTCCCAGAACTGCGCCCGCGCCAGCGGGTCGACGCCGGTGGTGGGCTCGTCCAGGATCAGCAGGTCGGGGTCATGGATCAGCGCGCAGCACAGGCCCAGCTTCTGCTTCATGCCGCCGGACAGCTTGCCGGCCGGCCGCGACAGGAACGACGCCATGCCGGTGCTTTGCGTCAGGCTGTCGATGCGGCGGCGGCGCTCGGCCTCGCCGTGGCCGAACAGGCGGCCGAAGAATTGCAGGTTCTCTTCCACCGACAGGGTCGGGTAGAGGTTCTTGCCCAGGCCCTGCGGCATGTAGGCGATGCGCGGGCAGACCGCGTCGCGGTGCGCCTTGCTGGCCATGTCGCCGTCCAGCACCTCGACCGTGCCGGCCTGCACCGCGCGCGACCCGGCGGCCAGCGCCAGCAGGCTCGACTTGCCCACGCCGTCGGGGCCGATCAGGCCCACCATGCGGCCGGCGGGGATGTCCAGGGAGATGTCGTCCAGCGCCAGCGTCTTGCCATAGCGCAGCGTCACCCCCGACAGCTTGACCACCGGGGCGGGGGAGGCTGTCGTGGTCGCGGTCATCACGGCACCTTGACTTCAAGGTTGGCGGGCCATTGCGCGTCGCCGTCCAGCTTCAGCCAGGCCACGCCGGGCAGGCCGGTCTTGACCTGTTGCAGGTGCTGCCGCAGTAGTTCGGGATCGATCTGCGCCTTGACGCGGAACATCAGCTTCTGGCGCTCGGTGGCGGTCTCGACGGTCTTGGGCGTGAACTGCGCGGTGCTGGCCACGAACGACACCTTGGCCGGGATCACGTATTGCGGCGCGGCGTCCAGCACGATGCGCACGTCCTGTCCCAGCGCCACGCGGCCGGCGGCCTGCTCGGGCAGGAAGAAGGTCATGTAGACGTCGGCCAGGTCGACCATGTTCAGCACCTTGCCGCCCGCGCCCAGCACTTCGCCGGCCTGCGCCACGCGGTATTGCACGCGGCCGTCGCGCGGCGCGCGCAGTTCGCTGTCGGTGATGTCGGCCTCGATGCGGGCGATGGTGGCCAGCGCGGCGTTGACCGCGGACTGGGCGCCCACCTGGGCCGCCTTGGCCGCGTCGATGGCCGCCTGCGCCGCCTTGACCTGGGCGCGCGCGGCGTTGACGGCGGCCTGCGCGCTGCGCATGCGGGCGCGGTCGTCATCCAGTTCCTGGATCGACGAGGCGCCTTCCCTGGACAGCGTCTCGGAGCGCGCCAGGCGCCGGCGCGCGGCGTCCAGCTCGCTTTCGCGCTGCGCCACCACGGCCTCGGCGGCCAGCTTGTCGCTCTCGCGCTGCGCGATCTGGGCGCTGGCGCTGGCGGCGTTGTTGATGGCCTGCTGGTGCTGGGCGCGCGCTTCCTCGCGCTGCGCCTGCAGCGTGTCGATCTGCATGCGGGCCAGCGGCTGGCCGGCGGCGACGAAGTCGCCCTCGGCCACCAGCACGTCCTGCACGCGGCCGGCCAGCTTGGTGGCGACGTCGACCTCGGTGGCCTCGATGCGGCCATTGCCGCTGACGAAGCCGGCGCCGGGGCCGGTGTCGGACAGCATGCGCCAGCCGTAGTAGCCGGCGACGGCCAGGGCCAGGATCGCGAGGACGGGAATCAGTTTTCGGGTAGGCAGCTTCATGGTGCGGGTCCTGTGTTTATCGGCTCCGGGCGGCGGGGGCGGC
>NZ_CYTU01000069.1:0-24434 GCF_001299375.1 Achromobacter sp. 2789STDY5608621 | reverse complement strand
GTCGCGCTCCTGTCTGGGCTATCCTGCGGCAGGCGCCAGCCGTGCTGGCGCGCCGCGTTGTTTCCCCTGTTGCCGCCAGGCCCGCGCCTGCCGGCACGCATGATTCCGAGAAGCCGATGTCCTCCCGCACCCTGTTCCGTCTTTGCCTGGCCGCCATGTTCAGCGGCGTCTTCGGTAGCCTGGGGGCACAGGCGCAGGCGCAGGCACCGGCACCAACGCAGATACCGGCGCAGACGCCCTCCGCCGCCGGCGCACCGGCCGCGCGCGGGGACCAGCTCGTCGGCGAAACCGTGGCCGACCGGCCGTCGACGGTCTATCGCTTTGAAACGCATCGCCTCGATTCGGCCGATGGCAAGCGCCATTACCGCATCCAGATCGCCGTGCCGCGCCAGGCCGCGCCGGCTGGCGGCAGCGCGGTGTTGTACCTGCTGGACGGCAACGCGGCGCTGGCCACGCTGACCGACGCCGATCTGGCCCGGCTGGGCGCGGCCGGCGCGCCGTTGCTGGTGGCCGTGGGCTATGACGTGCCGACGCGCAACGACGTGGTTGCGCGCGCCTATGACTACACGCCGCCCGTGTTCGAGCAAGGCGTGCGGCAGCCGGATCCGGTGGTGCTGGGCCGCGCGGGCGGCGGCGCCGACGTGTTCCTGGCTTTCCTGCGGGAACGGGTCAAGCCGCTGGTGCGCGGGCGCGCCGCGGTCGACGTGAAGCGCGAATACCTGTGGGGCCATTCCTATGGCGGCCTGTTCGCGTTGCATGTGCTGTTCACGCAGCCGGACACGTTCGCGCGCTACATCACGGGGGACCCCTCGGCCTGGTGGGCGGACGGCGCCTTGCTGCGGGAGTGGCGGCGCTTCGATGCGCGGCGCGCGGCCGGCAAGCGCGTGATCGTGCTGGCGGGCACCCGGCCGCGCGACCCGGCGCGCCAGCGGCCCGATGCGCCGTCGACGCGGCCGGATGGCACGCCGATCGACTTGCAGCCTGCCGTGCGCGCGATGGTGGCCGGCCTGCGTGAGGGCGGCGCGGATGCCCGCTACGAGGCGTTCCCGCAGTTCGGCCATGGCGAGATGCTGCGGGTGTCGCTGGCGCACGCGTTGCAGGTCGCCGTCGAACCGTAGGCGTGCCCAGGCGTCAGGACGGCGCATGGTAAAAACGGAATCAGGATCCGGGAATTTTCTCCCACAAGGTCTTTCTCTTCGTGAGCAGGTAATCCGATGTTCGACTGGCAGGACCTGTATTACTTCACCGTATTGGCCCGCACCCAATCGTTGTCGGCGGCCGCCCGCGAGTTGCAGGTCGAGCATGCCACCGTGGGACGCCGCATCGACGCGCTGGAGAAATCGCTGGGCCTGCGGCTGGTGGACCGGTTGCCGCGCAGCCGGCCGCTGACCGAGGACGGCCGCGCGCTGGCGCGCCTGGCCGGCGCCATGACCGAGATCGCCACGGGCGTCGAGCAGCTGTCGCGCATTGCCTCGATCGAGGTGGCCGGCACGGTGCGGGTCAGCGCGCCGCCGTCGCTGGCCAGCCATTGCCTCGCGCCGCGCATGGCCGCGCTGCGCGAGCGGCATCCGAAACTCAACGTGGTGCTGTTGCCGTCGCGGTCGCGGGTGGCGCTGGACCGGGGCGAAGCCGACATCGCGCTGCGCACCGTGCGTCCGGAAGAGGAGGCGCTGGTGCGCAGGAAGATCGGTGTGGTGCGCTTCGCGTTGTACGGCAGTCCCGGGTTCGGCGAACAGCCCGCCGACCAGTGGCGCTTCATCGCGTACGACGAAAGCGGCGATGCGCTGCCGCAGCAGGCCTGGTTGCACCAGATCCGCCGCCACCGGCCGGTGGTGTTCGCGGCCAGCGACCTGGCGGCGCAGCAGATGGCGGCGCGGTCGGGGCTGGGCGCGGTGGTGCTGCCGACGATCGTCGGTGACAGCGACGCCATGCTGCAACGGCTGGCGGTGGAGGGCGAGGCGCCCTCGCGCGAACTCTGGCTGGCGGTGTTTCCGGATCTGCGCCGGTCGCCCGCGGTCAAGGCGGTGATGGATTTCCTGGTGGAGTGCGTGCAGCAGGAGCCGCGCTTGCGCGCTTGACCGCCGTGAACGGCGTGGCCGCGGGCGGCTATTTCCCGGGGGCCGTGGCGCCCTCGGCCAGCATCTGGCGCAGTCGGGCGCGGCGCCGTTCCAGGTCGGCGATCTGCCGTTCGACCGAGGCCAGCCGTTGGCGCTGCACGTCGGAGGTTTCCGGGCAGGCCGCCGCGCCTTCGATCATGCGCATGCAATCGGGAAAGCCCTGGATTTCGGCGAGGCTGAAGCCGGTCGCGATCAGGCGCTGGATCTGCCGTACCTGGCTGACCGCCGCGGACGCAAAGCTGCGGTAGCCATTGGCGGCGCGCGAGGAGGCCAGCAGGCCGTGCGCATCGTAATGGCGGATCGAGCGCAGGCTGGCGCCGGTTGCGCGGGCTAGGGCGCCGATCGACATCGGCTTGGCGGCGGGCGGGGGCGTCATGGCATATCTTCACGAAACGACCGCTTGACTCTAACACCGGTGTGACGGTTGAGACTGTGATTCCCCTTTTGTCATCCAGGAGTCAGTCCCATGCCGGGCCCCTTGTTTTTCCGTTGTTTCCGCCGCCTGCTGGCGGCCGCCGCGCTGCTCCTGGCGAGCGCCGCGGCGCATGCCGACAGCCGCCAGTACACCGCCGTCGCGCCCGACGGCGTGACCCTGGCCATCCAGGAGTCCGGCGATCCGGCCGGCCCCGCCGTGGTGTTCGTCCACGGCCTGCTCGGCAGCCGCCTCAGCTGGGACGCGCAAGTATCCAGCCCGTTGCTGCAGCGCTACCGCCTGATCACGTACGACCTGCGCGGCCATGGCCAGTCGGGCCAGCCGACCGCGCCGCTGGCCTACACCGACGGGCGCCGCTGGGCCGATGACCTGGCGGCCGTGATCGCGGCGTCGGGCGTGCGCCGGCCGGTGCTGGTGGGCTGGTCGCTGGGCGCGGCCGTGACGACCAATTACCTGGCCGCGCATGGCGACGCGGACATCGCCGGCGCGGTCTACGTGGGGGGCGTGATCGAACTGGAAGCCAGCCAGATCGCGCCGCATCCCGAGGTGTATCGCGGCATGGCGTCGAGCGACCTGAAGACGCACCTGGACGCCGAGCGCGCGTTCCTGGCGCTGTGCTTCGCGACGCAGCCCGACACGGTGACATTCGCGCGGCTGCTGGCCAATGCCGCGCTGGCGTCGCCCGGGATGCAGGCCGCAGTGCCGCGGATGACGATCGCGGCGCGCGAAGGCCTGGGCGCGATGCGCAAGCCGCTATGGTTGATCTACGGGGCGCGCGATGCGCTGGTGCGCGTCGAGCCGTCGCTGGAGCGCGCCAGGCGCCTGAATCCGCGCCTGCAGGCCACGGTGTATGCGGCGTCGGGACACGCGCCATTCCTGGAGGAGGCCGAGCGCTTCAACCGCGATCTAGCGGGATTCATCGACGCCGCCAACGGGCGTTGACGCCAGCAGCGCGCGGATGCGATCGGCGGCCTGCGGCGAGGCGGGGTGATAGACCACCATGGACAGGTCCGGCCGGCCGTCGACCGAGAACCCGGAGTATTCCAGTTCGAGCAGGCCGGCGCGGGCGTGGCGCAGGCGCTTGGTGCCTTCGCCGTGGACGCGCACGTCGTTGTCGCGCCACAGCGCCGCGAATTCCGCGCTGTCGCGGCTCAATTCCTCGACCAGCCGGGCGACTTCGGAGGCGGCGCCGGCGCGGGTCACGTCGGCGCGGAAGGCGCCCACCACGAAACGGGCAATGCCCTCCCAATCGTCCTGCGCCTGACGCACGCGGGGATTGCAGAAGACCAGCCGCAGGATGTTGCGCTGCTCGGGCGCCAGGGCGCCGTAGTCGGTCAGGACGGCCGCGGCCGCGCGGTTCCAGGCGACCACGTCCCAGGTGGCGGTGCGGATGATGGCGGGGCTGATTTCGAGCGCGTCCAGCAGGCGCTGCAGGCGCGGCGTCACGCCCTGGGCCGACTGGTATTTGACGTCCGGGGGATGGCCACGGCCCAGCAGGAACAGATGATGCCGCTCGGCCTCGGTCAGCATGAGGCCGGCGGCGATGCGGTTGAGCACGTCGGCCGAGGGCGCGCCGCCGCGGCCCTGTTCGAGCCAGGTGTACCAGGTGGCACTGATGTTCGAGAGCTGCGCCACCTCTTCGCGGCGCAGGCCCGGCGTGCGGCGGCGGCTGGCGGTGAAGCCGAACGCGGCCGGGTCGAGCCGGCCGCGGCGGTCCTTCAGGTAGGCGCCGAGCGGGTTGTCGGTGGGCGATGTCATGGCCAGCCAGTTGAGATATATACCCCTATAAGTTCACTACTTTAACAGGATAGATCGGCGTCGCATGATGGCAGCCTGACAACCCAGGAGAGCGATCTTGCGCATCTTTCTGACCGGCGCGACCGGCTTCATCGGCTCGAAAATCGTGCCCGAACTCATCAACGCGGGGCACCAGGTGCTTGGCCTGGCCCGCTCCGACCGCGGCGCCCGGGCGCTGCAATTGGCGGGCGCCGACGCGCACGCCGGCGACATCGAGGACCTGGACAGCCTGCGGCGCGGCGCGTCCGCCTGCGACGCCGTGATCCATACCGCCTTCGACCACGACTTCGCCCATTTCGTGGCCAACTGCGAGAAGGACCGGCGCGTCATTCTCGCGCTGGGCGAGGCGTTGCAGGGGTCGGCGCGGCCGCTGCTGATCACCTCGGGCACGCCGATGGGCAGCGCGGCGCCCGGCCAGCCGGCCACCGAGGACCATTTCAATCCGGCGCATCCGAATCCGCGCAAGGCGTCGGAGCTGGCGGGCGAGGAATTGCTGGCGCGCGGCGTCCGGGTGTCGGTGGTGCGCCTGTCGCAGATCCATGACACCGAGAAGCAGGGGCTGGTGACCGAGATGGTGGCGCTGGCGCGGGCCAGGGGCGTGTCGGGCTATGTCGGCGACGGCGCCAACGGCTGGTCGGCGGCCCATGTGTCGGACACGGTGCGGCTGTATCGCGCGGCGCTGGAGCACGGCGAGGCCGGCGCGCGCTATCACGCCACGGCCGAGTCGCCCATTCCGTTCCGCGATATCGCGCAGGCCATCGGCGACCGCCTGGGCGTGCCGGTGATCCGCATGGACGAGGCGGCGGCGGCCGCGCATTTCGGCTGGCTGTCGCACTTCGTCGGCCATGACATGTCGGCCTCGAGCGCGGCCACGCGCGAACGGCTGGGATGGCGGCCGACGGGGCCGGGGCTGCTCGACAGCCTGGCACAGTTGCCGGTCTGAGGCGCGGGGCCAAGGCTGGCGACGTCCAGGCCGGACGCGCCGCCGCGGGCGGCATCAGCCGCCGGAATCCGACCCCGGCGCGCGCCGCGTCGGGCGGGTGCCGGCGTCGTTGGCGGCGCCGCTTTCGTCGTCCACGGTGAGGCCGCCGCCGGACATGATGCCCTTGGCGATGTCGTCGGCGGACTTGCCGCCAAAGCCGTGCTCGCCGGCGACGATGCGGAAGCTGTCGCCCTCGAGCGGGCTTTGCAGCGTGGCCGAGGACAGCAGCACGCCGTTCGACCGCAACTGCACGCGCTTGCCGACGCGGTTGCGGGTGAAGTCGGCCAGGACCTGGCGGCTCTCGGGTTGCAGCACCACGTCGACGAAGCGCATTTTGGTCTGCGGTTCGATGCCGGGCGTGGCGCTCTGCGCGCGCAGGGCCACGGTCTCGGCGTGGGAGGCGGCGGCCGCCAGCAGCAGGGCGGCGCAGGCGAGGGATCGGAAGGCGCTCATGGGGGCTCCGGGAAACGGACGGATCGATGCCGGCATCCTAGCCCGATCGGCGGCGCCGCATATTACGACTTGTATGCGAACGCTGGCATTGCCTGCCGCCGGCCTTTGAGCGCGGATTGTTGGCCGCTAATATGTCGGCTCGATGATCGTCCCAGGCCGCGGATCCGCCGGCCGCTGCGAGGAAACCCGTCCCATGAAGCTGCATGCCCCCTGGTTCCTGTCCTGTCTGCTGCTGGCGGGCGTTGCCCACGCGGGTTCGGCGCCCGCCGAACTGTCGTGTGTGTCGGAGAGCGGCAAGGTCGCGCTGCGCGGCGTCATCCCGTCGCCGTCTTCGGAAGAGCTCAAGCTGACGCTGACGTATGTCGGCGCCACATTGGGATTCGACGCGGACCGGGATCCCGCCTATGTCGTGTCGGATTTTCCGTTGGGCGTCTTCACCCTGGTGGCGCCGGACGAGGTCTGGCCGTTGACGCTGTATGCGCTGCCGGCCAGCGTGGCGGTCAAGAAGGATGGCACCGGCGCCGTGGTGGGCACCTTCCAGGCCAAGCTCACCGGGCCGCGTCCGGGCGGGCCGGGCGCGAACCAGCCGCTCAAGGCCACGGTCAACTGCAACTACCACTACTCGGTCTGAATCCGGCGGGGCATTCCGGGTAATCCCGATACCGGGATTTTCGGCAAAATTTGTATGATGACCATATGAATAAGCCACGGGAGTTCCCCATGCCGTACCCGCTTTCCGCCGCCCGCGGCCGCCTCGTGGCGAGCGCGCGATGACCCCGGAAACCCGCATTCGCGAGGAGATCTGCACGGTCGGCGCCAGCCTCTACCAGCGCGGCTACACCGTCGGCGCGGCCGGCAACATCAGCGCCCGGCTGGACGACGGCTGGCTGATCACGCCCACCGATGTCTGCCTGGGCCGCCTGGACCCGGCCGAGCTGGCCAAGGTCGACCTGGCCGGCAACTGGGTCTCGGGCGCCAAGCCCTCCAAGACCCTGGCGCTGCACCAGGGCATCTACCAGGCCGACCCCGCCGCGCGCGGCGTCGTGCACACCCATTCGACCCATCTGGTCGCGCTGACGCTGGCGGGCGTGTGGCGCGAGGACGAGGTGTTGCCGCCGATCACGCCGTACCAGGTGATGAAGGTCGGGCGCATTCCGCTGATTCCCTATCGCCGCCCCGGCGATCCGGTGGCGGCGGCGCAGGTGGCGGCGCTGGCCGCGCAGGTGCGCGGGGCGCTGTTTGAGCGTCTCGGGCCGGTGGTGTGGGAACGCTCGGTGTCGCATGCCTCCTATGCGCTCGAGGAACTGGAAGAGACCGCGCGGCTGTGGCTGATGTCCGATCCGCGCCCCGCGCCGCTGTCCGAGGACGCCATCGAGGAACTGCGCGCCACCTTCGGCGCGCGCTACTGATACGACGGGCGCCCCGCGCGCCGGCGGTCCGCGTGGACGCGGACCGCGAACCTACGGAGACGACGAGATGCCGCGCCTGGCCGCGAACCTGAGCATGATGTATGCGGAGCACGCTTTCCTGGACCGGTTCGGCGCGGCCGCGCGCGACGGCTTCCAGGGGGTGGAGTTTCTGTTCCCCTACGAATTCGCCGCCGCCGAGATCCGCGTGCGGCTGGATGGCCACGGCCTGTCGCAGGCCCTGTTCAATGCGCCGCCCGGCGACTGGGCGGCGGGCGAGCGCGGCATCGCCGCGCTGCCGGGGCGCGAGGACGAGTTCCGCCGCGGGCTGGATCTGGCGCTGGAATATGCGGCGGCGCTGGGCAACCGCAGGCTGCACGTGATGGCGGGCCTGGTGGCGCCGGGAAGCGACCGCGCCGCCCACCGCGAGGTCTACCTGCGCAATCTGGAAAGCGCGGCGCGCGCCGCCGCCTCGGCCGGCGTGACCATCGTGATCGAGCCGATCAACCCGCGCGACATGCCCGGCTTCTTCCTGACCCGCCAGGACGAGGCGCAGGCCATCCGCGCCGAGGTCGGCGCCGACAACCTGCGCGTGCAATTCGATTGCTATCACTGCCAGATCGTCGAGGGCGACCTGGCGGTCAAGCTGCGCCGCGACATGGCGGGCATCGGCCATATCCAGATCGCCGGGGTGCCGGACCGGCACGAACCGGACCTGGGCGAACTCAATTACCCCTACCTGCTGGCGCTGATCGACTCCCTGGGCTACACGGGCTGGGTCGGCTGCGAATACCGGCCCCAGGGCGCGACGTCGGCGGGCCTGGCGTGGGCCCGACCCTATCTCGCGGGAGGCGAGCGATGAAGATACTGATCACCGGCGGCGCGGGCTTCCTCGGCCAGCGCCTGGCGCGCAAGCTGCTGGAGCAGGGAAGGCTGGCGCTGGGCGGCGCGCCCGAACCCATCACGCAGATCGACCTGCTGGACGTCACGCGCACCGACGCCATCAACGACACCCGCGTGCGCTCGGTCCAGGGCGACATCGCCGACCCGGCGGTCCTGGATGCCCTGATCGGCGCCGACACGGCGGCGGTGTTCCACCTGGCCGCGATCGTCAGCGGCCAGGCCGAGGCCGATTTCGACCTGGGCATGCGCATCAACCTGGATGCGTCGCGGGCGTTGCTCGAGGCCTGCCGCCAGCGTGGCCACCGGCCGCGCGTGGTGTTCACCAGTTCGGTCGCGGTCTATGGCGGCGCGTTGCCGGAGACGGTGCGCGACGACACCGCGCTCAATCCGCAGTCTTCCTACGGCACGCAGAAGGCGATCGCCGAGCTGCTGCTGGCCGACTACACGCGGCGCGGCTTCATCGATGGCCGCGCGTTGCGGCTGCCGACCATCAGCGTGCGGCCGGGCCGGCCCAACGCGGCGGCCTCGTCGTTCGCCAGCGGCATCATCCGCGAGCCGCTCAATGGCGAGCCGGCGGCCTGCCCGGTGGGGCCGGACACGCGCCTGTGGCTGCTGTCGCCGCGGCGCGCGGTGCAGGCGCTGATCGCGGGCTGCGAGCTGGACGCGGCCGCGGTGGCCGATCGCCGGCCGATCAATCTGCCGGGCGTGTCGGTGACCGCCGCCGACATGGCGCGGGCGCTGCGCGAGATCGCGGGCGATGCGGTCGCCGACCGCATCAGCTGGCAGGCCGATGCGCGGGTGCAGGCCATCGTCGGCAGTTGGCCGGGGCGCTGGGACACGGCGCGGGCCACGCAACTGGGCCTGGAAGGCGACAGCGATTTCGCCGAGATCATCCGCGCCTACATCGGCGACGACTTGCGGGGAACGGTATGAGCCATCATGAGGAAGCCGCGCGCGATGTCGGCGTGATCGGCCTGGGCGCCATGGGCGCGGGCATCGCGCAGAGCCTGCGGCGCGCCGGCCATCGGGTGCATGCCTACGATATCCGGCCGGGCGTGGCGGCGGCGTTCGCCGAACAGGGGGGCGTGGCCTGCGACACGCTGGCGGCGCTGGCCGCGGCCTGCGACGTGGTGGTCAGCGTGGTGGTGAACGCGCAGCAGACCGAGAGCGTGCTGTTCGGCGACGGCGATCTGGCGGCGGCCCTGCGGCCCGGCAGCGTGTTCGTGATGTGCTCGACCGTGGATCCGTCCTGGTCGAGCGCGCTGGAGGCGCGCCTGGCGGCCCTGGGCGTGCTGTACCTGGATGCGCCGATCTCGGGCGGCGCGGCCAAGGCCGCGGCGGGCGAGATGACCATGATGACCGCCGGCGCGCCGGCCGCCTACGCGGCGTGCGGGCCGGTGCTGGACGCGATGGCGGCCAAGGTCTACCGGCTGGGCGACCGCGCCGGCGCGGGCAGCAAGGTCAAGATCATCAACCAGCTGCTGGCCGGCGTGCATATCGCCGCCGCCGCCGAAGCCATGGCGCTGGGGTTGCGCGAAGGGGTCAATGCCGATGCGCTGTACGAGGTCATCACCCACAGCGCCGGCAACAGCTGGATGTTCGAGAACCGCATGGCGCACGTGCTGGCGGGCGACTACACGCCGTTGTCGGCGGTGGACATCTTCGTCAAGGACCTGGGACTGGTGCTGGACACCGCGCGCCACAGCAAGTTTCCGCTGCCGCTGGCGTCCACCGCGCACCAGATGTTCATGCAGGCGTCGGCCGCCGGACACGGGCGCGAGGACGACAGCGCGGTCATCAAGATCTTTCCCGGAATCACCTTGCCGGAGTCCGCATGACGATCAAGCTGGGCTGCATCGCCGACGATTTCACCGGCGCCACCGATCTGGCCAACAACCTGGTGCGCGCCGGCATGCGCACGGTGCAGGCCATCGGCGTGCCCGACGGCGCGCTGGAGACGCCCGCCGACGCGGTCGTGGTGGCATTGAAGACCCGCACCTTGCCAGCCGCCGACGCGGTGGCGCAGTCGCTGGCCGCGCTCGAATGGCTGCGCGTGCAGGGCGCCGAGCAGATATATTTCAAGTACTGCTCGACCTTCGACAGCACGACGCAGGGCAATATCGGCCCGGTCGCCGACGCGCTGATGACGGCGCTCGGCACCGATTTCACCATCGCCACGCCGGCCTTTCCGGACAACAAGCGCACGGTGTTCAAGGGCTACCTGTTCGCCGGCGACGTACCGCTGAATGAATCGGGCATGCAGCATCATCCGCTGACGCCGATGACCGACGCCAACCTGGTTCGCGTGCTGTCGGCGCAGACCCGGCGCAAGGTCGGCCTGATCGACTATGCGGTGGTGGCGCGTGGCGCCGAGGCGATTCGAGGCCGCATCGATGCGTTGCGGCGCGAGGGCGTGGAGATCGCCATCGTCGACGCCATTTCCAATGATGACCTGCTGGCGCTGGGGCCGGCGCTCAAGGGCATGCCGCTGGTGACGGCGGGCTCGGGCGTGGCCATCGGCCTGCCCGGCAACTGGGGGCTGGCGCGGGGCGCGGCCGCCGGCCTGCCGCGCGAGCCGGGAACGCAGGCGGTGGTGGCGGGAAGTTGCTCCATCGCGACCCAGGGCCAGGTCGCCGCGTTCATCGCGGCGGGCGGGCCGGCGCTGGCGCTCGATCCGCTGCGCATCGCCGCGGGTGACGACGTGGTGGCGCAGGCGCTGGCCTGGGCCGCGCCGCGCCTGCCCGATGGCCCGGTACTGATCTATTCGACCGCCCGGCCCGACGCCGTGCAGGCGACCCAGGCCAGCCTGGGCGCGGCGCGCGCCGGGGCGCTGGTCGAGGACGCGATCGCGCGGATCGCGGCGGGCCTGGCGCGGCTCGGGGTGCGGCAGCTGATCGTGGCCGGCGGCGAGACCTCGGGCGCGGTGGTGCAGGCGCTGGGCCTGACGCAATTGGCCATCGGCGAGCAGATCGATCCGGGGGTGCCGTGGTGCGCGGGCCAGGCGCAGGCGGTGGGGGCGCGCATCAGCATCGCCCTGAAGTCAGGCAATTTCGGCGGCGTGGATTTCTTCACGCGGGCCTTCGGCCAGGACGCCTGACGGCGCGCATTGACTGCGCGTATTGGCGGTGCCTATTGAGGCCGCATTTCAACCAGGCGGATTGACGAGCCGCCTCAGCGATGTGCCTGGCGCAGGCGTCCGGCGGCGTTGACCATGTGGATGCGGGCGGCTTCGCGCGCCGCCTCCACGTCCTGGCGGCGGATGGCATCCGCGATGGCGGCGTGTTCCTGCAGCACCGCGCGCATCTGGTCGGCGTGGCGCGCCTCGTTGCCGCGCGTGACGCGGGTGGCGGCTTCCAGGTATTGGCTGACGAACGCCAGGGTGGCCAGGAAGTAGGGGTTGCCGGTGGCCTGCGCGATGCAGCGGTGGAAGGCCACGTCTTCCTTGACGCCGTCGCCGCCGCGCTCGACCGCGGCGGCAATGGCCGCCAGCGCGTCGTCGATGGCCGCCATGTCGCGCTTGCTGCGCTGGGCCGCGGCCTGCGCCGCGATTTCGGTTTCGAGCGCGCGCCGCAGGTCGACGATGTGCAGCACCGCGTCCAGCGACGACAGTTCGGCCGCGTCGATGCGCAGCGCGCGCTGGCCGCCTTGGCCGGTGACGAACACGCCGCTGCCCTGGCGCGCCTCGACGATGCCGTCCTGGCGCAGCCGCGACACCGCTTCGCGGATGACGGTGCGGCTGACGCCGAACTGCTCGGCCAGGCGCGTTTCGGTGGGCAGTTTTTCGCCGGGCAGCACGCGGCCCGCGTCGATCTCGGCGAGCAGCTGCTTGGCCACCGTATCGGTCAGCGTGGGGGGCGTGTGGAGTCGGGGAAACGCCATGGCATGGGACCGCGCAAGGCGGGCGGGACGTGGCTCTGGGATGGGGGGCTCATGATAACCCGCCGGCTCACGCCGCCGCGCGGGCGCGGTTCAGGCAGTCGATGAAATACTGCGCGGCTGGCGTCGGCGGCGAATCCGCCCGCGTCAGGATCGACACCCGCGCCGCCGGCAGCGGATGCGCCAGCGGCAGGATGCACAGCGACGTCGGCGCCAGCACGCGATGCAAGCCGTTGCGCACGAAGAAACCCACGGCGTCGCTCTGGCCCAGTATCGCCAGGGCGATGGCAATGGATTGGCAGGGAATCACGTCGGCGGGCGGCGGCAGGCCGCGTTCGGAGTAGGCCAGCCGCAGCAGGTTGGTGGGCGTCTGCGTATTGCCCGGCATCAGCCACAGCAGGTCGCTCAGCTCGGCCAGGTCGGTCGCGTGGCGCAGGGGATGGTCGGCGCGCGCGCCCACCGCCAGCGGCAGGGTGAACAGCGTGGTGCGGGCGAAGCCGTCGTAGATGTCGCCGTCGTATTCGGTCTGCACCACCAGGTCATAGCGGCCGGTTTCCAGCTGTTCGTGGCTGTAGGGCGGCGCGACCTCATGGAAGGCCACGGCGACGCGCGGCATGCGCGCGCGGAACGCGGCCAGCGCCGTCGGCAGGATCGGCAGCACCGACGAGCTGATGGCCAGGTTGAGCGTGCCGCCCTCGCCATCGCGCATCTGGTCGATGTCTTCCTGCGCCCGCCGCGCTTCCTGCAGGATCAGCACGGCGCGCTTGTGCAGCGCCTGGCCGTAGGGCGTCAGCTCGACGCCCTTGGCGCTGCGCCGCACCAATTCCGCGCCCAGGCTCTGTTCCAGTTCGCGCAGGCTGCGCGTGGCCGCCGGCTGCGTCACGCACAGGGCGCGCGCGGCGGCGCGGATGCTGCCGTGCTCGGCGATCAGCACGAAGGCGCGCAGCTGGCGCAGGTTCATCGGAGCGGGCACGGTGGGGTATAAGCAAAAGTCATCGCTGCAGCAAAAATACTGTCTTTTGCGTTTCGCCCGCCATCCGTATATTCACTAGCACCGCACGGATACCGGCACACGGACCGGCGGAGACGGATCGGACATCAAGGGGAAAACATGTCTATCGCCATCGCGGCCGGCGCCGGCGCGCGCAGCCTGCATACGCCTTCCATGCGCCGGCGGGTCATCGCCGGCACCACCATCGGCAACGCGCTCGAGTTCTTCGACTTCACCGTATTCACTTTCCTGATGCTGGTCATCGGGCCGCTGTTCTTTCCGGCGGCCTCCGGCTATGGGCAACTGTTGCTGACCACGGCCACCTTCGGCGTCGGCTTCCTGATGCGGCCGGTGGGCGGCATGCTGATCGGCTCCTACGCCGACCGCCATGGCCGCCGCGCCGCCATGACGCTGACGCTGTGGCTGATGGGCCTGGGCTGTGCGCTGATCGCCGCCGCGCCCACGCATGCGCAGATGGGGCTGCTGGGGCCGGTGATGATGGTGCTGGCGCGGCTGATCCAGGGCTTTGCCGCCGGCGGCGAGGTGGGCGCGTCGACCACGCTGCTGGTCGAGCACGCGCCGCCCACGCGGCGCGGCTTCTATTCCAGCTGGCAATTCGGCAGCCAGTCGCTCGGCGTGGCGCTGGGCGCCGTGGTGGTGGGCACGCTGACCGCCGCACTGACCGCCGAGCAGATGCAGGCCTGGGGCTGGCGCGTGCCGTTCGTGATCGGCATCCTGACGGTGCCGGTGGGCGCATACATCCGCCGCAATCTCGAAGAGACGCTGCACGTCGACGAGCCGGCTGGCGGCCGGCCGCGCGCCGTGGGCCACCAGCCGCTGCGCCGCGTCTTCGCCGAACACAAGACCGAGGTCGCCAAGGGCATCCTGCTGATGATCGGCGGCATGGTGTGCGCGCAGATCATCGGCTTCTACATGCCGTCGTATGCGCATCGCGAACTCGGCCTGCCGGCGACCTCGACGCTGTCGGCCAGTGTGGTGGTGGGCGCGGTCGGCTTCCTGTTCGCGCCGCTGGTCGGCATGCTGGCCGACCGGGTGGGGCGCAAGCGCGTGATCTTCTGGTCGCGCGTGACGACGGTGGCGGTGCTGCTGCCGTGCTTCGAGTGGCTGATCGCGGCGCCCAGCAGCGCGCGGCTGATGCTGGTGGTGGGGCTGCTGTCGATCCTGCTGGCGCTGCAATCCGCGCCCGGCATCACCATGCTGCCCGAACTGTTTCCGAAAGCCGTGCGTACCACGGGCATGTCGGTGGTGTACGGTCTGGGGATTTCCGTCTTCGGCGGCTTTGCCCAGTTCTTCGTGACCTGGCTGCTGCACGTGACCGGCAATCCCATGGCGCCCGCCTGGTACCTGATGGTGGCGGTGGCGCTTTCCACGGTGGTGCTGTTCTGGATCCGCGACCGCACCGGCGACGATATCGACAACCAGGAGGCCTGATGCAATCCGCTAGCCCTTATTTTTCCCGCAGCTATGCCCTGGCGCGCGAGCGCTTCACCGCCGCCGCCCGGCCGCTGGCGACGCGTTTCGCGTCCTATGCCATCGAGCCCAAGGGGCGCGAGGGCGAGGACCTGGCCACCGACGTCGCTCTGATCGGCGATGCCGGCGCCGAGCGCCTGCTGATCATGACCTCCGCCACCCACGGCGTGGAAGGCTTCTGTGGCTCGGGTTGCCAACTGGCGTTGCTGGACGACGCCGAGATGCTGGAGCGCGCGCGCCAGGCCGGCGTGGCGCTGCTGCTGGTGCACGCGGTGAACCCGCATGGCTTTTCGTGGATCGCGCGCACCGACGAAGGCAACGTCGACCTGAACCGCAACGCGCAGCCGTTCGACGGCCAGCCGCTGCCGGCCAACCCCGGCTATGGACAGATCCATGAGTTGCTGCTGCCGGCGCAATGGCCGCCGTCGGACGCCAATCGGGAGCAGATCGCCGCCTACATCGGCGAGCATGGCCTGGCGGCCTTCAAGCAGGCCGTGACCCGCGGGCAGTACACGCACGCGGACGGCCTGTTCTATGGCGGCGTCCGTCCGGCCGCGTCCCTGCGCAACCTGCGCCGCATTCTCGAAGAGCACGCCGCCGGCCATGCGCAGATCGGCTGGATCGACGTGCATACCGGGCTGGGGCCGCGCGGACACGGCGAGAAGATCTATGCCGGCCGCCGCGACGAGGCCGAAGTGGCGCGCACGCGCCGCTGGTGGGGCGCCGATATCGCCGTGCCCTACCAGGGCACATCGGCCTCGGTGGACATCACCGGCCATCTGGCCGGGCTGGCCTACCAGGCCTGCCCGGATGCGGTGCCGACGCTGATGGCGCTGGAGTACGGCACGCAGCCGTCGGAACAGGTGGTGGACGCGCTGCGCGGACGCAACTGGCTGCGCGCGCATCCCGATGCGCCGGCGGCCTTGCGCGACCAGATCCTGCAGGCCACGCTGGACGCGTTCTATTGCGACGCGCCGGACTGGCATGGCGCGGTGCTGGGGCAAAGCCGGGTGGCAGTACTGCAGGCCGTGCTGGGGCTGGAGGCCGCGGCGGACTGAGGTATCAGGGCCGATCCAGGGGATCGGCTTGCTTTGTCATCGAAATGTTATATCATCCTTCAGCTATTTGTAATGATATAACATCCATGAGGGTAAAGATGACAGGCAAGACGCAGGGATCGCAGGGAACCCGGGGCAAGCGCGGCGCGGTGGCGGCGCGGCGCAGGAACGGCGCGCGGGCGCTCAAGCCGCTGGTCTGCTCGCTGATGCTGGCCGCGCCGGTGGCGCAGGCCGAGACCGAGGCCGATCCGTCGCGCCATCGCACGCTGGCGCCGATCACGGTGTCCGCGAATCCCTTGGGCCTGGACCTGAACAGCACCATGCTGCCGGCCTCCGTGCTGGAAGGCGATGAACTGGTCGAGCGGCGCGCCGGCACGCTGGGCGAGACCCTGAAGAGCCTGCCGGGCGTGAACAGCGATACCTTCGGCGGCGGCGCCAGCCGGCCGGTGATCCGCGGCCAGACCGCGCCCCGCGTCAAGGTGCTGTCCGACGGTTCCGAGGTGATGGACGCCTCCGGCATTTCGCCGGACCACGCGGTGACGGTCGAGCCCCTGCTGGCCGAACGCATCGAAGTGCTGCGCGGCCCGGCCGCGCTGCTGTATGGCGGCGGCGCGATCGGCGGCGTGGTGAACGTGGTGGACAAGAAGATTCCCACCGCGGTGCCGGAGAAGGGCGTGGAGATGGAAGCCGAGCTGCGCGGCGCCACCGGCACCAAGGAGCGCGCCGGCGCGATCGGCATCACCGCCGGCGAAGGCCAGTTCGCGGTGCGGGTCGAAGGCATGAAGCGGCGCACCAGCGACTACGACGTGCCGGACTGGCCCGGCGGCAAGCTGGCCGGCTCCTACAGTGAATCGACGCAGGGCTCGGTCGGCCTGTCGTGGATCACGCCGCGCGGCTACGTGGGCCTGGCGTTCACGCACCTGGAAAGCAAGTACGGCCTGCCCGGCCACAATCACGAGTATGAGGGTTGCCATCCGCATGGCACCCACCTGCATTGCGGCGGCCACGACCACGACCACGACCATGGCGATGGCGATCACGAAGATCACGACCATGACCACGCGCACGGCGGCGTGCCCTATGTGAAGCTGCGGAGCGACCGCCTGGACCTGCGCGCCGAATACCAGGACCCGTTCGCCGGCTTCGAGAAGATCCGCGTGCGCGGCGGCCTGACCGACTACCAGCACGAGGAGATCGAGGGCGGCCAGGTCGGCACCCGCTTCAAGAACAAGGGCTACGACCTGCGGGTCGAGCTGCAGCACAAGCCGCTGGCCGGCTGGCGCGGCGTGATCGGCCTGCAGAACGCCTACAGCGACTTCCGCGCCGACGGCGAGGAAGCGTTCCTGCCGCGCAGCCGCACCCGTTCCAACGGCCTGTTCGTGCTGGAGGAATACCAGCTGAACGACTGGCGCTTCGAACTCGGCGCGCGCCAGGACTGGCAGCGCATCGCGCCCGCCGGCGGCGCGCCGCGCAGCAGCCTGTCGGGCACGTCGTTGTCGGCAGCCGCCATCTGGGACTTCGCGCCGCAGTACTCGGTGGCCCTGTCGCTGTCGCGCTCGCAACGCCTGCCGACCGCGCAGGAACTGTACGCCGACGGCGTGCACCTGGCCACCAACACCTACGAACTGGGCAATACCGGCCTGGGCCGCGAGACCTCGCGCAACATCGACCTGACGCTGCGCAAGCATGCGGGCGACACGACCTTCTCGGCCAGCGTGTTCCACAACAAGGTGAAGAACTACATCTACGCCGACACGCTGGACCGCTATGAGGATTTCCGCCTGATCGAGTACACCCAGCGCGACGCCGAATTCACCGGCGTGGAAGGCGAGTTGCGGCACCAGTTCACACCGGTGTTCTCGGCGGCGGTGTTCGGCGACTACGTGCGCGGCAAGCTGACTGGCGGCGACGGCAACCTGCCGCGGATTCCGGCGGCGCGCGCGGGCCTGCGCGGCAACGTCAAGTGGCAGCAGTGGTCGGGCGGCGTCGAGTACGCGCGCGTGTTCTCGCAGAAGGACATCGCCGCGTATGAGAACAGCACGCCGGGCTACAACCTGGTCAACGCCGTGGTGGCGTATCGCGGCCGCTACGGCGCGACGGGCTACGAGGTCTTCCTGCGCGGCACCAACCTGCTGAACAAGCTGGCCTACAACCACGCTTCGTTCATCTCGTCGGTCGCGCCGCTGCCGGGCCGCAGCGTGATGCTGGGCGTGCGCATGACGTATTGAGGGATCGCGGCGCGGCGGGCGTGACGGGCGGATATGCTAATTTCCAGGCATGCCGCCCGCCCCGGAGTCCGCCATGCTGAAGTTCGCCGCCAATCTCTCGATGATGTACCCGGAACATGCGTTCCTGGACCGCTACGCGGCCGCCGCGGCCGACGGCTTCGCGGGCGTGGAATGCATGTTTCCCTACGAAGCGCCGGCCGCGTTCGTGCGTGAGCGCATGGATGCCGCCGGCGTGTCGCAAGTCCTGTTCAACGCGCCGCCGGGCGTGGCCTCGCGCGGCGAGCGCGGGCTGGCCGCGTTGCCGGGCCGCCAGGACGAATTCCGCGCCGGCATCGAGCAGGCGCTGGGCTACGCCACGGTGCTGGCCTGCGCCCAGGTCCACGTGATGGCGGGCCTGATGCCCGACGGCGTCACGCGCGCCGAGATGCTGGACTGCTACCGCGAGAACCTCGACTGGGCCGCGCGCCAGGCGCGTTCCGTCGGCGTGACGCTGCTGATCGAGCCCATCAACACCCGCGACATCCCCGGCTATTTCCTCAATCGCCAGGACGAGGCGCACCAGGTGGTGCAGGCCGTCAACGCGCCCAACCTGAAAGTGCAGATGGACCTGTACCACTGCCAGATCGTCGAGGGCGATGTCACCGCCAAGCTGCGCCAGTACCTGCCCACCGGGCGGGTCGGACACCTGCAGATCGCCGGCGTGCCGCTGCGGCAGGAACCGGACCGGGGCGAGCTGGATTACGGCTGGATCTTCTCGGTGCTGCGCGGGCTGGACTACAGCGGCTGGATCGGCTGCGAGTACCGTCCGGCCGCCGGCACCTCGGCCGGCCTGCGCTGGCTGGCCGCGGCCCGCGGCTGATGCGGCGCCGCGCCGATGCCGCGTCCATGATCGTCGCCGCAGTCCTGCTCGCCGGGCGTCAAAAATATAGTTAATATGTTAATTAAATTCAGAATACCAGGAGACAACCCCATGTCCAGAAGAGGCTTCATCCGCCGCGCGCTGGGAACCGTGGCCGTGGCGGCGTTCGCCGCGCAGGCCGCGCCCGCGCTGGCCGGAGAATTTCCCGAGCATCCCATCCGCTGGCTGGTGCCATTCAGCGCCGGCGGCGGCAGTGACCTGGCCACCCGCATCGTGGCCAAGCACGTGAGCCAGGCGCTGGGCCAGCCCGTGGTGGTGGAGAACCGCCCCGGCGCCGCCACCATCGTCGCCGCGCAGGAAACCGCGCGCGCCGCACCCGACGGCTACACGCTGATGACCGCCGGCATGAGCACGCTGTCGCTCAACCCGTGGCTCTACAAGCAGCTGCCGTATGACCCGTGGAAGGACCTGAAGCCGGTCTCGACGCTGGTGGCGCTGCCGATCGTGCTGGTGGCGTCGCCGGCTTCCGATCTGAAGAACATGCCGGAAGTGATGGCGTACCTGTCCGACGACAAGAAGGCCAGCTACGCCTCGCTGGGCGTGGGCAGCCCGCACCATCTGGCGATGGAATTGTTCCTGTCCCAGTTCGGCGGCAAGGCCACCGCGATTCCCTACAAGGGCACGCCGCCGGCATTGCAGGACGTGGCGGCGGGCGTGGTGCCGCTGATGATGGCCGATCTGGCCGCCGCGCGGCCGTTGATCCAGGCGGGCAAGCTGCGCGCCATCGCGGTGCCGGCCAACGAGCGCTCGGGGCAGTTGCCCGACGTGCCCACCTTCGGCGAGGCCGGCGGCCCGCCGCTGGATGCCACCGCCTGGCAGGGCGTGGTGGCGCCGGCGCGCACGCCCAAGGCGGTGGTCGACAAGCTCAGCGGCGCGATCCAGGCGGCGCTGAAGTCACCCGAGGTGATCAAGCAGCTCAAGCTGCAGGGCATGGAGCCGATGGGCAGCTCGTCGAACGACTTCTTCGACTACGCGCATCGCGAGTACGAGAACTGGGGCGCGGTGATCCGCCAGAAGAATATTTCGGTGGATTGACGGGTCTTAGCCCGCGGCCGCCGCGCGCTTTTGCCGCCGCGCGGTGGCGGCGCAGCCGGCCGAGGCGATGATGATGCCGCAGATCGCCAGCCACTGCGTGCCGGACAGGTGTTCGTTCAGCACGATGACGCCGGCCAGCGCGCCCATCGCGGGCTCCATGCTGAGCAGCACGCCGAAGGTCTTCTGCGGCAGGCGCCGCAGCGCCACCATTTCAAGCGAATAGGGCAGGGCGCTGGAGAGGATGCCGACCGCCACGCCGGCCAGGATCAGCTTGGGGTCCAAGAGCGCCATGCCGGCGTGGGCCGCGCCCACCGGCAGCGCCACCATGGTGGCCGCCAGCAGGCCCAGCGAGGTGGCCTGTCCGCCATGCACGTTGCCGGCCATCTTGCCGAAGATGATGTACAGCGCCCAGCACACCGCCGCGCCCAGCGCGTAGCCGATGCCGGCGGGATCGAGGTCGTGCATGGATTGGCCGGTCGGGATCAGCAGCACCAGCCCGGCCAGCGCGCAGGCGATCCAGACGAAGTCGATGGCGCGCCGCGACAGCACCACGGCCAGCGTCAGCGGGCCGGTGAATTCGATGGCGATGGCCACGCCCAGCGGCAGGGTGCGCAGCGCCATGTAGAACAGCAGGTTCATGCAGGCCAGCGTCACGCCGTACAGCGCGATCTTGGCGGCGTTGCGCGCGGTCAGCGGAAAGCGCCACGGACGCCAGAACGCGATCAGGATGATGGCGCCGATGACGATGCGGTACGCCGTGGTGCCTTGCGCGCCCACCTCGGGAAACAGCGACTTGGCGAACGACGTGCCGATGCACAGCGAGGCCATGGCGCCGATCAGCGACAGCGTCGGCATCAGGGTGGAGGCGGACGTATCGCGTCCGGAGGGAAGGGTGGCGGCGGTCATGATGCGGCGTCTGCGGAAAAATCAGGGGTTCAAGGTGGAGGCGGTGGAGTAGAGCACGTAGAGGGCCAGGCCGAGCATGATCGCGCCCAGCAGCCCCTGCTGCATGCGCAGGAACCACGGGTTGCGTCCGACCCAGCCGCGGATGCGCGATGCGCCGTAGGCGAAGCAGCTGCCGTAGGGCAGGCTCAGCGCCTTCATGGTCACGCCCAGCACCAGCATCTGGATCCACACCGGGCCGTTGTCCGGCGTGGTGAACTGCGGCAGGAAGGCGATCATGAACAGCAGCACCTTCGGGTTCAGCAGATTGGTCATGAAGCCCTGCCAGAACGCATCGCGCGCCTCGCCGGGCCGCGCGGCCAGGGACACGTCGGCGTCGCGGGCGCAGCGCAGGATGGCCTTGATGCCCAGGTAGCCCAGATACAGGCCGCCGGCCGCCTTGATCGCCAGGAACAGCGTCGGAAACGCCTGCAGCACCGAGGCCAGCCCCAGCACCACGGCCGGCACCTGGATGAAACCCGCCGCCACATTGCCCAGCACGCTGTGGAACGCCGGCCGGAAGCCCTGCGTCATGCCTCGCGACAGCGTCAGCGCCATGTCCGGGCCGGGGGTGAGTTTCAACGCCGCGTCGGCGGCCAGGAAGAGCAGGAAAAGCTGGAGTGACGGCATGGGAATCGGGCTGCGCCTGGCCGCGAGGGCGACCAGAGGGTTCCCAGTGTAAGCAAGGCGCCTGATTAATTCCTGCAGCCAGCGGTGCGCAAATGAAGTTTCCCGTCGAATTTGGGGGCAGGTCGTTTTGCGCGCCCGTTTAGAATCCGTCTACAGGCCCGCACGGCCTGGACCGCCGCGGCGCCGAGACCCCATGGAACTAGACGATTTCGACCTTCAGATCCTGCAGAGCCTGCAGGAAGACAACCAGCGCACCAGCCAGGAGGTGGCCGAGCGCGTGAACCTGTCGCCGGTATCGTGCCTGCGGCGCATGAAGCGGTTGCGCGAATCCGGAGTGGTGCTGGGGGATGTGTCGGTGGTGGAGCCGGCGGCGGTGGGGCGCGACATCATGATGGTGGTGCTGGTGTCGCTCGAAAGCGAGCGCGCCGACAAGCTGGACACCTTCAAGCGCGCGATGCGCGGCGCGCCGGAGATCATGCAGTGCCTGGCGGTGACGGGGGAGGTGGACTTCGTCGTCACCATGACCGTGCGCGACATGGCGGAGTACGACGCCTTCGCGCAGCGCCATTTCTGGGGCGATCCCAACGTGAAGCGCTTCTCGACGCTGGTGGTGATGAACCGCGTCAAATACGGACTGGCGGTGCCGACGACGCAGCCCGGCGAGGCGTAGCGGGCTCGCCGCCGATTGCGTGGGCCGAGCCGGCGGCGCTAGACTGGCCGCCTCCTCCTCTTTCCGTGTCTCACCGCCATGGCATTGCACAGCTGGCTCATCTACCTGGTTGCCGTGATCGGCCTGTCGATCACGCCCGGCCCCAACACCTTGCTGGCGCTGACCCACGGCGCGCTGCACGGGCATCGCAAGGCGCTGTGCACCATCGCTGGCGGCGCGGTCGGCTTCATTGCGCTGATCGCCCTGTCGATGCTGGGCATCAGCGCGCTGCTCAAGGCCTGGGGGCCGGCGCTGACGGTGCTGAAGTGGGCCGGCGGCGCGTACCTGATCTGGCTCGGCATCCAGCTGTGGCGCTCGCCCGGCGTGCAGCTGCGCCCGGCGCCCGACATGCCGCGGCTGCGCGGCACCCGCATGTTCAGCCAGGGTTTCCTGTCGGCGATCGCCAATCCCAAGGCGCTGCTGTTCTACGGCGCCTTCCTGCCGCAGTTCATCGATCCGGCCCGCAGCCTGTTTACGCAATTCCTGATCATGGCCGCGACCTTCGTGGCCATCGAGTTCGTGGTGGAGTACGTGCTGGCGCGCCTGGCGCACCGCGTGCGGCCGTGGCTCGAACGCGCCGGCCGGCGCTTCAACAAGGTGTGCGGGGGATTGTTCGCGGCGATGGGGGTGGCGCTGCCGGGGTCTTGAGCCCCGGGTTTTGATCCGCGCGTTTTGATCCGCGGCCTTTGATCTCCGGGCTTTGATCCCGGCGCCACAATGCAAAAGCCCGACTCCAAGGAGCCGGGCTTTTTAATTCTGGTGGCCTGGGGCGGAATCGAACCACCGACACAAGGATTTTCAATCCTCTGCTCTACCGACTGAGCTACCAGGCCAACGAAGTCCGCAACTATACACAATTTTTTGGACTTGTGCCAGCCGCCTCGAAAAAAGTTTGAAGAATTTTCGCGGCGCCTTCCCGCATGGCGAGGGGCAAGGGGCGCATACTACCGCAAGCGGCGGTTGCATGGGGTGCGACCAAGCGTCGCGTGGGGTGCGACCCAGCGTCGCGGCCCGGGCCCCGAATGGCATGGGGATAACCCGCGGGAGTATAATCATGGCCGGTCCGCTGTTACATGCACGCTGCACCGCATGGGCTTTGCGGGGACCACAGCTCTAATACTCACGGCCTTGTCCTTTACATGTCGGTAGCTGTCCTAGCCTTCGGTCTGAATCACACGTCCGCGCCGGTGTCGGTTCGCGAACGCGTGTCCATGCCCGTCGATCTGGTCAAGCCGGCGCTGGAAGGCCTGCGTTCCGCGTTCGGCGGGTCGGTGCGCGAAGCCGCCATCCTGTCGACCTGCAACCGCACCGAAATCTATTGCGCCGCCGACGGCCACGTGGCCGACCAGCTGCCCGCGTGGCTGGCCGAGCACAACCGCCTGGACGCCGGCACGCTGCGCCCGCATCTGTACCGCCACCAGCAGGACGACGCCGTGCGCCACGCCTTCCGCGTGGCCAGCGGGCTCGATTCCATGGTGCTGGGCGAAACCCAGATCGTCGGCCAGATGAAGGACGCGGTGCGCGCCGCCGGCGAGGCCGGTTCGCTCGGCACCTTGCTGCACCAGATGTTCCAGCGCACCTTTTCGGTCGCCAAGGAAGTCCGCTCGCAGACCGCCATCGGCGCGCAGTCGGTGTCCATGGCCGCCGCCGCGGTGCGCCTGGCCGAACGCGTGTTCGGCAACCTGGACCAGGCCCGCACGCTGTTCATCGGCGCGGGCGAAATGATCGAGCTGTGCGCCACCCACTTCGCCGCGCAGCGTCCGCGCAGCATGGTGGTGGCCAATCGCACGGCCGAACGCGCCGAGCTGCTGGCCAACCGGTTCTCGGCCAGCACCATGAAGCTGTCGGACCTGACCGACCGCCTTTCCGAATTCGACGTGGTCGTCTCCTGTACGGCCAGCTCCCTGCCCATCCTCGGGCTGGGGATGGTGGAACGGGCCACGCGCCTGCGCCGCCACCGCCCCATGGTCATGATCGACCTGGCCGTGCCGCGCGACATCGAACCCGAGGTCGGCCGCCTGGACGACGTCTACCTGTATTCCGTCGATGACCTGGGCCGTCTGGTCCAGACCGGCACCGACGCGCGCCGCGCCGCCGTGGTGCAGGCCGAGGCCATCATCGAAACCCGCGTCCAGGGCTTCATGCACTGGATGCAATCGCGCGAAGTGGTGCCCGTCATCCGCGACCTGCACCAGGCCGCCGAAGACGTCAGCGCCGCCGAACTCGAGCGCGCCCGCCGCCTGCTGGCGCGCGGCGAATCGCCGGAAGCCGTGCTCGAGCAGCTGGCCCACGGCCTGACCCAGAAATACCTGCATGGCCCGCTGGCGGCGTTGAACCGCAGCGAAGGCGAGGACCGCAAGCAGCTGCTTGCCTGGATGCCGCGCCTGTTCCCCGGCCGCGACTCGCGCCGTTAGCGGCGCTGTTCCCGCCCCGCCTTGCGGCGGGCGCTCGTCACGGGCGCCCG
>NZ_CYTU01000068.1:0-24874 GCF_001299375.1 Achromobacter sp. 2789STDY5608621 | reverse complement strand
CGCCCCCCGCCGCTTCGGCCCGCGTCAGCCGCTGCGCCAGCGTCTCGGCCAGCGGGTCCTCGATCGGATAGCGCCGGCCGGCCTGATCGACCCCGCGCAGGAAATGCAGCCAGCCGGCCAGCGCCAGCGCCAGCCCGGTGATCGGCCGGTCCGCCGCCAGCCGCGCCCGCACCGTGCCCAGCAGGCGCTGCGGCATCTTCTGCGATCCGTCCATGGCGATCTGCCGCGTCTGGTGCCGCAGCGCCGGATTGGCGTAGCGTTGCAACAGCCGCTCCTGATAAGCCGCCAGATCCAGGCCGGGCAAGGCCGGCAGGGTCGGCGCGATCTCGGTGCGCATCAGGTCGGCCAGATAGCGCCGCAGCGCCGGCTGCGCCACCGCCTGGTCCACCGTGGCCCAACCCGCCATCACCGACAGATAGGCCAGCGCAGAATGCGCGCCGTTGACCATGCGCAGCTTGAGCGTCTCGAACGGCGCGGCCTCGGCGGCGAAGCGCGCCCCGCCGGCGGCCCAGTCCGGCCGGTCGGCGGCAAAGTGGTCTTCCACCACCCACTCCAGGAACGGCTCGGCCTGCACCGGCCAGGCGTCCGTCATGCCCAGCGCCTGCGCCACGGCGGCGCGGTCCTCGTCGGTGGTGCGCGGCACGATGCGGTCCACCATCGAGCACGGGAAGGTGCAGGACTGGCCGATCCATTCGGCCAGCCGCGCGTCCACCTGCGCGGCGAACGCCAGCACCAGGCCGCGCAACAGATGGCCGTTACTGGGCAGGTTGTCCAGCGACAGCAGCGTCACCGGCCCCAGGCCCGCCGCGCGGCGGCGCTGCAGCCCCCAGACCAGGAATCCGATGGTGCTGCGCGGCGCCAGCGGCTGCCCCAGGTCGTGCACGATGTCGGGATGCGCCAGGTTCAGCGCGCCGCTGGCCGGATCGTGGCAATAGCCTTTCTCGGTCACGGTCAGACTGACGATGCGCGTATACGGACTGGCGATGCGCGCCAGCACCGCCTGCGGATCCTCCGGCGCCACCAGCGTTTCCAGCAGGCAGCCGATCACGGCCAGCCGCGCTTGCGGCCGGCCCTCGGCGTCGGCGCTGCGCAGCGCCAGCGTGTACAGCCCGTCCTGCGGCGCCAGCGCGTCGCGGGTATCGGCCTGCCGCAGCGACACGCCGCAAATGCCCCAGCGCGGATCGCCGCTGGCATGGATGGCCGCTTCGTTCACCGCCGCCAGGTGGCCACGCGCGAACGCGCCCAGCCCCAGGTGCACGATGCCGGCGCGCAAGGCGCCGCGGTCATAGGCCGGCCGCGCCACGCCCGGCGCCAGCGCCTGCAGGCGCGCCGGATGCAGCCGGACGGCCGCGGGGGCTACCAGTTCCATAACGTGCCGTCCTGCTGCAGCCGGTTCACCGGCAGGTAGGCGCGCTTGTACGGATACTTGGCGGCCAGCTTCTCGTCGATGTCCACGCCGTGGCCCGGCACGTCGCCCGGATACAGCATGCCCTGCGAGAAGGTGTAGGCGTGCGGGAACACCGCGTCCGTCTCCTCGGTGTGGCGCATGTATTCCTGGATGCCGAAGTTCGGCACCCACAGGTCGAAGTGCAGCGCCGCGCCCATGCACACCGGCGACAGGTCGGTGGCGCCATGGCAGCCGGTGCGCACCTGGTACAGCGAGGCCAGGTCCGCGATGCGGCGCAGGTGGGTGATGCCGCCCGCGTGCACCACGGTAGTCCGGATGTAGTCGATCAACTGGTTCTGCACCAGGTCCTTGCAGTCCCAGATCGAATTGAAGATCTCGCCCACCGCCAGCGGCGTGGTGGTGTGCTGGCGGATCAGGCGGAAGGCCTCCTGGTTCTCGGCCGGCGTGGCGTCCTCCATCCAGAACAGGTTGTACGGCTCCAGCGACTTGCCCAGGCGGCCGGCCTCGATCGGCGTCAGGCGGTGGTGCACGTCGTGCAGCAGGTGATGCTCGAAGCCGAGCTTTTCGCGGATGCGATCGAACAGCTTGGGCGTGTGCTGCAGGTACTTCTCGGTGGACCAGTCGTGCTCGCTCGGCAGGTCGGCGTCGGCGGGTTCGTAGAACAGGTTGCCGCGGCCCACGCCGTAGACCTTGTCCAGCCCCGGCACGCCGCTCTGCGCGCGGATCGCGCGGTAGCCCATGTCGGCATAGCGCAGCACCTCGTCGACGGTGTGCTCGATGTCGCTGCCGTTGGCGTGGCCGTAGACCATCACCCCGGTGCGGCTCTTGCCGCCCAGCAGCTGGTACAGCGGCAGGCCGGCGGCCTTGGCCTTCAGGTCCCACAGCGCGGTGTCGACCGCGGCGATGGCGGTCATCGTGACCGGGCCGCGGCGCCAGTAGGCGCCCTTGTACAGGTATTGCCAGATGTCCTCGATCTGGTGCGCGTCGCGGCCGATCAGGCAAGGCACCACGTGTTCGGTCAGGTAGGCCGCCACGGCCAGCTCGCGTCCGTTCAGGGTGGCATCGCCGATGCCGGTCAGGCCCTGGTCGGTCTCGATCTTCAGGGTCACGAAATTGCGGCCCGGCGAACAAACAATGACGCGTGCGTTCGTAATTTTCATCATGGATTCCGTGAAAACGGGAGGGTGTTCAGCCTTCCCAGCCCAGGTGGCTGAGGAAGTCGCGGGTACGGGCGACCTGCGGGTTGTCGAAAATCTGCGCGGGCGGGCCCTGTTCCAGGATGGCGCCGTTCTCGAACACCACCACCCAGTTGGCCACGCGCCGCGCGAAACTCATTTCATGCGTGACCACGATCATGGTCATGCCTTCCTGCGCGAGCTTCTTCATGACGTTCAACACCTCGCCCACGGTCTCGGGGTCGAGCGCCGAGGTCGGCTCGTCGAACAGCATCACTTCCGGCTCCATCGCCAGCGCGCGGGCGATCGCCACGCGCTGCTGCTGGCCGCCGGACAGGTTGGCGGGAAAGTTGCCGGCCTTGGCGGCCAGGCCGACCTTCTCCAGCAGCGCCATGGCGCGGGCCCGCGCCTGTTCCGGCGCCATGCCGAGCACGGTGATGGGCCCCATGGCGACGTTGTCCAGCGCCGACTTGTGCGGGAACAGCTCGAAGCTCTGGAACACCATGCCCATGCGCTGGCGCACCTTGCGCACCTCGGACTCGGCCTCCGGCACCGCCACGCCGTCCAGCAGCACGCGGCCGCCGTCGATCTTCTCGAGCGCGTTGGTGCAGCGCAGGAGCGTGGACTTGCCCGAACCGGACGGGCCGATCAGGCACATCACCTCGCCCTTGTTGACCTGCAGCGAGACGTCGTTCAACGCCACGAAATCGCCAAAAACCTTGCGCACGTGCTCGTACACCAGCACCGGCGGCTGATCGGCGCCCTTGCGTGCGGCAGCCGTTGCTGCGGCAGCCGTTGCTGCGGCGGCCGTTGCCGCGGCCACCGCCGCGCCGGTCGTGCCGGCCACTTGTTCCAGGATCATCTCTTTCACTCCTTGACTCCGTATTTGCGGTGGATCCAGTCGACCAGCTTGGCCTGCGGATAGCCCATCAGCCAATAGATCACCGCCATCGCGGTCAGCATTTCCAGCACGCGGAAGCTCTGCGCGCGCACCTGCATCGAGGCATAGGCCAGCTCGCTGACGGCGATCACCGACACCAGCGAGGTGTCCTTGAACAGCGAGATCCAGGTGCTGGCCAGCACCGGCAGGATGCGCCGCGCCGCCTGCGGCACCAGCACCTTGAACATGGCCTGGCGGCGCGACATGCCCATCGCCAGCGCCGCTTCCATCTGGCCCTTGCGGATCGAATTGATGCCGGCGCGGAAGGTTTCCGAGTTGTAGGCCGACACATTCAGCACCAGCGCCACCAGCGCCGTGGTCACCGCCGAGAACTGCACGTCCAGCGCCATCGGCATCACGTAGAACGCCCAATAGATCACCAGGATCAGCGGCAGGTTGCGGAAGAACTCGACGATCGCCACCGCCACGCCGTTGGCCACGCGGTTCGACGACAGCCGCATCAGCGCCAGCACCATGCCGCCCGGCACCGCCAGCGCCATCGTCACCACCGTCAGCATCACGGTCATGGCCGCGCCCTGCAGCAACACCTGGCGCGAGTCCCAGATAATTCCCCAGTCCAGATTCATGAGCGCCCCAGGTGTGCGTAACGTTGGTACAGCCGGTCCACGCCGCGCGTCACCGGGAACAGGATCACGAAGTACGCCACGATCACCGCGGTGAACACCTCGATCGGCCGGTAGCTCTGCCCGGCGATCGTCTCGGCCTTGTGCATCAGTTCGGGCACCGCGATCACCGTGGCGATGGCGGTGTCCTTGATCGCCACCGTCAGCACCGAGCCGAAGGCCGGCAGCATGCGGATGGTGGCCTGCGGCAGGATGATCTCGCGCAGCGCCTGGGCCCGCGACATGCCGAGCGCCAGGCCGGCGCGCATCTGCCCCGGCCGCACCGACTCGATGCCGGCGCGGATCACCTCGGCCGAGTAGGCCGCGATGTGCAGCGTCAACGCCACCAGCGCCGCCCAGAACGGCGCGAAGGTCACGCCGGCCAGCAGCGGGAAGGCGAAGTAGATCCACACCAGCACCACCAGCACCGGGATGGCGCGCATGCTGTCGATGTAGAACACCAGCAGCACCCGCAGCCAGCGCGGCCCGTACAGGCGCAACAGCGCGATCACCAGGCCCAGCAGGATGCTGGACACCGCCGTGACGGCGCTCAGCGCCACCGTGATGCCCAGGCCGCTGGCGAAGAAGCGCCAGTTATCGACGATGGGGGAAAAATCGAAATCCATGGAATCTCCGTGCCGACACGAGCCCGGGCGGGCTCAGAACGTCACCATCACTTTCATGGCCTGGCGCCGGTCCGCCGCCAGCGCGAAGGCCTCGTGCGCCTGGCGCGCCGGCACCGCCGCCGTCAGCAGCGGCGCGACGTCCACCAGGCCGCGGCCCAGGTAGTCCACCGCCCAGGCGTATTCATCGACGAAGCGGAAGCTGCCGACGACGTTCAGGCTCTTGACCATGATCTGGTTGAACGGGCACTGCTCGCTGCTGCCCCCCAGCGTGCCGACCGTGACGATGGTGCCGCGCGGCCGCGTGGCGCGGATGCAGTTGGCCAGCCCGGCATAGTTGCCGGAGGCTTCGAAGCACACATCGACCGTGCCCTTGCCCGCCGCCAGTTCGTCCAGCGCGGCCGACTCGGCGGCGGCGTTGATGGTGCGCGTGGCGCCGACCTTGGCGCAGGTCGCCAGGGTCTGGTCGACGATATCGACCACGATGACCTGGCTGGCGCCGGCCAGGCGCGCCGCCATCAGCACCAGCGCGCCGATCGGCCCGGCGCCCACCACCATCACCGTCTTGCCCAGCAGCGTGCCGGCGCTGCGCACCGCGTGCAGCGCCACTGCCAGCGGCTCGCCGAAGGCGGCCAGCTCGAACGACAGGCTGTCCGGCACCGGCACGCACTGCTTTTCCTGTACCACCACCTGCTCGCGCATCGCGCCCTGCATGTGCGGATAGCGGCTGGCGCTGCCGAAGAAGAACACCGCCTCGCAGTGATTGGAATCGCCCTGGCGGCAATAGCGGCACACGCCGCAGGTGCGCGCCGGGTCCAGCGCCACGCGGTCGCCGGGCTTGACGGCGGTGACCGCCGAACCGACCTCCAGCACCTGGCCCGAGGCCTCGTGGCCCGGCGTCAGCGGTTCGCGGATGATGAAATCGCCGACCCGGCCGTGGCGGTAGTAATGCAGGTCCGAACCGCAGATTCCGACCGCCTTGACGCCGACGCGCACCTGCGTCGGACCCAGCGGTTCGGGCGCCTGCTCGACCAGCCGCAGGTCTTCGGCCCCATGGATTGCGCAATTGAGCATGATGGGTCCGCCTTACTTCAGGGTCTGGGTCATGCGGCGCTCTTCGGCCACCAGTTCCGGATGCATGCGCGCTTCCACCTTGCGCAGCCACTCCAGGTACACCGGCTGGTTCTTGGCCACGCCCATGCCCGCGTCGATCGCGAAGATCTTGCTGTCCTGGCAGTCGTTTTCCTTGGGGAACACGGCCAGGCCCTTGACCTTCTTGCTGATGTTGGGCCACAGCATGCGGTTCAGCGGCGCCACGTCCGAGCGGCCCGCCAGCACTTCCTCGATCGGCGCCACCGAACCCGAGTTGGTCACGCCGCGCAGCTTGGCCTTGGGGAAGTTCTCCAGCACCAGCGGCTCTTCGCCCGCGCCCGAGAAGTAGGCCATGGTGATGCCGGGCTGGTTGAAGTCCTCGACCTTGGTGGCGTTGGTGAACTTGGGGTTGGACGCCAGGCCGAACATGCAGACGCTGGTGTTCGAGAACGTGACGAAGTCGATGATCTTGGCGCGCTCGGCGTTCTGGTTCAGCGGCCCGATCATGATGTCCATCTGGTTGGCGATCAGCGCCGGCACCTTGGTTTCGTGGCTGACCTGCACCGGCACGATCTTCACGTCCAGCAGGCGCGCGAATTCCTTGCCCAGCAGCCACGACGAGCCCATCCAGGGCTCGCCCGAGCCGGTGGTGTTCTGCACCAGCCACGGCGGGTTGTTGACCACGCCCACGCGCAGCACGCCAGCCTTGCGGATGGCGTCGATGCGCGGGCTCTCGCCGGGCGCGGGCGGCGTCTGCGCCTGGGCGGTGGCGGCGCCGGCCAACAGCAGGGCGGCGGCGGCGAAGCGGGTGAGGAAGGACGGTTGCATTGCGGTCTCCTTGGAGGGAAGCCCGGCGGCGAACGCCGGATGCGGACGCGCGTGGCCGCGGGCAGTCGCCCGGGCCGCGCGCCTTGCGCGTGGTCGGTGAATCCAGTGGGGTGGGGAAAAGGCCGGAGCGGCCTACGGGGTCTGTTCGATGATGCGCATTTCGTCGGCGTCCAGGCGCGTCTTCATGCCGGCGGCCACCTGCCGCAGCCAGGCCAGGTATTCGGGTTGGTTCTTGTCGATCGCCAGGCCCACCGGCGAGGCCTTTTCGGTGCTCTGCTGGCAGTTGGCCTCGGCGGGCAGCACGGTCAGGCCGCGCACCTTGCGGCTCAGGCCGACCCAGGGCACGCGATTGATCGGCGCCGCGTCGGCGCGCTTGGCCATGATTTCCTCGATCGGCGCGGTGGCGCCCGAGTTGGCCACGGCGCGCAGCGTGGCGTTGGGAAAGCGCTGCTTGACCCAGGCCTCCTCGGCGCCGCCGGTGAAATAGGCGATGGTGACGCCGGGCCGGTTCAGGTCATCGACCGACTTGGCCGCGGCCACCTTGGCATTGGACGCCAGGCCGAACATGCAGACGCTGGTGGACGAATACAGCACGAAGTCGACCACTTTCAGGCGCTCCGGCGTCTCGGCCAGCGGGCTGATGGTCATGTCGACCTGATTGGCCGCCAGCACCGGCACCTTGGTCTCGTGCGAGACCTGCACCGGCGTCAGCTTCACGCCCAGCAGGCGGGCGTATTCCTTGGCCAGCAGCCAGGCCGGACCGCTCCAACCCTCGCCGCCCTTGCCGGACACGTCCTGCAGCAGCCAGGGCGCGTTCTGCAGCACGCCGACGCGCAGCTCGCCCGCCTTGCGGATCGCATCGATGCGCGCGCTCTGGCCCGCCGCGGGCGCTTCCTGCGCCATCGCCGGCGCAGTCAGCGCATAGGCCGCCAGCGCGCACGCCGACAGCATCGCCGCCGCCCTGTGCCAGGCGCGGCTCCCCTTGTTCCTTTGCTGCATCCTGTTGTCTCCTGATGTGTGTCGCCCGGTTCCGGGGCGCGGTATCTTCCGCGCTCTGCCGGGGGCCGCCTGCCGGTACTACGTCAACGCCACCCCTGCGCGAACTCGCCGATCACGCGTTCGAGGTGATTGCGCATCGCCTGCCGCGCGCCATCCGCATCGCGCGCCACCAGCGCGCTGAAGATGCGCTGGTGGTCTTCCTGCGACGCCTGGCGCAATTCCTGCGTATGGAAATGCTGTTCGATCTTTTCCCAGATGGGGCCTTGCGCCTGGTCCCACATCGCCGTCACGGTGCCCAGCAGCACGCTGTTGCCGGTGGACTGCGCGATGTACAGGTGGAAACGGCGGTCGGCCTCCTGGTTTTCTTCCTTGTGCATCATCTGCTCGCGCATGGTGGTCAGCGCCTCGAAGATGCGATCCAGGTCGGCATCGTTGCGGGTGCTGGCCGCCAGCGCGGCGATTTCCGATTCGACCAGGCAGCGCGCGCGCAGCAGCTCGAACGGCCCCGCGCCCGGCTCCTGCGCGGTCGGCAGCCGCGCCACGCCCGGACGCGGTTCACAGACATAGATGCCCGAGCCGCCGCGCACTTCCACCACGCCCTGCAGTTCCAGCGCGATGATGGCCTCGCGCAGCGAGGTGCGGCTGACGTCGAAGCGCTCGGCCAGCGCGCGCTCGGCCGGCAGGCGCTTGCCCACCGCGAACTCGCCCTGCGCCACCAGCGCCTGGATCTGCGCGGCCAGCCGCAGGTAGGCGCGGTCGGCCACCGGCTTGCCGGCGGGTTCTTCGGGCTTGGGAATCAGTTGTAGTGTCATGTCGGTTGAAAGTGGTTGGACCAAATATTATTTGGTTTACCAATTTGTCGCATCATGGTTTACCACTATCCATTTGGTAAACCGTCCGAATAAAACAAAGCGCCGCGCCGGACGAGCCGGGGCGGCGCTGGGGTGGCGCTGGAATGCCGGGCGGGCCCGGCGCGGCGGCGCGGGCCGCCTCAGCCCAGGTTCGGCGCCAGGGTGCGCTTGAGGTCCTCGATGCTGCGGCCGCTGCGCGCGGCGTAGTCCTGCAACTGGTCTTCGCCGATGATGCCGACGTTGAAGTACTGCGACTGCGGATGGCTGAAGTAGAAGCCCGACACGCTCGAGGCCGGGAACATGGCGTAGCTGTCGGTCAGCATCATGCCGATGTCGGCGCCGTCCAGCACGCGGAACATGTCGGTCTTGACCACGTGTTCCGGGCAGGCCGGATAGCCGGGCGCCGGGCGGATGCCGACGTACTTCTCGGCGATCATGTCATCGTTGGACAGCGCCTCGTCGGCGGCATAGCCCCACAGGTCCTGGCGCACGCGGGCGTGCAGGCATTCGGCGAAGGCTTCGGCCAGGCGGTCGGCCAGCGACTTCAGCATGATGCTGGAGTAGTCGTCCAGCGCCTTCTCGAACTCGGCTTCCTTCTTCTCGATGCCCAGGCCCGCCGTCACCGCGAACATGCCGATGTAGTCCAGCTTGCCGCTGGACTTCGGCGCGATGAAGTCCGACAGCGACTTGTTGCTGACGCCCTCGCGCTTGGCGCCCTGCTGGCGCAGGTTGCGGTAGGTGAACAGCACCTCGCTGCGGCTCTCGTCCTTGTAGACCTCGATGTCCTCGTCGTTGACGCTGTTGGCCGGGTAGAAGCCGACCACGCCGTTGGCGGTGAGCCAGCGGCCCTCGACGATGCGCTTCATCATGGCCTGGCCGTCGGCGTAGACCTTGCGCGCCTGCTCGCCCACCACCTTGTCGTCCAGGATCGCCGGGAACGGCCCGAACAGGCTCCAGGTCTGGAAGAACGGGCCCCAGTCCACATACTTGGCAATCTCGGCCAGGTCATAGCTCTTGAAGGTGCGGCGGCCGATGAACTTGGGGCGCGGCGGCGTGTAGCTGTCCCAGTCGATCTGCGGGCGCGAGGCGCGCGCCTCGGCCAGCGGCAGGATCGGCGTGGCCTTGCGGTTGGCGTGGCGTCGGCGCACGTCCTCGTATTCCTCGGCCAGCTCCGCCAGGTAGGCGTCCGACTGGTCGGACATCAGGCTGGTGGCTACGCCCACCGAACGGCTGGCGTCCGGCACGTAGATCACCGGGCCTTCGTAGTTGGGCGCGATCTTGACGGCGGTGTGCACGCGGCTGGTGGTGGCGCCGCCGATCATCAGCGGCACCTTGCGGCTGCGGAAATACTCGTCGCGCTGCATTTCCGAGGCGACGTAGGCCATCTCTTCCAGGCTGGGCGTGATCAGGCCGGACAGGCCGACGATGTCGGCGTTCTCTTCCTTGGCCTTCTCCAGGATCTGGGCGCAGGGCACCATCACGCCCATGTTCACCACTTCGAAGTTATTGCACTGCAGGACCACCGACACGATGTTCTTGCCGATGTCGTGCACATCGCCCTTGACCGTGGCGATGACGATCTTGCCCTTGGCGCGCACGTCGCCGCCGGCGGCCGCGATCTGGCGCTTTTCCTCTTCGATGAAGGGGATCAGGTGGGCCACGGCCTGCTTCATCACGCGCGCCGACTTCACCACCTGCGGCAGGAACATCTTGCCCTCGCCGAACAGGTCGCCGACCACGTTCATGCCGTCCATCAGCGGGCCTTCGATCACCTCGATCGGACGGCCGCCGCGCGCGGCGATCTTCTGGCGCACCTCTTCGGTGTCCTCGACGATGAAGGCGGTGATGCCATGCACCAGCGCGTGCGACAGGCGCGCCTCGACTTCGGCATTGCGCCAGGCCAGGTCTTCTTCCTTCTTGGCGCCCGAGCCCTTCACCGTGTCGGCGAACTGCACCAGGCGCTCGGTCGGCGTGCGTTCGTCGGCCGGGTCGGTCTTGCCGACCGGTTCGGCGCGGTCCAGCACCACGTCCTCGACCAGATCGCGCAGCTTGGGATCGAGGTCCGCGTACACGCCCAGCTGGCCGGCGTTGACGATGCCCATCGTCATGCCTTCCTTGACCGCGTAATACAGGAACACGGTGTGGATGGCCTCGCGCATCGGCTCGTTGCCGCGGAACGAGAAGCTCACGTTCGACACGCCGCCCGAGATGCGGGCGTGGGGCAGGTTCTCGCGGATCCAGCGCGTGCCTTCGATGAAGTCGACGGCGTAGTGGTTGTGCTCGTCGATGCCGGTGGCGACCGCGAACACGTTGGGATCGAAAATGATGTCTTCCGGCGGGAAGCCCTCTTCCTCGACCAGGATCTTGTAGGCGCGGCCGCAGATTTCCTTGCGGCGCTCCAGCGTATCGGCCTGGCCCAGTTCGTCGAACGCCATCACCACCACCGCCGCGCCGTAGCGGCGGCACAGGCGGGCGTGGTGGCGGAACGGCTCCAGGCCTTCCTTCATCGAGATCGAGTTGACCACCGGCTTGCCCTGCACGCACTTCAGGCCGGTCTCGATGACGTCCCACTTGGAGCTGTCGATCATCACCGGCACGCGGGCGATGTCCGGCTCGGAGGCGATCAGGTTCAGGAAGCGGTGCATGCACGCCACCGAATCCAGCATGGCCTCGTCCATGTTGATGTCGATGATCTGCGCGCCGTTCTCGACCTGCTGGCGGGCCACGGCCAGCGCCTCGTCGTACTTCTCTTCGCGGATCAGGCGCGCGAACATCTTGCTGCCCGTGACGTTGGTGCGTTCGCCCACGTTCACGTACAGCGTGTCTTCGTCGATATTGAGCGGCTCCAGGCCCGACAGGCGGGTCTTGACCGGGATGTCCGGCACCACCCGCGGCGTCAGCGCCGTGACCTTGTCGGCAATCGCGCGGATATGGTCGGGCGTGGTGCCGCAGCAGCCGCCCGACATGTTCACCAGCCCGGCGCGGGCGAATTCCTCCAGCAGCGCCGAGGTGTCGGCCGGCGTCTCGTCGAAGCCGGTCTCGGCCATCGGGTTGGGCAGGCCGGCGTTGGGGTACACGCAGACGTAGGTGTCGCAGATCTTGGACAGCTCGGCCACGTACGGGCGCATCAGCGCCGCGCCCAGCGCGCAGTTCAGGCCGATGGTGACCGGACGCGCATGGCGCACCGAGTTCCAGAAGGCCTCGACGGTCTGGCCCGACAGGATGCGGCCGGAGGCGTCGGTGACGGTGCCCGAGATCATCACCGGCAGGCGGATGCCGCGCTGCTCGAACACTTCCTCGGTGGCGAAGATCGCCGCCTTGGCGTTGAGCGTGTCGAAGATGGTTTCGATCAGGACGATGTCGATGCCGCCGTCCAGCAGGCCGTTGAGCTGTTCAATGTAGGCGACGCGCAGCTCGTCGAAGGTGACGTTGCGGGCGCCCGGGTCGTTCACGTCGGGCGAGATCGACGCCGTCTTGGGCTGCGGGCCGAGCGCGCCGGCCACGAAGCGCGGCTTGTCCGGCGTGCTGTACTGGTCACAGGCCTCGCGCGCCAGCCGCGCCGACACCAGGTTCAGTTCGTAGGCCAGTTCCGGCAGGTCGTAGTCGCCCTGGGCGATCGAGGTGGCGCCGAAGGTGTTGGTCTCGATGACGTCGGCGCCGGCTTCCAGGTACTGGCGGTGGATCTCCGAGATCACGTCCGGCCGCACCAGCGACAGCAGTTCGTTGTCGCCCTTCAGGTCCTTGCCATGCTCGGCGAAGCGCTCGCCGCGGAAATCGGCCTCGCCCAGCTTGTAGCGCTGGATCATCGTGCCCATCGCCCCGTCCAGGATCAGGATGCGCTGGCCGAGCAGACGGGCGAAGTCGCCGCCGCGGGTGAAGCTCTCGGGCGGATAAGGCAGGCGGGGATACGACACGTTCAGGTCCGAAAGGAGGGGGTTGGGCAACGAAAGCGGCCGGGCAAATGTCGCTAAAAAGCGATAAAGGCCGAAAAATCAACCCCTGATCGTAACAAAACAGGCCCTGTTTCGCCCTCCGGTGATACAGTTTCGGCCCCGAACCGGTGCTTTCGGCGCACAGGGACAGGCAAGAACGCAACACTTGCCGGTCCGCGCGCGAAAGGTAAACGGGAAACAGGAAGACATCCGCCCCGCCGCCCACAAGGCCCGCCGGCCCGGACATCCAGCCTGTGCTGCCCCCGCAACGGTCCCCATGCGCGCGATGCGCCCATGGCAGCCCGATACCGGCCTGTTCGATCGCCAGGACGCCCGTCCGGCGCCCGCTCCCCAGGGATTGCGGCGTGGCCCGGGTTTCCTCCCCATCGTGATTGACCTGCGGGGTCGCGGGTCGCATCGAGGTCTTGTAGATGAAATCCCGCTCCATCCGGCGCTATGCCGGCGCCCTGCTCTGCTCCGCCCCGGCCCTGTCCGCCGCCCAGCAAGCCGCCACCCCCGCCCCCGAACTCGACAGCATCACCGTCACCGCCCAGCGCGTGCCGACGGACGGCCGCACCCTGCCCGTGTCGATCTCGGTCATCACCGCCGAAGACATCGCCGCCAGCAGCGCCCGCACCATGCAGGACCTGCTGTCGACGCAGGCCGGCATCCACCTGATCAACAACTCCGGCTCGTCCGACGGCGCCATGGTCGACCTGCGCGGCTTCGGCGTGACCGGCGCCAGCAATACGCTGATCATGATCGACGGCGTCAAGCAGAACCCCAACGACCTGTCCGCCCCCAACCTGGGCGTGGTGCCGCTGGACCAGGTCGAGCGCGTCGAAATCGTGCGCGGCAGCGGCTCGGTGCAATACGGCGGCGGCGCCACCGGCGGCGTGATCAACATCATCACCCGCAAGGACTTCGCCAAGGAACCGGTCACGGCCCGCGCCACCGCCACCTTCGGCAGCTACGGCCTGCGCCAGTACGACGCCGCAGTGGCCCTGAACAACCAGAAAGTGGGCGTGGACGCCTACATGCAGTCGCTGCACAGCGACGGCTACCGTGACAACAACGCCGAAACCCGCGAAGGCGGCGGCGGTGGCATCACCTTGCGCCATGCGGACGGCTCGATCCGCCTGTACGGCAACACCACCACGCAGCGCCTGGAACTGCCCGGCCCGCGCCAGATCAATCCGCTCACCGGCCTGAACCAGTACCAGGACGATCGCCGCGGCGCCAAGAACGACGCCGACTTCATCAAGTCCACCTCGACCACCATCGGCCTGCAGCTCGAACAGGCGCTGGGCGTCGGCACGCTCTACGCCGACCTGGCCAGCCGCAACAAGAAGCTGCACGGCCTGACCTACACCGCGCCCGGCATGTTCGATGGCGGCGGCGACACGCTGCGCGACCAGAAGCTGGAAGAAAACAGCGCCAGCCTGCGCTACCGCCTGCCGATCGCCGGCGGCCACAGCGTCGTGTTCGGCGCCGATGCGCTGGAGTCCAGGAGCACGGTCACGCAGGATGCCTACTACGATCCGATCCAGTCCAAGATGCAATCGCGCCAGCATCAATACGGGCTGTTCGCCGAAGGCCAGATCCGCGCCACCGAAAGCACCAACATCACCATGGGCGTGCGCCGCCAGTACGCCTCGGACAAGCTGGAAATCCTGTCCGGTACCGGCGGCAATCCGTCGGACAGCGGCCACCACCTGACCGCCTGGCAGTTGGGCGTGCGCCAGGACCTGAGCAGCGGTTTCGGCGTGTACGGCAAGGTCGGCCGCAGCTTCCGCCTGGCCAACAGCGACGAATTGCTGTGGGTGCAGAACCCGCTGGCGCCCCAAACCTCCACCGACAAGGAACTGGGCGTGACCTGGCAATCGGAACGCAGCAGCGCCCGCCTGTCGTGGTTCCGCTATGACCTGACCAACGAAATCCAGTACAACCCGCTGGCCGACATGTTCGGCGCCAACGTCAACCTGGATCCGACCCGCCGCCAAGGCATCGAACTCGAAGGCCATCATGAGATCGTCCGCGGCGTGACGCTGGATGCCAACCTGACCTGGATGGAAGCGCAGTTCCGCTCGGGCACCTACAACGGGGTCGACCTGGCCGGCAAGACCGTGCCGATGGCGCCGAAGTGGCTGGCCAATGCCGGCGTGACCTGGCGTCCCACGGATGCGTTCCTGTGGAACGTGGCCGCGCAATACGTCGGCAAGTCGCGCCTGGACAACGACCAGGCCAACGAATTCGACAAGCAGATGGACGCCTACGTGCTGTTCAACACCAAGGTCGCGTACAAGTTCACCCGCAACATCGAGGGCGCGGTGGGCGTGAACAACATCCTGGACCGCAAATACGCCACCTACGGCATCCGCAGCGGCAGCCTGGGGGAAACCGGCCCGTACAACCTGTACCCCGCGCCCGGCCGCAACTTCTACGCCTCCCTCACGGTGCGCTACTAAGCGGCGATCCGATATAGTCGGCGTTCCTCCACGCCGACCGTATCGAGCCACCGCATGACCTTCGTCCGCGCCCTTCCGTTCGCCGTCCTGGGGCTGTTGTGCGCCCCGGGGCCGGCGGCGGCCGACACCTCGGCCAAGACTGCAGCCACGCCCTCGGTCGAAACCCCGGCGGCGATCCACGCGCGCGACGACCGCGGCCGCGACGTCACCCTGGCCGCCCCGGCGCGGCGCGCGGTGACCCTCGCGCCGCACGCCACCGAGCTGGTCTACGCGGCCGGCGCCGGCGCCTACCTGGTCGCCACCATCCGCGGCAGCGACTACCCGCCCGCCGCCCGCGCCCTGCCGGTCATCGGCGACGGCACCCAGCCCGACCCCGAACGCGTGGCCGCCACCCGGCCCGACCTGATCATCGCCTGGCAACCGTCCGCCGCCGCGCCGCTGGCGCGCGTGATGGACAAGCTGGGCGTGGCGGTCTACTACAGCGACCCGCAGACGCTGGCGGCCATTCCCGACGCGGTCGAACGCCTGGGCGTGCTGTTCGGCACCGAGGCGCAGGCCGGCCCCGCCGCCCAGGCCCTGCGCGCGCGCCTCGATGCGCTGGCCGCGCGCTACGCCGGCCGCGCGCCGGTGCGGGTCTTCGTGCAGGCGGGCCTGGACCCCATCTACACCCTGAACCACGCCAGCATCGTCAGCGACGCGCTGCGCCTGTGCGGCGGCGTCAACGTGTTCGGCGACGCGCCCGTGGTGGCGCCGCAGGTCGGCCTGGAAAGCGTGCTGGCGGCGCGTCCCGACGCGGTGCTGGCCGGCGTCTCCGCGCCCGCCGACACCGCCCGCAACCTGGCCGCCTGGCGCGCCATGGGCCTGCCGGCCGCGCAGGCCGGCCACGTCTACGGCATCGACGCCGACGCGCTCTACCGCCCCGGCCCGCGCCTGGTCGACGCGGCCGAGCAGCTGTGCGCGGACCTGGACCGGCTGCGCCAGCCCTAGGCATCCCGACACGCGCGGCCGCCCCCGCGCCGCCGGGGCCGTCCGGGATACCCCTGTCCGCGACCCGGTCATTCGCGCGCCGCATGGCTGCGCGGCAAGCGCGATTTCTGGAACGCCGCGGCCCCGCCACGGGGACTGACACGCCGCCCCGTGCTTTATGATTCGGCTAACCGTGATCAACCCGTTGATCCGCCCGATGATCAGCCAGCCCCCGCGGGTTCCGCAGCGCGCGCCCGCCCTTTGACACACCGCCATGACCACTCAAGACACTCTCACCATCGCCGGCCGCGCCTACTCGTCGCGCCTGCTCGTCGGCACCGGCAAGTACAAGGATTTCGAACAGACCCGCGCCGCGCTGGACGCCAGCGGCACGGAGATCGTCACGGTCGCCATCCGCCGCACCAACATCGGCCAGAACCCGGGCGAGCCCAACCTGCTCGACTACGTGCCGATGTCCAAGTTCACGCTGCTGCCCAACACCGCCGGCTGCTACTCGGCCGACGACGCCGTGCGCACGCTGCGCCTGGCGCGCGAGCTGCTGGACGGCCACGCCCTGGTCAAGCTGGAAGTGCTGGGCGATCCGCACACGCTGTTCCCCAACATGCCCGAAACCCTCAAGGCCACCAAGACGCTGGTGGATGAGGGCTTCCAGGTCATGGTCTATTGCACCGACGATCCCATCCAGTGCCGCATGCTCGAAGACATGGGCGCCGTGGCCGTGATGCCGCTGGCCTCGCTGATCGGCTCCGGCATGGGCATCCTGAACCCCTGGAATCTGCGCCTGATCATCGACCAGGCGCGCGTGCCGGTGGTGGTGGACGCCGGCGTGGGCACCGCCTCGGACGCCGCCATCGCCATGGAACTGGGCTGCGACGCCGTGCTGATGAACACCGCCATCGCCGCCGCGCGCGACCCGGTGCTGATGGCCAGCGCCATGAAAAAGGGCGTCGAGTCCGGCCGCGAGGCCTTCCTGGCCGGCCGCATGCCGAAAAAGCTCTACAGCGGCGCGCCCAGCTCGCCCACCGAAGGCCTGATCACCGCCGCCCCCGGCGCCGCCAAATGAGCAGCCGCCAGCCGGCCGCCAACGGCCGCCAGATCCCCAACGCGCTGACCATCGCCGGCGTCGACCCGTCCGGCGGCGCCGGCATCCTGGCCGACGTCAAGGCCATGAGCGCCCTGGGCGCCTATGGCTGCGCCGTGATCGCCGCGCTCACCGCCCAGAACACCCAGGGCGTCACCGGCATCTCGCCGGTGCCGCCGGCCTTCGTCGGCCAGCAGATCGACACCCTGTTCGCCGACGTGCGCATCGACGCGGTCAAGATCGGCATGCTGGGCCAGCAGCCGGTGATCCAGGTGGTGGCCGAGAAGCTGGCCAAGTGGACCCCGGCCCACGTCGTGCTGGACCCGGTCATGGTGGCCAAGAGCGGCGACCTGCTGCTGGAACGCGACGCCGTCGGCGCCATGCGCGAGGCCCTGCTGCCTCAGGCCACGCTGCTGACCCCGAACCTGCCCGAGGCCGGCGTGCTGCTGGAAGAGCGCCCGGTGGAGACGGTCAAGGAAATGCGGCGCGTGGCCGAGCGCCTGCGCAACAAGCTGGCGCATTCGGGCCAGCGCTGGGTCATGGTCAAGGGCGGCCACCTGCCCGGCAACGACACCATCGACCTGCTGCACGACGGCGACCGCATGATCGAGCTGCCCGGCCACCGCATCGAGACCGCCAACACCCACGGCACCGGCTGCACCCTGTCGGCCGCCCTGGCCGCCCTGCTGCCGCAGGTCGAGGACGTGCCCGAGGCGGCGCGCCGCGCCAAGGCCTACCTGACCGAGGCCATCCGCCACGCCGAGCGCCTGTCGGTCGGCTCCGGCCACGGCCCGGTGCACCACTTCCACGCCTGGTGGTGAGCCCGGCGGGCGGGTCCGATTTCCCCTCTGTAACCAGTCGGTCCGCCCCGCCGCGTCACAGGACGCTACGAATCGGTACAATGGTCAGCTGATTCCTCCGCTTTTTTCCTGACCGTCATGAACGCTTCGACCCTGCCCGACGTAGAACAAGCCCGCTTCAACATGGTGGAACAGCAGATCCGCCCGTGGGACGTCCTGGACGCCAACGTGCTGCAAGCGCTGTTCGATGTGCGCCGCGAACAGTTCGTTCCGCCGGCGCTGCGCGCCCTGGCGTTTTCCGACCTGGAACTGCCGCTGGAAATCAACGCGGTCAACACCCGCCAGACCATGCTCGCCCCCAAGGTCGAAGCCCGCCTGGCCCAGGAACTGCAACTGAGCAAGTCCGACTGTGTGCTGGAAATCGGCACCGGCTCCGGCTACCAGGCCGCGCTGCTGGGCTACCTGGCGCAACAGGTCACCTCGGTCGAGATCGACAGCCGCCTGGTCACGTTCGCGCAGCAGAACCTGCAGATGAACAACGTCACCAACGTCAAGGTCGAGACCGGCGACGGCCGCAACGGCTGGGGCTCCACCGAATACGACGCGATCCTGGTGACCGGCTCGGTGCCGGTCGTGCCGGACGCGCTCAAGTACCAACTGCGCGTCGGCGGCCGCCTGGTCGTCGTCGTCGGCCAGGCCCCCGTCATGACGGCCTGTCGCATCACCCGCACCACCGCCGCCAGCTTCGAGACCGTCAATCTGTTCGAAACGGTCATCAAGCCCCTGCGCGGCGCCACGGTGTCGCAGTTCAAGTTCTGAGTCCCGACGGCGGCGCCCCACGGCCCCGCCCTTCCGGCCCGCGTCCGTGGGCCGGATACCGGACCCCAGACCCCGACTCCCTGGAGCAGCACCCCACCTCCTGACAGATCATGCGCGTCCGACTGCTTACGGCTTTACTGGTTTTTACCTCCGCCGCAAGTGTCGGCCCGTCTGTCGCGTGCGCGCAGAACCTGTTGCAGGTGTGGCAATCCGCCCTCGGCAACGATCCCATCTACGCCGCGGCCCGCGCCAACTATCGCGCCGGCCTCGAAAAAGAGCCGCAGGCGCGCGCCCTGCTGCTGCCCGAAGTCTCGGCCGGCGTCGGCGGCGCCTACCAGGAAACCCGCAGCACCCGCGGCCTGAACATGGCCTACAGCGGCGGCCGCGGCGTCTGGGACCTGGCGCTGACGCAGCCGCTGTTCGACTGGGGCCGCTGGCAGAACTACGAACAGTCCAAGCTGATCGTCGCCGATGTCGAAGTGCAGCTGCAGCAGGCCTACCAGGACTTGCTGCTGCGCGTGGCCGACGCCTATTTCAACGTGCTGTACGCCCAGGACACCCTGACCGCGACCGAGGCCGAGAAGGCCGCCGTGGCCGGCCAGCTGGAGTCCGCCAAGCGCAATTTCGAGCTCGGCAACGCCACCATCACCGACACCTACGAGGCCCAGGCCCGCTACGACCTGGTGGTGGCGCAGGAACTGCGCCTGCAGAACGACCTGGATGTGCGCCGCGACGAGCTGGCCAAGATCATCGGCGGCCCGCCCGGCGCGCTGGCCGAGCTGCCGCAGGGCGTGCAACTGCCGGCGCCGCAGCCGGCCCGCGTGGCCGACTGGAGCAACCAGGCCGAATCCTCCAGCCTGGACGTGCTGCGCGCCCAGCTGCTGACCCGCATCGCCGGACGCCAGATCCAGATCGCCAAGAGCGGCCACTACCCCACCCTGAACCTGCGCGCCACCAGCGGCAGCGCCAGCGACGCGGTGATGCGCAACGCCACGCCGGGCAAGCCGATCGACAGCACCATCGGCGTGGTGCTGTCGATTCCGTTGTATTCGGGCGGCGGGGTGTCCTCGCAGGTCACCGAGAAGGTGCAGCTCGAACAGAAGGCCCGCTACGATTTCGAGGCGGCGCGGCGCCAGGCGGTGCAGGCCGCGCGCCAGTACTACACCGGCGTCACCAGCGGGCTGGCGCGCATCCAGGCGCTCGAAGCCGGCGAGAAATCCAGCCGCGCCGCGGTCGAGGCCAACCGCACCGGCTATGAAGTGGGCGTGCGCATCAACCTGGACGTGCTCAACGCCCAGCAACAGCTCTACGCCACCCAGCGCGACCTGGCGCTGGCGCGCTACAGCACGGTGCTGTCGGGACTGCGCCTGAAGGCCACCAGCGGCATCCTGGTCGAGTCCGACCTGGACGCCATCAACCGGCTGCTGCGCGAGCCGCGCTGAGCGCGGCGCCGCCTCAGGCGCCCTGGATCTTCTTGACCAGCGCCGTGGTGGAACGCTCGAACTCGAACGGAATCGCCACCGCGCGGCCGCCCCAGGACTTGACCAGGGCGGTTTCGGGCAGTTTTTCCATGTCGTAGTCGCCGCCCTTGACGATCAGGTCCGGCTTGAGCTGGCCGATCAGGGCCTCGGGCGTGTCCTCGTGGAACGAGGTGACCACCGTGACGAAGCCCAGCGCCGCCAGCAGCGCGGCGCGGTCTTCCATGCGGTTCAGGGGACGCTCGTCGCCCTTGCCCAGACGCCGCACCGATTCATCGGTATTGACCGCCACGACCAGCGTGGCGCCCAGCTGGGCGGCCTGGTCCAGATAGGTGGCGTGGCCCCGATGCAGGATGTCGAAGACGCCATTGGTGAACACCAGCGGCCGCGGCAGGCGGCCGGCGGCTACGGCGGCGACGCAGTCGTCGCGGGACAGGACTTTGGATTCGAAACGGGCGGCTGACATGCCGCGATTGTACGACGGCGGCCGCGGCCGCCGTCGCCCTTCAGCGGGCGCGCCCCGGCCGGGGCCGGCGCGCGCCGCCCTCCCGCCGGATCAGGCGCCGGCCAGGATGATTTCCTTTTCCTTGGGCACCACCAGCGCGGTCATTTCCTTGCGGTAGCGGTTCAGGTCCTTGACCGTCTCGAAGCTGCGGTCCATCAGCTTGGACAGGATGTGCAGGATGCGCGTGGCGACCTTCTGTTCCCAGACGCCGTCGAAGCGGATCTGGCTGTCCAGCCAGTGTTCCAGCCAGCCCGGCTCGGGCAGGCGCGACTGCACCGTATCGTTGGGGAACAGGTCCTTGTTGACGTGCAGGTTGGTCGGGTGCAGCGCCTGCTGGGTGCGGCCGGCCGAGGCCATCAGCACGCCGATCTTGGAGAACGCCAGGCGCGCCTGCACGCTGGTGTCCTCGCCGCGGTTGTGCAGCGCGCGGCGCATGTACTGCAGGTAGGCGCCGGCATGGCGGGCCTCGTCCTGCGCCACGGTCTTGTAGATGGACTTGATGACCGGCTCGGTGTGCCATTCGGCGGCGCGGCGGTACCAGTGGTTCAGGCGCACCTCGCCGCAGAAGTGCAGCATCAGCGTTTCCAGCTCGGGCGCGACGTCGAATTCGAAGCGCACGTTGTGCAGTTCTTCCTCGGTGGGCACCAGGTCGGGACGGAAGCGGCGCAGGTACTCGATCAGCACCAGGGAATGCTTCTGTTCTTCGAAGAACCACACCGACATGAACGCGCAGAAATCGCTGTCGCCGCGATTGTCGCGCAGGAACATCTCGGTGGCCGGCAATGCGGCCCATTCGGTGATGGCGTTCATCTTGATCGTGTGCGCCTGCTCGTCCGAGAGCTTGCTGCGATCGAAGTCGCCCCAGGGAATATCGTGCGCCATGTTCCAGCGCACCGCTTCCATGGTCTTGAAGAGTTCAGGATAAAGCATGTTCTGCCCTTGTTTTCGTCCCGCTGTGGGGCTATAGAAATTAATGAATGGCGCACGCGCTTGCCGGCGTGACGCTGCATTGGCCGCCGCAGCGCTATTTTTCGCCGTCTCCCGCGAAGCTATGATGACCGTTTCATGAATGAAACATGACAGGAGGATCGCCCTTACACCATCGCGCCGCCTATCGGGTCAATGCCCACAACGTCACCCCGATACCCAGGGCCAGCACGCCAACCAGCGCCGCGATCAGCCGGTTGCTCTGCTGCTGGGCCCGCCGCAACTGCACCATCTCGGCCAGCAGCGCCGGCGAGAGGTTCGGGCGGTTCAGATGGTCGTGGACCAGCCTGGGAAGCGCCGGCAGCATTTGCGACCACTGCGCGGCTTCTTTTTCCAGGCTCTGCCGCAGGCCCTTGAACCCGACGCGCTGACGCATCCAGCGTTCCAGGTAGGGCTTGGCGGTCTTCCAGAGATCCAGGTTGGGGTCGAGCTGCCGCCCCAGGCCTTCGACGTTCAGCAACGTCTTCTGCAGCAGCACCAGCTGCGGCTGGATCTCCACATTGAACCGGCGCGAGGTCTGGAACAGGCGCAACAGCACCTGGCCCAGCGAAATCTCGGACAACGGCCGGTCAAAATAGGGTTCGCAGACGGCGCGCACCGCGCCCTCCAGCTCTTCCTCGCGCGTATCCGGCGGCACCCAGCCGGACTCGATGTGCAACTGCGCCACGCGGCGGTAGTCGCGGTGGAAGAAGGCCAGGAAGTTCTGCGCCAGGTAGTTCTTGTCGAATTCCGACAGCGAGCCGACGATGCCGAAGTCCAGGGCGATGTAGCTGCCCAGCGTCTCGGGCCGGTCGGACACGTAGATGTTGCCCGGGTGCATGTCGGCGTGGAAGAAGCCGTCGGTGAACACCTGGGTGAAGAAGATCTCGACGCCGGTGCGCGCCAGGGTCGGGATGTCGATGCCGGCGGCGCGCATGCGCTCGACCTGGCCCACCGGCACGCCGTACATGCGCTGCATGGTGAAGACCGTGGACGCGGTGTATTCCCAGATGACCTCGGGCACCATCAGCATGTCGCCGCGGCCGGATTCCGGGCCGAAGTTGCGGCGCAGCTGGCTGCAGTTGGAGGCCTCGCGCACCAGGTCGAGCTCGTCGTGCAGGTACTTGTCGAACTCGGCCACCACCTCGCGCGGCTTGAGCCGGCGGCCATCGGCGCCCAGGCGCTCGATGATGCGGGCCACGATCTTGAGCAGCGACAGGTCTTTCTCGATGATGCTGAGCATGCCCGGGCGCAGCACCTTGACCGCCACCTCGCGGCCGTCGTGCAGCACCGCGAAGTGCACCTGCGCGATGGAGGCCGACGCCACCGGGTCGACCTGGAACTGCGCGAACAGCTTTTCGGGCGGCGCGCCCAGCGCGGCCTCGATGCAGGCGGCGGCCTGGGCCGACGGGAACGGCGGCACGCGGTCCTGCAGCAGCGCCAGCTCGTTGGCGATGTCGGCGGGGATCAGGTCGCGGCGGGTGGACAGCACCTGGCCGAACTTCACGAAGATCGGGCCCAGCGACTCCAGCGCCAGGCGCAGCCGCAGGCCGCGCGGCTTGCGCGGCCGGGTGCCCAGGCGGATGACGCGCAGCAGGCAGGTCGCCAGCGGATGGTTCAGGCTGGACAGCACCAGCTCGTCCAGACCGTAGCGCAGCGAAACCAGGATGATGCGAAGCAGGCGCAGCAAAGGGAACATGGGTCAGGCGCCTCGCTTGGCGGCGGCCGTGGCCAGTCGGGATTGCAGGGCGGCGGCCGAGCGCGCCAGCGCGTCGGCGCGGGCGTTCAACTCGGCCAGGTCCAGGCGCCACTGCTCCAGCGCCGGGCGGCCCAGCAGCATGCCGCTTTCCTCGGCCAGGTATTCGGACACATTCTCGGCCATGCGCTGGCCGGCCTGGCGCGCGCCGCCGGCGGCCGCGCGCAGCCCGCCGGCGATGCGCAGCGCGGGAATGTCGCCCACCAGCCGGGCCAGGCTGTCTTCCGGGTCCCAGCGCAGTTGCTTGGACAGGTCCGCCACCACCTGCGCCAGCGCGGCGTCGCCGGAAATGTGCGTGGCCTCGGCGAAGTCGGGCGCCTCGCCGCCCGCGCCCAGGCGCGGCAGCGGCAGCTTCTCGGGCGCCACCGTCAGGGTCACGTCGGGCGCCACCGCCGCATCGGCCTGGGACGCCAGGCCCTCGCTGTCGATGGTCAGGCCCAGGGTGAAGCCGCCCAGCGCGAAACGCACGGTCTTGCCGGCGTGACGGGCCAGGCGTTCGCGCGCCCAGTCTTCACGCTTCAACAGGGTGTTGAGCGCGCCGACGGCCAGCCGTGCAGGAGTGGGCAGAAACGAAAAAGGCAACATGACGGTCCGCGGCCCCGCGAAACGGGGATGACGAAGTTGATGGGTAAATCGGGAGTGTAACGGGTTGGATGGGGGTGTGTTCCGGACAGTCTGGACGCGGTTTGCGCCCGCGCATGGAAAAACCGGCCCTGAGGGGCCGGTTGTGGCGGACGGCCGCAAGGCCGCCGCGATAGCAGGGGGATGGCGCCAGCCGGATCAGCTGGCGAATTCCACCGGGATCTGCTGGATGCCGGCCAGCAGCCAGCCGCCGTTGGCGGGCTTGAACAGGTTCCAGACTTCCTCGAAGCGGAAGGCTTCGGCGCCCGGCGCCTCGCGCAGCATGCCCGAGAAGCGCACGCTGGCCAGGTGGCCGTCGGACACCGTCTCGATGCCCAGCAGCTCGGCGTTCAACAGCACCACTTCGGTCTTGTTGGGGGCCGCGCCGCGCTCGGTCAGTTGCGGCTTGAGCTCGGTGATGAGGTCGTCGGTCAGGTAGTCGCGCAGGCGGTCGGTGCTGCCGCTGTCCCACACGGCCTGGATGCGCACGAACTGGTCCTTGGCCTGCTTCAGGAAGTTGGGCGTATCGAAATCACCCGGCACGAACCAGTTGTTGTCGTCGCCCGCCTTGGGCATCGCGGCAACCGGCTCCGCGGCGGCCACGGCAGCGATCGGCGCGGCCGCCGGCGTGGCCGGCTTCAGCGTTTCACGCCACATGGGCTGCTGCTGCGGCTCGCCAGGCGCGTTGTTGGCGCCGCCAAAGGCGCCCTGGGTGGCCGGACGCGGCGCGGCGCCACGCAGGCGGCGGATGATGAACATCACGGCGAACACGACCACGGCGATCAGCAGCGCGGACGACAGGAACTCGGCGAAGGCGCCCGACAGGCCCATGCTCGAGAGCAGGGCGGCGATGCCCAGGCCGGCGGCGATGCCGGCGATCGGGCCGAGCCAGCGCGACGCGCCGCTCTTGGCGGCCGCGCCC
>NZ_CYTU01000067.1:0-26222 GCF_001299375.1 Achromobacter sp. 2789STDY5608621 | reverse complement strand
AAAAAGCGGCCACCTCCCTAGCTCCACTCTCAGTCCGCTCACCCCAACCCTGTGTGGGATGAGCTCCCCGAAGCGGCATGTGCGCCGCCGACATGCAGATGCCGGCGGCGTTTTGCTTTGCGCGCGGCGCTCAGTCGTCGAGCGACGGCACGGTGCCGATCTGCGCGAGGATGCGCGGCGATTCCATGTCGCCGGTCTCCTTGTCGATCATGACCTCGTAGGCGGCCACGCCGGCAAACTTGGAGGCCATGGAGTTGGCGATGCGGATGGCGCCGAACTCGCTGCTGGCGGGGCGGATTTCGCCGGGGGCGACGCCATTGGCGGCGGCGCGGTAGGGAATGACGATGTATTGGACGACGTGGGTCTGGGCGATTTGAGCGGCTTCGGACACAGGAGTCTCCTGGACGACGTTGTGCGGGCGAGCGAAATGTAGCATGTTTCACTGTGTTTTTGTACAGTGTTTTTCGTTGTTCCACAAATATTTTCGGGATGGGGCAGTCGCTCCAGGAAAACCCCTAGCGCGCAAAGATTGCCCAAATGCCTGCTCGCCTCTAATATTTTCGAAAATCTTCTGATTTTTATAAAAAAGAGGCAAGGGATGGAAGCGAACAGGTACGACGCCTATCGGGAAGACACCGCCGGCCGCGCCAATGTGGCGGACTCGCCGGAGCGCATTGCCTACTACAAGGAGCTGGCGCGGCTCGAGACCGGCGCGCTCTGGACGGTGGCCAACAAGATCGAGCCGTGGGCGCCGCGCTCGGCGTCGGTGCCGGTGGTCTGGCGCTACCAGGAACTGCGCGGCCATGTGTTGCGCTCGGCCGAGCTGGTGTCGCCCGAGGAAGCGGGCCGCCGCGTGATCTACCTGAACAACCCGGGCCGGCGCGACGTCGCCGCCGCGGTCGGCTGGCTGTATTCGGGCCTGCAGGTGATGCGGCCGGGCGAGCTGGCGTCGGCGCACAAGCATTCGCATTCGGCGCTGCGCTTCATCATGGAAGGCAAGGGCGCGTTCACGGTGGTGGACGGCCACAAGATGACGCTGGGCGCGAACGACTTCGTGCTGACGCCCAACGGCACCTGGCACGAGCACGGCGTGGCCGAGGACGGCACCACCTGCATCTGGCAGGACGGCCTGGACATTCCGCTGGTCAACGCGTTCGAGGCCGGCTTCTACGCCGTGCATCCCGACCTGAACCAGACCGTGACCCACCCGGTGGACGACACCAGCGCGCTGTGGGGCAGCGCGGCGTTGCGGCCGCAGACGACGGGCTGGACCAAGCCGTATTCGCCGCTGTTCAAGTACGAATGGGAGCCCACCTACGAAGCGCTGCGCCGTCACGCTAGGGTGTCGGCGGGCAGCCCCTATGACGGCATCCTGATGGAGTACGTCAATCCGGCCACCGGCGGTCCGGTCATGCCGACCATCGGCGCCAGCATGCAGCTGCTGCGCCCGGGCGAGCACACCAAGGCCCACCGCCACACCGGCAGCTTCCTCTACCAGGTGGCCAAGGGCAGCGGCTTTTCGGTCATCGACGGCAAGCGCTACGACTGGACCGAGCGCGACATCTTCTGTGTGCCGTCGTGGGCCGTGCACGAGCACGCCAACCTGTCGTCCAACGACGACGCCTGCCTGTTCTGCTTCAACGACCTGCCGGTGATGCGATCGCTGGCGCTCTACCGCGAGGAAGCGGTCAAGGACAACGACGGCCACCAGAAACTGATCTAGCGGCTGGCGCCAACCCCCACTGAATTTTCATCCGCCGCCCGGCGCAGGCCGGGCGCCTGTCTCAACTCGTCTTGAATTTCCTGGAGTTCCTATGCGCTTGGTAACTTTTCGCGCCCATCCCGCCGCCGCCGCCCGCCTGGGCGCGCTGGCCGAAGGCTATGTGATCGACCTAGCCCTGCTGGGGCAGGCCGGCGGCGTGGCGCTGCCGGACGACATGCTGGCCTTCATCGACCTCGGCCCCGTGGCCGTGGCGCAGGCCTCGAAGCTGATGGAGTCGTACCGCGGCGCCTGGCCCGTGGGCGCCGCGCTGCCGCAGGAGAACGTCAAGCTGCTGGCGCCGATTCCGCGTCCGCGCAAGAACATCTTCGGCATCGGCCTGAACTACGTCGAGCACGTGGCGGAATCGAGCCGCACGCTCGATACCTCGGCCGACCTGCCCAAGCAGCCGGTGATCTTCTCCAAGCCGCCCACCACCGTGATCGGCCCGGGAGACGCCATCGAGCACAACGCCAAGATCACCCAACAGCTGGACTGGGAAGTCGAACTGGCGGTGATCATGGGCCGCCGCGCCACGCGCGTGGCCGAGGCCGATGCGCTGTCGTACGTGTTCGGCTACAGCGTGATGCTGGACATGAGCGCGCGCGACTGCCGCCGCGCCGGCCAATGGATCTATTCCAAGGGCCAGGACACCTACGCGCCGTTCGGCCCCTGCATCGTCACGGCCGACGAGATCCCCGATCCGCAGGTGCTGGACCTGTGGCTGACGGTCAACGGCGAGAAGAAGCAGGGCTCGAACACGCGCCACATGCTGTTCAAGGTGCCGTTCCTGATCTCGGACATCAGCGCCGGCATCACGCTGGAGCCGGGCGACATCATCGCCACCGGCACGCCCGAGGGCGTGGGCGCGGGCCGCAAGCCGCAGGAGTGGCTGTGGCCGGGCGACGTGGTGGTGGCGTGCGTCGAAGGCATCGGCACGCTGCGGCATCCGGTGGTGGCGGTCTAGGCGAAATTCCAGCGCCCGCCACGAGACGGCGGGCGCGGCGGTCTCCAAGGGGAAAACAATGATCAAGCAAACCATGTTGGCGGCGGGCCTGGCCTGGACGCTGGGGGGCATCGCGCACGCCGCGGAGCCGGTCAAGATCGGCTTCATCGCCACGCTGTCGACGCCTGCCGGCTACATCGGCGAGGACGAGCGCGACGCCTTCAATCTGGCGATCAAGCAGGGCGGCGGCAAGCTGGGCGGCGTGCCGGTGCAGCTGGTGATCGAGGACGACGGCCTCAAGCCGGCCAATGCCAAGCAGGCGGCCGACCGCATGCTGCAGTCGGGCATCAAGCTGTTCACTGGCGTGAACTTTTCCAACGTGCTGGCGGCGGTGGCGCCGGGCGTGGTCAAGTCGGGCGCGTTCTACGTCAGCCTGAACCCCGGCCCGTCGAGCTTCGCCGGCGAGAAGTGCGACCCGAACTATTTCGTGGCCTCGTACCAGAACGATGCCTTTCACACCGCGGGCGGCGTGGCCGCCAACGAGCTGGGCTACAAGCGCGTGGCGCTGCTAGCGCCGAACTACCAGGCCGGGCGCGACGCCATCGAGGGTTTCAAGCGCACCTACAAGGGCGAGGTGGTGGCCGAGATCTACACCAAGCTGGACCAGTCGGACTTCTCGGTCGAGCTGGCGCGGGTGCGGTCGCTGGCGCCCGACGCCGTCTACCAGTTCCATCCGGGCGGCACCGGCATCAACTTCGTCAAGCAGTACGCCGCGGCCGGCCTGAACAAGACCGTGCCCATGCTGATGCCGAGCTTCTCGATGGATGCGCGCATGATCAAGGCCACCGGCGACGCGGCGCAGGGCGCCTACATCACCGGTATCTGGTCGCAGGACTTCGACAATCCGCAGTCCAAAGCCTTCGTGCAGGCGTTCAAGGAAGCCTATGGCCGCGTGCCCACCGATTACGCCATGCAGGCCTATGACACGGCGCAGCTGATCGGCGTCGGCCTGAAGGCCACCGGCGGCGATCTGTCGCGCCAGGCCGAGTTCCGCGCCGCGCTGCGCAAGCCCGAGTTCGCCTCGCTGCGCGGCAAGTTCAGCATGAACACCAACCAGCATCCGGTGCAGGACCTGTACCTGATGCGCATCGACAAGGACGCCGACGGCGGCCTGTCGCCGCGCCTGGTGCGCAAGCTGGTGTCCGATGACAAGGACGCCTACGCCCAATTCTGCAAGATGCCGTCATGACATTGCTCTTCGAACAGTTGCTCAACGGGCTGCAGTTCGGCGCGATGCTGTTCCTGCTCGCCGCCGGGCTGACCCTGATCTTCGGGATCATGGGCGTGGTGAACCTGACCCACGGTTCGTTCTACATGGTGGGCGCGTACTGCGCGGCCTACGCCATCGGCACCACCGGCTCGTTCCTGGCGGGCGTGCTGGCGGCGTTGCTGGGGGCGGGGCTGTACGGCCTGTCGGTGGAGGTGCTGGTGATCCGCAAGCTGTACAAGCGCGACCACCTGTACCAGGTGCTGGCCACCTTCGGCCTGCTGCTGTTCTCGAACGAGGCGGTCAGCCTGATCTTCGGCCGGCGGCCGCCGCTGGTGGGCATCCCGTCGTTCCTGGAGGGCGCGGTGACGCTGGCGCCGGGGTTCCAGTATCCGTTGATCCGGCTGTCGTTCATCGCGGTCGGCGCGCTGGTGGCGGTGGGACTGTGGTGGCTGGTGAACCGCACCCGCATCGGCATGCTGATCCGCGCCGGCGCCGACGACCGTGAAATGGTCGATGCGCTGGGCGTGGACATCAAGAAGCTCTACACCCTGGTGTTCGGCCTGGGCGCGCTGCTGTGCGGACTGGCGGGCGTGATGGCGGCGCCGTTGCTGGCCGTCGAGATCGGCATGGGCGAGCGCATCCTGATCACCACCTTCGTGGTCATCGTGATCGGCGGCGTGGGCTCGGTGCGCGGCGCGCTGGCGGGCGCGCTGCTGGTCGGCATGGTCGACAGCATGGGGCGGGCCTTCCTGCCGCAGTTGCTGGGCGCGGTGTTCTCGCCGGCCACGGCGGATCCGCTGGCGGCGGGCCTGGCCTCGGCCAGTATCTATGTGTTGATGGCGATCGTGCTGATCGCCAAGCCGGGCGGGCTGTTCCCGGCGCGAGGATGATGATGGCAAAGACACTTTCGAATCGCGCGCGCTGGGGGCTGGCCGGGTTGATCCTGCTGCTGGCGCTGCCGGGCGCGGCGGCGGCCACCGACACGCCTTTCCTGATCGGCGTGGTGACGCGCTTCCTGATCTACGGCCTGGCCGCGGTCAGCCTGGACCTGGTGATCGGCTATGGCGCCATGGTCAGCTTCGGCCACGCGATGTTCTTCGGGCTGGGCGGCTATGCGGTGGGCATCATCGCCTTCCACACCACCGAAGCCGGCCCGTTGTTCGGCTGGGCCGGCAGCAACGCCGCGCTGGTGGTGTGGCCGATCGCCATGGCGGTGTGCGCGCTGGCGGGCTGGCTGTTCGGCTACCTGGCGCTGCGCACGCGCGGCGTGCAGTTCATCATGATCACGCTGGCGTTCGGGCAGATGGTGTACTTCATCCTGGTGTCGCTGCAGTTCTACGGCGGCGACGACGGCCTGATGATCTCGCAGCGCAACGTGCTGCCGGGCCTGAACCTGGAGAACCCGCTGACGTTCTACTACGTCTGCCTGGCGCTGCTGACGGCCTGGACGCTGCTGTGCATCCGCATTACCAACTCGCGCTTCGGCATGGTGCTGCAGGCGCTGCGCCAGAGCGAGCGGCGCGCCATCAACCTGGGCGTGGCGCCCACGCCGTACCGCCTGAGCGCCTTCGTGCTGTCGGCGGTGGGCACGGGGCTGGCGGGCGTGCTGTGGGCCAACTATGCCGGACTGGTGACGCCGGACATGGCGGCCTGGACCAAGTCGGGCGAGCTGATGGCGATCGTCATCCTTGGCGGCGTGGGCACGCTGCTGGGCCCGATCGCGGGCGCGGCGGTGTTCCTGGGGCTGGAGCAGCTGCTGTCGTCGCTGACCGAACATTGGCTGCTGTACATGGGGCCGGTGCTGGTGCTGGTGGTGCTGTGGGGCCAGAAGGGCCTGTTCGGCCGCCTGTTGGAGACGCGCCATGCGGATTGAGCCCACCCCCGAGGCGCTTCGCGCTTCCCCCTCCAGGGGGCATGCCGACGGACCGGCGGAGCCGGATCCGTGGCATCCCGATAGTAAGCCGACACCAGGAATGAACGAGACGAAAACCCTGCTGCGCCTGACGCAGCTGCGCAAGGCCTTCGACGCGGTGGTGGCCACCAACGGCGTCGACCTGGACGTGCGCGCCGGCGAGATCCACGCCATCATCGGCCCGAACGGCGCCGGCAAATCGACGCTGATCGCGCAGATCTGCGGCGAGATCCGGCCCGACTCGGGCGTCATCGAACTGGACGGGCGCGACGTGACGGCGCTGCGCGCCTTCGAACGCGCCCGCCTGGGGCTGGGCCGCTCGTTCCAGATCACCGAGCTGTGCCAGGAATACACCGCGTTGGAAAACGTCATCCTGTCCAGCATGCTCAAGGGCGGCCGCGCCTTTGGCGCCTGGTCCGATCCGCGCCGCGACGCGGGCCTGAAGGCGCAGGCGATGCAATGGCTGACCCACGTCGGCCTGGCGGACCGGCGCCATGTGCGCACCGCCGACCTGGCGCACGGCGAGAAGCGCCAGCTGGAACTGGCGGTGGCCCTGGCGCGTTCGCCGCGCCTGCTGCTGCTGGACGAGCCCATGGCCGGCATGGGGCCGGAGGAATCGGCGCGCATGACGCGCCTGCTGCTGGGCATGAAGGGCGACTACGGCATCCTGCTGGTCGAGCACGACATGGACGCGGTGTTCGCGCTGGCCGACCGCATCAGCGTGCTGGTCTACGGCAAGGTGGTGTTCAGCGGCGCGCCCGACGAGGTGCGGCGCCATCCGGAAGTGCGCGCCGCCTACCTGGGAGAAGAACATGTTGAAGGTTGAGGGCCTGACCGGCGGCTACGGGTCGAGCAAGGTGCTGTTCGGCATGGCCTTCGAGGCCGCCGAGGGCGAGGTGATCTCGTTGATCGGCCGCAACGGCATGGGCAAGACCACCACCATCAAGACGCTGATGGGCATGCTGCCGGCCACCGGCGGGCAGGTCCAGTTCCGCGGCCAGACGCTGTCGCGGCCCGCGCCCAGCGTAGTGGCGCGGCTGGGCGTGGGGCTGGTGCCGGAAGGGCGGCGCGTGTTCGGCTCGCTGTCGGTGGAAGAGAACCTGGTGGCGACCTCGCGCGCCGCGCCTGGCGGCTGGGACCTGGCGCGGGTCTACGCGCTGTTCCCGCGCCTGAAAGAGCGCCGCGCGCAGTCGTCGCGCACGCTGTCGGGCGGCGAGCAGCAGATGCTGGTGGTCGGCCGCGCGCTCATGACCAATCCCAAGCTGCTGATCCTGGACGAGGCCACCGAAGGGCTGGCCCCGCTGATCCGCCAGGAAATCTGGCGTTGCCTGCGGGCGCTGAAGGCCGAGGGCCAGACCATCCTGGTGATCGACAAGAACCTGCCCGAGATGGCGACGCTGGTGGATCGTCACTACATCGTCGACAAGGGCCGGGTGGCCTGGTCGGGCGCGCCCGTGGAACTGTCCGCGCAGCCCGACCTGGCGCAACGTTATCTCGGCATCTGACCGCAATAGGAGCACACGCATGTTGAACCTGCCCGTTTTCAAGGCCGCCGCCGTCCAGGCCGCCCCGGTGTTCCTGGACACCGACGCCACCGTCGACAAGACTTGCGCGCTGATCGCCGAGGCCGCCGGCAACGGCGCCAGCCTGGTGGCCTTTCCCGAGGTGTTCGTCTCGGCCTATCCCTACTGGAGCTGGGTGATGAACCCGGTGCAGGGCAGCCCGTGGTTCGAAAAGCTCTGCAAGAGCGCCATCGAACTGCCGGGGCCGGAGATCCGCCGCATCGCCCAGGCCGCGCGCCAGCACCGCGTCAACGTGGTGGTGGGCGTGAACGAGCGCAGCCGCCATGGCGTCGGCACGATCTACAACACCATGGTCTTCATCAACGAAGAGGGCCGCGTCCTGGGCCGCCACCGCAAGCTGGTGCCGACCTGGGCCGAGAAGCTGACCTGGGCCCACGGCGACGGCGAGTCGCTGCGCGTGTATGACACGTCCGTCGGCAAGCTCGGCGGCCTGGCCTGCGGCGAGAACACCAACACGCTGGCGCGCTTCTCGCTGCTGGCGCAGGGCGAGATGGTGCACGTCGCCAGCTATATCTCGCTGCCGGTGGCGCCGCCCGACTACGACATGGCCGAGGCCATCCGCCTGCGGGCGGCGGCCCACTCGTTCGAGGGCAAGGTGTTCACGGTGGTGTCGTGCTCGACCATCTCCACCGAGATCCAGGACGCCATCAGCGCCAGCCATCCGGAAGCGCGCGAGATGCTGGCGCGCCGCAACAGCGCGTTTTCGGGAATATTGGGGCCGGACGGCCGCGTCATCGGCGAACCGCTGATCGACGACGAAGGCATCGTCTACGCCGACATCGACCTGTCGCGCTGCATCCAGCCGCGCCAGATGCACGACATCGTCGGCCACTACAACCGCTTCGACGTGTTCGACCTGCGCGTGAACCGGCGGCCGCTGCAGGCGGCGCGCTATGACGACCAGGACGGACCTGCCGGCGACGAGGCGGGCTGGGACCTCGATCCGCAGCCGGAAACGGCGCGCGAGGCGCGCGGGTGAGCAGGGCCGGGCCGGCGGGTAGAATGGGCCGCCTGAGCGCCGGCTGGCCCCGGGGCCGGCCATCCGGCCGCTGACATCTGGAGAGCAAGTTGAAGCCAAGAATCAAAGCTTCCCGCCAGGACGAGCCCGGAGCCGACGGGAACGCCGAGGTAGAGGAAATCACGCTGTCCGAGCAGGTCTACCGCCTGCTCCGGCGCGACATCATGAGCGGCGCGTTCGCGCCGGGCCAGTCGCTGCGCCTGGAATTGCTCAAGCAACGCTACGGCAGCAGCTTTTCCCCGATCCGCGAAGCCCTGAACCGGCTGCGCAGCGAACGCATGGTGATCACCACCACCTCGCGCGGCTTTCGCATCGCGCCGCTGTCGGTCGAGGAAATGTGGGACGCCTGCGAAACCCGCATCCTGATCGATTGCGACGCGCTGCGGCGCTCGCTGGCCAACGCCGATGACGCCTGGGAGGCGCGGCTGGTCGGCGCCTACCACGCGCTGACGCTGGCCGCGCAGCGCGCCGGCGAGGCCGTGCCGCCCAGCCAGGAGCTGGAGGAATCGCTCGAGGCGCGCCACCTGGACTTCCACCACGCGCTGATCGGCGCCTGCCGCTCGCACTGGCTGCTGGACCTGTCCACGCAGCTGTACGCGCAGACCGAGCGCTACCGGCGTCCGGCGCGCGCCGGCGCCACCGCCTACGGCCCCGAACGCAATGTCGACGACGAGCACCGCCAGCTGCTCGATGCCGCGCTGTCGCGCGACGTCGAGCGCTCGGTGGCGATGCTGGCGGCGCATTACCGCAAGACGGCGCAGTTCATCGAACACATCATTTCCCAGGACGACAGGCAGGCCATTCATGCGTGACGCGGACATCGATCTCTTTTTCCCCACCATCGCCGAGCGCGAGGTGCAATACAACGCCCGCGAGTCGGTGGCGGACTTCGACGCCTGCGTGCGCCGCTACGCCGAGTCGGCCGCCGCGGTGAAGTCGCGCCGTCCCGGCCTGCTGAACCTGCGTTACGGCATGGGCCAGGACGAGCGGCTGGACCTGTTCCTGCCGGCGGCGAACCGCGGCCCGGCGCCGCTGTTCGTGTTCATCCATGGCGGCTACTGGCGCGCGCAGCGCAAGGAAGACGCGCCGGTGATGGCCGAGGCCTTCAACGCGGCCGGCGCGGCGGTGGCGGTGCCGGAATACACGCTGGCGCCCGAAGCAACGCTGCCGGAAATCGTGCGCGAGATGCGCTCGGCGCTGGCCTGGCTGTATCACAACGCGGCGGCCCACGGCGTCGATCCCGAGCGCATCTACGTCGGCGGCAGCTCGGCCGGCGGCCACCTGGCCGCGATGCTGGCCGCGCCCGCCTGGCCGGCGAGCTACGGCGTGCCGGACGACGTGGTCAAGGGTACGCTGGCGCTGAGCGGCCTGTTCGACCTGCGGCCGCTGTGCGACGTCCTGCCCAACACCTGGTTGCAGCTGACGCCGGAGCAGGCGGCGCGCCACAGCCCGATCTTCAACCTGCCCGAGCGCGCCGGCCCCATGCTGCTGGCCGTCGGCGGCCTGGAGACGCAGGGTTTCAAGAACCAGACCGAGGCCTTCGAGCGCGCCTGGACCGGCGCCGGCCTGCAGGCCACGCGTATCCAGACGCCGCATTGCAATCACTTCGACCTGGTGAACGAGCTGGAGGATCCGGCCAGCGACCTGACCCGCGCCACCATGGCGATGATGGGCCTGGCGCAAGCCTGAGCGCGTTCACGGAGGCGGGCGCGCCATGGCCGACCTGAAGCTGCTCGAAGACCTGATCGCGCTGGCGCAGAGCGGCAGCTTCGTGCGCGCCGCCGAGGCGCGGCACGTCACGCATCCGGCCTTCGGGCGCCGCATCCGCGCCCTCGAGGCCTGGGCCGGCGCGCCGCTGGTGGAGCGCCAGCGCGTGCCGGTGACGCTGACCGCCGAGGGCGAGGCCCTGCTCAAGACCGCCACCCAGGTGGTCGAGCAGATGGGGCTGGTGCGCCACCGCATCCGCAGTTCCGGCGCGGGCGGCGAGGCGGTGCTGCGCATCGCCACCGGCCGCAGCCTGTCGCGCACCGTGGTGGGCGACTGGATCGCGCGGCTGCGCCATCGCGCGCCGAAGGTGCTGGTCGAAGGCACGCAGCTGGAGATCTCCACCGGCAAGATGGAAGACATGGCCATGCGGCTGGAGCAGGGCAAGGTCGACCTGCTGTGCTGCTACGAGCATCCGGCCCTGTCGATGCAGCTCAACCCGGTGCGCTACCGCTACATGACCCTGGGCACCGACAAGCTGGTGCCGGTGAGCCAGGCCGACGGCCGCGGCCGCGCCCGCTATGTGCTGGGCGAGGGCGGCCATCCGGTGCCGCTGATCACTTACGCCGGCGGCCTGTCGATGGAGCGCATCCTGGGCGACCGGCTCGAATCCACACCCTACGCGCTGACGCCGTTCGTGCGCATCGATTCGCTCGATGCCGCGCATGGCGCGGCGCTCAAGGGCCTGGGCGTGGCCTGGCTGCCGTGGTCGATGGTGGCGGCCGACTGCCGTCGCGGCACGCTGGTGTCGCTGGGCGGGCGCAGCGACGAGATCGCCTTCGAGGTGCGGCTGTACCGCTCGCGGGCGCGGCTGGCCGAGCTGGCCGAGGCGGCCTGGGAAGCCACCGCCAATCGCAAGGCTTGACGCGGCCCATCGGTGTCCGCGCGGGTGGATTTGGCGAGCTGAATTAGCACGGCAATGTGCCGACTCGGCACGTCATGCCGCCCGCCCACGCGCAGAATGTCTCCCGAAACTCGAACGAGACGGCGCCGCCGTCCGCCTCAGCACCCCAGGGAGAAACTCATGAAATCCGTTCCGCACGCCTTGCGCGGCGCGTCGGCCGCGCTCTGTGCCGCCGCCGCGTTGATCGCCTCGCCGGCCATCGCCGCCGGTTATCCCGACCATCCGGTTTCGCTGATCGTCGGCTATCCGGCCGGCGGCAGCGTCGATCTGACCGCGCGCCTGTTCGGCGAGGAACTGGCCAAGCGCATCGGCCAGAGCGTGGTGGTCGAGAACGCCGGCGGCGCCGGCGGCACCATCGGTGCGCAGCGCGTGGCCCGCGCCACGCCGGACGGCTACACGCTGCTGCTGGGCTCGACCAATGAAATGGTGGTCGCCCGCATGATCAACAACGCCGTCAAGTACGACGGCGCCAAGGACTTCACCGCCCTGGGCGTGATCGCCACGCAGCCCATGATGCTGGCGGCCAGCAAGAATTCCGGCGTGAAGAGCGCCGCCGAGTACCTGCAGAAGCTGCGCGCCACCGCGCCGGGCAGTTTCAATTACGGCTCGTCGGGCGTCGGCACCACGCTGCACCTGGCCGGCGAGATGATCAACCAGGAGACCAATACGCGCGCGGAACATGTCCCGTACCGGGGCGTGTCGCCGCTGGTGACCGACCTGATGAGCGGCCAGCTGGATTTCGGCGTGCTGGTGTTGTCCTCGGGCCTGCCGCAAGTGCGCGCCGACAAGATCGTGGCGCTGGGCGTGACGCAGCCCAAGCGTTCGGCGGTGGCGCCTGACATCCCGGCGCTGGCCGAGACGCCGGGGTTCGAGGCGGTCGACCTCAGCATCACGTTCTCGCTGTACGGCCCGGCCGGCCTGCCGGAGCCGGTGGCCGCCAAGCTGCGCGAGGCGCTGGCCGATACGCTCAAGTCGGAACAGTTCCGCGCCAAGATGCTGGAGGCCGGCGGCGTGCTGGCGCAGCCGGGCCTGGATCCGGTGGCCTCGCAGGCCGCCGAGACGCGCAAGTACGGCGCGCTGGTCAAGGCGGCCAAGATCGAGGCGCAGTGATCATGGATTTCACGCTGCCCGTTCCCGACCTCGCCGCCGAGCGCCTGGGCAACACCGACACGCCGGGCGTCTGGCATTTCGACTCGGGTCTGCCCGGCCGCGCGCTGATGCTGTCCGCGCTGGTGCACGGCAACGAGCTGTGCGGCGCCTGGGCCCTGAAGGACCTGCTGGCGGCGGGCCTGCGCCCGCGCCGCGGCCGGCTGACGCTGGCGTTCTGCAACCTGCCGGCGTTCGACCGTTTCGACCTGGCGAGGCATGACGCCTCGCGCTTCGTCGACGAGGACATGAACCGCGTCTGGAGCGCCGAGCGCCTGGATCAGCCCACCAGCAGCGACCGCCGGCGCGCGGCGCAACTGCGTCCGTGGGTCGAGCGCGCCGACTGGCTGCTGGATCTGCACTCGATGCACGAGCCCGGCGCGCCGCTGCTGCTGACCGGCGTCCTGCCGCGCAACATCGCCCTGGCGCGGCGCCTGAAGGCGCCGCAGCACGTGATCGTGGACGCCGGCCACAAGGACGGCGTGCGCATGCGCGACTTCGCGCAGTTCGGCGACCCGGCGCGCGATGCGGCCTGCGCGTTGCTGATCGAATGCGGTTTCCACGGCGACCCGGCGGCGCGCGACGTCGCGCGCGACATGGTGGCGCGCATGCTGGTCGCTTCGGATGTGGTGGATGCCGCCGACATCCCGGCCGGCTGGCTGCGGCCCGACGCCACCGCGCAACGCGTGCTGGAAGTGACCGACGCCGTGGTGGCGCCGTCGATGGATGTGACCTTCGCGCAGCCCTGGCAGGGCCTGGAGACGCTGGAGAAGGCGGGGTCGGTGATCGGCTGGGCCGATGGCCGGGCGATCGTCTCGCCCTATGACCGCTGCACGCTGGTGATGCCGTCGCTGCGCCAGCTCAAGCCGGGCGTGACGGTGGTGCGATTGGCGCGCGACTACGCGGGCTGAATGTCGTGGAGGGAGCGACGCGGACGGCGTGACGCGGATCGTGGGCGCGGCGTGATCGCCGCGCCGGCCACGCGGCCGCGGGCCGCGTGGCATGGCCCGCGGGCGTTGCGTCCCGGGGGCCGGTCATGCCGCCATCACTTCTGCGGCGTGTAGCGCAATTCGTCGAGCTGGTAACCCTGCGCCGTCGCGGCGGCCAGGGCGCGGTCCAGGTCTTCCTTGGGCAGTTGCGGCGAGCGCGACAGGATCCACAGGTACTTGCGGTCGGGGGTGCCGACCACGGCCCAGCGGTAGTCCGGGTCCAGCCCGATCACCCAGTAGTCGCCCTTGATCGGCTTGAAGAACGAGACCTCGAGCTTGGCGTTGTTGCTGCCTTGGACCACCGTGGCGGTGCCCGAGGCCGAGTCGACGTCGCCGTCCTTGGTGCGGCAGCGGTTGTTGACCCCGACGGTGCCGTCGGGGTGCAGGGTGTATTCAGCGGTGGTGTCGCCAACGCAGTTGCGCTGGAAGAACATCGGGAAGTTGGCGATCTCGTACCACATGCCGGCATAGCGCTTCAGGTCGACCGACTCCACGGTTTGCATGGGCGGCGGCGCGGCGTGGGAGATCCCCGCCGCGCTGGCGGCCAGGGCCAGCAATAATGTTGCGATGCGGCGCATGGGGATAGTCTCCTGATCCAAAACCCTAACGATACGCCTTATTTGCGCGGGGCCTTCAGCGCGGCGTGATAGCGGGCGACATAGGTGTCGAAATCGACGTCGTCGGACTGCTCCAGGCGCAGCTGTTCGGCGCTGGAGTCGAGCGCGCCCTGGCGGTATTCGGCCGCCACGTCCGCCGGCAGCGGCTGGGCGCGCAGGGCTTGCGCGTGTTCGCGGCTCTGGCGCAGCGAAAAGTCGTGGAACGATTCGCCGCTGGCCGTCAGCGCGGCCAGCAGGCGCGCGGACGGCGTGGCATCGGGCTGGCCCAGCTTGGCGCGCTGCGCGGCCAGGCTGTCGGCGTAGGCGCTGCCGCCCAGGGCCGAGTCGTACAGGGCCGCGTAGGGCGCGATCTGGTCCAGCAGTTCCTGGCCCCACTGCGCCAGGCCGATGGCCTTGCCGTCGCGGTCCAGCTGCAGGCCGGGCTTGCGGCCTTCCTTGACCACGGTGGAGAAGTTGTCGGCGCTGCGCTGACAGTAGCCGCTGGCGGGGAAGAAGGGGCTGTCGGAGGCGGCGCAGAACAGCAGGAAGGCGTCGACGAAACGGCTGGTGTCGGCATCGATGCCGACCGGCGATTCGGGATTGATGTCCAGGCAGCGCACTTCCACGTATTGCACCCCGCGCTCGGCCAGCGCGGTGATCGGGCGTTCGCAGCGGCCGGTGGCGCGCTTGGGGCGGATGCTCGAGTAGTACTCGTTTTCGATCTGCAGCACGTTGGTGTTGAGCTGGATCCATTCGCCGTTGCGATGCGTGCCGATCTTCTGGTAGTCGGGCCACGGTTGCGTGACCGCGTCGTACAGGCGGCCGAGGAAGGTATCGAGATCGTTGTAGCAGAGCTTGAGCTGCGACTGGGCCTTGTTCTGATAACCCAGGTCGCTCATGCGCAGGCTGGTGGCGTGGGGCAGATACAGGGTGTGCTGGCCCAGGTGCTGCAGGCCGTGTTCGCCATCGCGCAGGAAGTCGCGGGAAAGCGCCGGCGCCGCGCCGAACAGGTACATCAGCAGCCAGGAATAGCGCGTGAAGTTGCGGATCAGGCCGATGTAGCCGCGCGAGCGGCGGTCCTGGTCGGTGCCGGGCTGGGTGTCGAGCACCGACCACAGCGCCTCGGGCAGCGAGAAGTTGTAGTGGACGCCGGCGATGCACTGCATGGTCTTGCCGTAGCGCTCGGCCAGGCCGCGGCGATAGACGTGCTTGAGCATGCCCGTGTTGGAGGTGCCGTACCAGGCGATGGGAATGTCGGCCTCGCCCGGCAGGGTGGCCGGCATCGACTGGTTCCAGATCAGCTCGTGGTCCAGCACGCTGTAGACGTGGCGGTGGGTGGCGGTCAATTCGGCCAGCAGGGCCTCGACGTTGTCGTGCGTGCCGGTGATCAGTTCGAGCAGCGATTCCGAATAGTCGGTGGTGACGTGTTCGTTGGTCAGCGCGGAACCAAGCCCGGCCGGGTGCGGCGTGCGGGCCAGGATGCCTTGCTCGTCGACGCGCAGGCCTTCTTTTTCGATACCCCGCAGGGTCTGGGTCAGGAGCGAGCGGTTGGCCTCTAGGCGGGCGAGGCGTTGGGCGGCGGTATCAGTCACGGAATCTTCTCGATGGGGTCTGTCGCCGGATTTTACGGGGTGCTGGCCTCCTCTGCCGAGGGAGCCAGTACTGGGGACAGGGACAATTGCGCGGCGGTGCGCGCCAGCCACTCGTCCAGGTCGGCGTAGACCGGGTCGGCGATGGGGGCGGTTTCGTTGAAAATCTCGTGCCAGGCGGTGTCGTACCAGCGCAATGTCAGCAATTCGGCGGGCGCGCGCTGGGCGAACTGGCGGCTGCCCTCGGCCGCCACGATGGAGTCGTCGCCGGCCACCATCAGCAGGGTGCGGCAGGACAGCAGATGGGCCTCCCGCAGGGAATCGCGGCCGCCGTCATCGACGAACCGGGCCAGCCGGCCCGTCATGCTGCGCCGCACCAGCGGGTCGGACCGGTAGGCCTTGACCACCGCCCGGTCGTGCGAGATGCGGGCTGGCGCCAGGCCATGGGGCACCCGCAGGTCGGGCGCGTGCAGCGACATCCAGGTCAGGGTGCGGCGCACCCACGGCGGCACGTTGACCACGAACGGCGGCGAACTGAGCACCAGTGCGTCGATCTGGGCCAGCCGCTGCAGGGCGATCCGCACCGCCACCAGGGCGCCCAGGCTGTGGCCCAGCAGGATCGGCGGGCGGCCGTGGACGGCGGTCCAGTCGGCCAGGCGCGCCACGGCGTCGGTCACCAGGTCCTCCTGGTGCGCCAGGGTGGCCGGCCGGCCGCCGGAGCGGCCATGGCCGCGGTGGTCATGGGCGCCCACCGTCCAGCCGCGCGCGGTCAGCCAGCGCGCCAGCCGGTCATAGCGCCCGGCATGCTCGCTCAGGCCATGCAGCAGGTAGATGCCGGGCGTGCCGGGGCCGATGATCGGCGGGGGCACATTCGGGGCGGCGGGCCAGACATAATTGGCCAGGGGCGTGCCGTCGGGCGCTGGGGTCATCGAAATCGGCGACAATTTGGGGCTGTCCTCGAAATGAAAAGACCGTGGGGTCTTTACGGTAATGACGATTTCATCGCTGTTTCGTTTCATGTTCAAGAAAGCCGGCCTGATTCTTGTGATGGCCCTGCTGGTCAGCGCCTGCTCGCCCCGTTACAACTGGCGCGAAGTGGACGTGGCGGACGGCCGGGTGCGGGCGGCATTCCCGGACCGGGTGCAGACCGAGACCCGCCAGCTGCGACTGGACACCCATACGCTGTCGTTCACCCTGGCCACGGCCACCGTGGGCGAAGCGGTGTTCGCGATCGGGTCGGCGCCGCTGCCGCCGGAGATCGCGGCGGACCCCGTGGCCCGGCAGGCGCTGGGCATGGCGCTGATGCGCTCGCTGTACGTCAACATGCAGGCGCCGCCGCCCACCGCGTGGCCGCCCTATGGGCAGGACATCGACGTGCAGGGCAAGGCCATGGGCAAGCCCGGCTGGCTGCGGGCGCGGGTGTGGGTGACCGACGCCATGCTGATCGAGGCGGTGGCGGCGGGCACCGAAGCCAGCCTGCCCGAGGAACGGGCCCGTGAATTCCTGAGGTCGGTCGTCGTCAAGCCGTGACGGAGTACAGCAGCCCCCGCCGGATCGCCACCGCCACCGCGGCGCGGCGGCCGCGCACCTGCAGCTTGCGGCAGGCGTTGCGCAGATGGAAATTGACGGTGCTTTCGCTGATGTCCAGGATGCGGGCGGTTTCCCAGCTGGTCTTGCCGGCGGCGCTCCAGTGCAGCGAAGCCGATTCGCGCGGCGACAGCCGGACGCTGGGCGGTGCAAGCGGGGCGACGACAATGGGGGCGGCGGACATGACGGCGGGGACGCGGGTTCCTGGCAAAAGACAACCCATGTTCCGGCCGGCGATCGGCCGTGGACAAGCGACGATGCCGTTGCGTATCACCCTTTGAATCTCTGACGGAATAAACGGATGCTGGCCATCGCGCAGTTCTATTTGTCGGCCATCGTGCTGATGTTGCCGCTGTTGTCGTGCGTCGGCATCGGCGTCTTTTGGGGCAAGCGCGACCTGCCGTTCGGCGGCGCCTTCATCACCACGCTGGTCACGTCCGTGACCACGCCGGCGCTGGTGTTCCACACCTTCGTCACCACCCACCTGGACGACCGCGCGCTGGCCGACGTGGCGGCCGCCACGCTGCTGGCGCTGTTGCTGTGCGCGCTGGCCTGCGCCCTGCTGCTCAAGCTGGGCCGCCTGCCGGTGCGCACGCTGCTGCCGACGGCCTTCCTGCCCAACGCCGGCAACCTCGGCCTGCCGATCTCGCAACTGGCGTTCGGCGATGCCGGCCTGTCGGTGGCGGTGGCGTTCTTCGCCGTCAACTCCTTTGTCATGCACACCATCGCGGTGCGGCTGCTGCCCGGCGTCAATACCAAGGGCAGCTGGAAAAGTCCGATCCTGCTGGCCTCGGTGGTGGCCGTCGCCATGCGCCTGCTGCACATCCCGGTGCCGGCCTGGCTGATCGAGACCGCGCGCATGCTGGGCGCGGTAACGGTGCCGCTGATGCTGCTGAGCCTGGGCCACGCGCTGGCGCTGATCCCGGCCAACGGCCTGCGCGACGGCGCCAAGGTGGCGGTGATGCGCCTGGTGACCGGCCTGGCCGCGGGCCTGGCGATCGTCTGGGTCCTCGACCTGGAACCGGTGCTGGCCGGCGCGCTGACGCTGCAGATGGCGATGCCATGCGCCGTGGTCAGCTACATGTACGCCAAGCGCTACACGGACATGGGCGACACCGCCGCCGGCGCGGTGCTGGTGTCGACGGTGGTTTTCCTGCTGCTGGCGCCGCTGATGCTCTGGTTCAGCCACGCCGGCCCATAGGGCCTGTTCACTCTGGCAAGAGCCTCGCGCAGGCCGGCAATCGGGCGCCCGGCCTGGCGGGGTCGCCACCGCGCGGCGCCGGGCAACGGCGGCCGCGTTTTTTTGCGTGCGCTCATGCGGTCCGCGCCGCCGGCATGTGATGCCTCGTGTCATTTTTCCACCCCGATTTCCGCCCTTTGAGGACTGCGCATTCCGGCCGTCCGATTCTGGATGGCGCGCGCTTCTTTCGCCGCAGGCATTCAGATATTTTGCTTATCCAATTGACCGTGGTGGTCGATTCACTCACTTAATTTTGTGCGTCGGCCGCGCGGTCATTTCGCCCCTTCCTGGTACCTAGAATCAACGCATCCCTCGTGATTCAGGTTCCGGCGACATTGCCGCGGCCGATGTTGGAAATATCAAAATGCCTCAGCCCGTTCCCTTGCGGAAATCCATCGCCCATCGCGCGGCCCATCCCAATACGGAATCGTCTCCTGGCAAGATGCCTGTCGCCCGTGGCGGGGCCCTGTCCTGCTACGGCATGCGGGCGCTGCTGCTGGCGCTGGCCGCGGCTTTCGCCTCGCCCACGCCCGCCAAGGCGGCCGGGTTGCCCGACTTGCCGGCGCCGCAAGCCGGCGACAAGCGCGAACTCGAACGGGCCTTCGCTTCGTTCCTGCAGGAATCCGCGCGGGCCGAGCAGGCGCGGCGCGATGCCCGCGGCAATCCCATGATGGCCGCGGCGTCCGACACGCGCATGGGCGCGTCGAATGCGAACCTGACCGTGCCCGTGGGCGACGGCACCCTGTCGCTGGGGCGGGATTCCTTCGCGCTGTCCACGCCCGATTCGCGTTTCAGGGTCGGCGGCGGCGCCATGGACAACGCGCCGATCGGCCGCATCGAATACTCCCGGCTCATCACCGATCGTTTCGCGCTTGGCGCGAGCATGCAGCTCGGTGAATACCAGCGCGAACTGATCGGCCGCGGCATTTTCGTCGACGCCAGCAAGCAATACGAATTCGACGCCGCGGTGTCGCTGATGAAGGGCAGGCCGTCGTTCGATTTCGATTCCGGCAGCGCGCGCGTGCCGGTCACCCAGTTGGCGGGCATCGTGGCGGCGCGCCGCCTGTTCGCACCGGAATCGGGGCTGGGACTGCATGCGCTGGGCGCATCCGCGTGGGGCGCGCGCGCCCACAGCCCGAACGACCTGTCGAGCCGCACGGTGGTCGAGGACTACGCCAACTACACCCGCGTGCTGTACGACCCGCGCCGCATCTCCACGGGCCGCTTGTTCGGCGCCAGCGTGGACCTGCAATACGCGCCGTTCTCTTCGCTCGTGCTCAGCACCTCGCTCGGCCTGGAACACGAACGCTACCCGATGGGCGACGGCTCGGTCGAGAGCCGCCACCGTCCCTATCTGTCCGGCGGCGTGAAGTTCGCGGTCTACAAGGACTACCTGTTCGACATGCGCGTATCGACCGGCGTGTCACGCGACCTGGTCGCCAGCCTGTCGGGCGACAAGGCGCGTCTGTCGTTCGGCATGTCGCGCGGGCGCGATGGCGCGCTCAACAGCAAGACGGTCATGGTCTACGTCGACCTGATGAAGCTGATCTCGCCGTCGCGCTATACGGCCGACGGCAGCTCGCTGGCCATGCGCGAATCGCTGCAGCAGTACACCGGCGAGCGCCTGCTGGACAAGGCCGTCACGCGGCCCGACCGCATTCCGCAGACGTTCCTGGCCAAGGTCGACCGCACCGGCGTGCAGGAAGTCTTCATCGAGAAGGCCGGCCTGCCGCCGGGCGCCAAGGTCAGCGCCGATGGCCAGCGCCTGACCATCGCCGTGGGCAGTGGCGCGCTGACGCTGGCGGCCGTGCAGAAAAACGGCGCCGCGGTGGCGACGCCACCGCAATTCACGGTCGCGCCGGCGCAACTCTCGGTCGACCTGTTCAGGTTGCCCGTGCCGGCGCAGACCGACGAGTACGTCGTGCGTGTCAGCGACGCCACCCTGGCGACCTACAACGTCAAGATCACCGTGGGCCGCAAATGAACGGCCGGATGAAGATGTCAAAATACCTCCACACCCTTTCCGACCTGGTCCTCTATACCCTGGTCGGTGCCTGCTTTGTCCTGGGCTTGTCATGGGCCGGCGCGACGTTCGCGCAATCCCGGCTGAGCGTGATCAATGTCGTCGTCGAGAAGGCCACCGCCACCCCGAGGCTGAGCTTCGCGCAACCGGCGCTCACCCTGACGCTCGGCGAAACGGCCGCCAATCCCGCGCGCAGCGACCAGCCGGCCAGCAAGGGGGCCATCACCTACCGTTCCAGCGATGACGCCATCGCGCGTGTCGCCGCCGACGGCACGGTCACCGCGGTGGCGGCGGGCACCGCCACCGTCACCGCCACGCAGGCGGCCGACCTGCCCGCGTTCGAGTCGGGCAGTGGCAGCTATCAGGTGACGGTCGTCGGGCCGCTGTCGGCCAAGGCCACGCTCGCCGCCGGGACGTGGCTGGTCGGCGAGCCCTTTGCCGACATGGTGCCGGTGACCGCCAGCGGCGGCATCGGCAAGCTGAGTTACGCCATCGCGCCGACCGTGCCGGCGGGGCTGGCCTTTTCCACGGATACGGGCGTCCTGTCCGGCACTGCGACCGTCGACTCGCCGGAGACGACCTACACCGTCACGGTGAGCGATGCCGCCACCCCAGCGCATACCGCCAGCGCCACGTTCGATATGACCATCGGACCGGCATTTGTCGCCACTGGCGGCGGTGATCGTATTGGCTTCATGCTGAATGAATACAACATGGTCGAAGGCCTGTTGCAGGTCAGAGGGGGGATCGGCGCGTTCCATGCTGCCGTCTCGCCGCCGCTGCCTCCTGGCGTGAGCGTCAGCGTGGCGAAGGATCGTACCGATGCGGGGCTTTACCTGGTCAATATCGACGGCTCCGGCACGGTCGCGTCTCCCTGGACGACGTACACGGTGACGGTAACGGACAGTGCCGTAATAGCTCACTCATATACGGCCAATTTCTCGTTCGCCGTTGCCGATGTGCTCACCGCGACAGTCGTGGACGGAAACAAGATCGCCACGGTCGGCGAGTCCATCAACTATCGTCCGGTCACCGGCTCGGGCGGGCTGCCCGAGGTTTCGGCGTTTGCATACGCCTACGCCGTGTCGCCGGCGCTTCCCGCCGGACTGGCAATGGACGGGGCAACCGGTGTGATCACGGGATCCGCCTCCAGCGCGGCGCCGGCCACGAGCTACACCGTGGCGTTGTCCGTCGATGGGTTGGTGTCGGCGGTGCCGCCGGTCACTGCGAACTTCACGCTCGAGATCGTCGACGGCCTGGCGGCCACGACCGTCATCTCCACGCAAACCATCGTCGTTGGCGACCCCGCGCTCGACATCACGCCGGTGACGGCCATTGGCGGTGTCGGCACGCGCCATTTCGCGGTCGCGCCGACGTTGCCCGCGGGGCTTTCGATGAGTGCCGCCACCGGCGTCATCACCGGTGCTGCGTCCGGCGAGTCCAAAGAGGCGGTCTACACCGTCACGGTCACCGATGACGCGGGGCATAAAGCCGCCGCGACCTTCTCGCTCGCCGTCAATGCGGGGCTGAAGACGTCGGTGTTCAACCATGGCGAGGAGCATCGGGTCACGGATCCGGTCGACTACACCCCGCCGATGACCTCGGGCGGCGTCCGTCCTTATCAGTACACCGTGACGCCGGCGTTGCCGACGGGGCTGGCCATGAATGCGGGAACCGGCGCCATCACGGGGGCCGCGACCGCGCCGTCCGCGATCACGACGTACACCTACACCGTGACGGACAGCGCCACGCCGGCGCATTCGGCGACCGGCACCTTCACCCTGGCGATCGCGCCGGCACTCACCGCGACGGCCGTGGGCACGACGACGATCTCGGTCGAGGTCGGCAAGCCCGTCACGGAAAGCCCGGTCAAGGCCGAAGGCGGTTTGGGACTGCCCCAGTTCAGCGTCCAGCCGGCTTTGCCGAGCGGGCTGGGCATGGATGCGCGCAGCGGCGAGATCACCGGCACGGCGACGGCCCCGTCGCCCGAGACCGAGTACACCGTCACGGTCACGGATGGCGCCAGCCCCCCGCAGACGGCCTCGGCCACCTTCAAGCTGAGCGTGTCTTCCAACCCGGGCATCGCCATCACGATGAATGCGCCGGTGAAGCCCCAGCGGATATCCATGGTGTTCCCGCCTTACGCGCCGGTGACGGCGTCCAGCGGTATCGGCAGCGCGCTCACGTACACGGTGGCGCCCGCATTGCCGAGCGGTTTGTCGATGGATCCTGCCACTGGCATCATCTCGGGCACACCGACGGTCGAACAGGTCGATAGCAGTGACGCCAGGTACACCGTCACGGTCACCGACAGCGCTTCGCCTGCGCATGAGGCCGAGGCCCGTTTCGGTCTGGTGACGTACCAGTTGCCGACGGCGACGGTCCTGGTGTCGTCGAAAACGTATCAGGCCGGGGAAGCCGTCAACTATCAACCCGTGTCAGGCGTCAGTGCCGCGGGGCGGCCGGTCACCTATCGCGTGGCGGGAGGCGGATTGCCCCGTGGGCTGAAGATGGATCCCAGCACGGGCGTCATTACCGGCACGACCCACGAAAAGATGAAGAGCGAGTTCTTCGTCTATGTCTCGGATCTTCCCCTGGATGGCGTCTTGTTCGCCTCGGCCTTGTTCATACTGGAGATCGTGCCGCCTGCGGCCCCGTGACCGTCAGCATGGCAGCGGATGGGGCGCGGGCCGCGTCCCGCGGCCTGTCCGGCCGCGGGGCGCCGCCAGGAAAGTGTCAGGCCACGCCCGACATGGCGCGCAACTGCGTCATCAGCGCTTCGGGGACTTCCACGCCGTGCTTGAGCGCCTCGTCGCGCAGCTTGCGGCGGCGGTCGCCGGGCAGGCGCACGCCGTCGTCTTCCAGCATGGCTTCCACCAGCGTCTCGACGCGTTCGAGGTAGGCCTCGTTGCCGGCCAGCGCACCGGGGTCGATGGCCATGAAGGCCTGGCCCAGGCGCGCCGGGCCGCCTTCGTCGACGAAGAACGACTCGGTCTCGAAACCGAAGTGCGAGCCGGTCAGGGCGCAGGCCAGCAGTTCGATGATCAGCGCCAGCATCGCGCCCTTGACGCCGCCGGCGGGCAGCATGCTGCCCGCCAGGCCGGCCTTGGGATCGGTGGTGGGCTGGCCGTCGGCGTCCAGCGCCCAGCCCAGCGGGATCGGCTGGTTGTCGCGCGCGGCGATCATGAGCTTGCCGCGCGCCACTTGCGACAGCGACAGGTCGATGACGATGCGGCCGCCGCCGCGACGCGGGAACACGGCGGCGATGGGATTGGTGCCAAATAGCGGACGCTTTCCGCCCCAGGCCGGCATGGCCGCGGGCGAGTTGCTCAGCGCCAGCGCCACCAGGCCGGCGTCGGCCAGGGCTTCCAGGTGGTAGCCGGCCTCGCCGAAATGGTGGCTGTTGGCCACGCCGATAAAGGCCACGCCGTGCTCGCGGGCGCGGCGGGCCGCTTCCTGGACCGCCAGCGCGCAGGCGGGAAACGCCAGGCCCGAGCCGGCATCGATCAGCGCCGCGCCGCCGCGTTCGTGCGCGATGCGCGGCACGGCGCTGCCGATGGCGCGGCCGGCGCGCAGGTGGCCGGCGTAGAACGGCACCCGTGACAGGCCGTGGGAACTGAGCCCCTGGCTTTCGGCGAAGACCAGCGCGCGCGCGGTGGTGTCGGCCATGGCCGGGTTGGCGCCCGCGGCGGCCAGGCTGGCCGCGGCCAGGTGTTGAAGTTCGTCCAGATAGATGTGAGCCATATCCTTCCTGTCAGGGGGGCGCGCCGCGTGTCATCGGGCGCCGCCGGTAAGCGCTATTGTCACACCGGCGGCCACCATCTCGGAAACGCGGGTGTTGGCTTCCTGTGTCAGGCCGGCGATGTGGGGGGTGAGGATCAGGTTGGGCGCGCCGGCCAGGGGGCCGCCGGCGGGCAGCGGCTCCTGTTCGAACACGTCCAGCGCCGCGCCGCGCAGGTGGCCCGAGCGCAGCGCCGCCGCCAGGGCGGCTTCGTCCACCACGCCGCCACGGGCCGTGTTGACCAGGATGGCGCCCGGCCGCATGCGGGCGATGCGGCCGGCATCCAGCAGGCGGTGGGTGTCGGCGTTCAGCGGCACGTGCAGGGTGACCGCGTCGGCGCGGGTCAGCAGCTCGTCCAGCTCCAGGCGGGTGGCGCCGGTCTCGGCCCAGGCCGGATGGGCGGCCGGCAGCGCCGCGTCGCAGGCGACGATGCGCATGCCCAGGCCGGCCGCCAGCCGCGCCGTCAACTGGCCGATGCCGCCGAAGCCGACCACCCCCAGCGTGCGGCCATGCGCCTCCAGGCCCTGGGACAGCGCCGCGCGCGGCCAGGCGCCGGCCGCCACCTCGGCGCTGGCGGCGTAGGCGCCGCGCAATAGCGCCAGCACGGTGCCGATGACGTACTCGGCCACGGCGCGCGCGTTGGCGCCGGTGGCCGGCACCACCTGGATGCCGCGCGCGGCGCAGCCGGGCAGGTCGATGTTGTCCAGCCCGACGCCCAGCCGGCCGACCGCGCGCAGGCGCGGCGCGGCGGCCAGCAGCGCCGCGTCCACCTGGCTGCGGTTGCGCACGATGAGGGCGTCGGCCCCGGCGGCGGCTTGCAGCAGGGCGTCGCGCTGCTCCACCAGGTCGGGGGCGTAGCGCACGTCGAAGCGCTGCCGCAGGCTGTCGACCGCGGGCGCGTCCATGAACTCCGAGATAAGCACGTGCATGAAGGGCTCCGGGGTCAGGCGATCTGGATGTTGGCGTCGCGGATGATCTTGGCCCAGCGATCCACTTCGGACCGCACGTAGGCGCCGAACTCCGCCGGCCCGCGTGGCTGCGGCACGAAGCCCAATTGCAGCAGCGCCTGCTGCATGGCCGGTTGCGACACCTGTTTGACGATGGCGTCGCCGATGCGCTGCACCAGTTCCGGCGGTGTGCTGGCGGGGGCCATCACGCCGGTGAAGTTCTCCACGATCAGGTCGGGCAGGGCGGCCTGCGCCACCGTGGGCACGTCGGGCAGGTCGGCGCTGCGTTCGCGGGTGGTGATGGCCAGCGCCCGCAGCGAGCCGTTCTTCACATGCGACAGCGACTCGGGGTAGTTGGAGAACACCACGTCCAGGTGGCCGCCGATGAGATCGGTCAGCGACGGCGCGCCGCCCTTGTACGGCACGTGCATCAGCGGCGCGCCGGTCAGCTTCTGGTACAGCGCCAGGGTCAGGTGCGGCGGCGTGCCGTTGCCGCTGGAGCCGGCCGCCAGCGGCTTGGCGGCGGCCGCGCGCGCCAGGTCGGCCATGGTCTTGATCGGGCTCTTGGCGTTGACCACCACCATGATGGGCGAGGACGCCAGCCCCGCCACCGGCGTCAGGTCGCGGGTCAGGTCGTAGCCGGCCTTGCCGGCGAACAGCGTGGCGTTGGCGGCGTGCGATAGCGTGATGGCCAGCCAGGTGTAGCCGTCGGGGGCGGCGTGCGAGACGTGGGCCGCGCCGATGTTGGCGCTGCCGCCGGGCCGGTTCTCGACCACGATGTTCCAGCGTTCGGCGTCGCTCAAGGCCTTGCCGACCTGGCGCGCGGCCACGTCGGTCAGGCCGCCGGGCGGGAAGGGCACCACGTAGTTGATGGGGCGTTCCGGCCAGGCGCGCTTCTGCGCCAGGGCCTGTTGCCATGGGGCCAGCGCACAGAGGCCGGCGGCGCCCAGCGCGCCGAGCAGGCGTCGGCGCTGGGCGTCGTCGATCGGGGGGTGTTGCTCGCGATTCATCTGTCTTCCTCCTTGGGGGTGGCGCCCGGGTAGGAATGCTTACGCCTGTGCTGCCGTGGCGGCTTGCGCCCGGGTCTGCATGCTTTTGTGCGTGTGTTGCGAGGAACTGCGGGGGCGGCCGGCGCGCGTGGCGCGCCGGCCGGGCGCCGTCAGGCGCC
>NZ_CYTU01000066.1:7138-26844 GCF_001299375.1 Achromobacter sp. 2789STDY5608621 | reverse complement strand
ACCAGCACCCGGCGCGCGCGCGGCGGCCGCGCCGGACCGGCGGCCGCCGCGCCGCAACGCACCGCCAGCGCCCGGGCCAGGCCGGGAGAGCCGGCCCACAGGCAGGACCCGTGCGTCCACAATTGCGCGACCCGTTGGTCCAGCGCCGCCTGCGTGGTGGCGTCCAGCACCAGCGTCCGGGCTTGCCGCGCGGCATCGCGCAATTGCGCCGCGTCCGCGTCCTCGGGCACCACCCGGGCCGGCCCGATGGCCGGATCGATCAGGTCGAGCAGGCGCGCGGTGCGCGCCGGATGCACCGGATCGGAGGCATAGACACTGACATCGACCGGCTCACCGTGCACGTACTGGATCCCGCCGCGCGTCACGCGCCCGGCCGCGGGAAAGGCCGGCGCCACCACCAGCAGGCGCCGCCCGCTGGCGCGCAGGGCCGTGGCCAGCTCCGCCCGGACGTGGCCGCGCAGCGTCGAATCCAGGGTCTTGTAGAGAACGCCGCGCCCGGCCAGCGCGGCGGCGGCCCGCGCCACCGCGTCCACGGCGCCGGCTTCGGCCTGCCCGCGGCTGCCGGTGTCGACCGACAGCACGCGCTCCCCGGCTGGCGCGGCGGCACCCCGATGCACCCGCGCCGAACCGGCCCAGGGCAGGAACGGGCCGGCGCCATCGGCGGCGCTGGTCAGGTCGTCGGCAATGATGCCGACTTGTCGGGATAACGATTCCGGTGTGTCCATACCGGTGATTAAAATGCAGATCACCCACCAGGAAAATCCATCATTTCTGACGTTTATTCGTGATCTATCATCACCAATGACCGCTACCCGCCGTCCCTCGTTGAACGACCTGCGCGCCTTCGAGGCGGTGGCGCGCCTGGGTTCCGTGCGCGCCGCCGCCGACGAACTGTCGCTGACCCATGGGGCGGTCAGCCGCCGCGTGACCAAGCTGGCCGACGACCTGGGCCTGACGCTGGTCGAACCGGCCGGACGCGGCCTGCGCGTCACCGCCGACGGCCGCTTGCTGGCCTCGTCCATGGGCCGGGCGCTGGCGCTGATCCACGACGCCATCGACACCTTGCAGGCGCGCGACGCGCAGCGCCCCGTGGTGCTGTCGTGTGAACGGTCGATCGCCATGCGCTGGCTGATTCCTCGCCTGTCGCGGTTCCAGGACCGGCACCCGGACATCGAGCTGCATCTGTCGGTCGGCGGCGGACCGCTGGACTTCACCCGCGACCAGGTCACGCTGGCGCTGCGGCGGCTGGATTTTCCGGTGCATCCCGACTGGATCGTCACCCCGCTGATGGCGGAGCACATGGGACCGGTGATGGCCCCGTCGCTGCTGCCCGCGTTCGAGGCCGGCGACTACGTGGCGCTGTCTTCACGCACCCGGCCGCGCGCCTGGGACGACTGGCTGCGCCAGGCGGGGCTTCCCGCCCCGCGCGCCACGCGCAGCCTGGATCATCATTTCCTGATGGTGGAAGCGGCCGCCGCCGGCCTGGGCGTGGCGCTCAGTCCGCGCCTGCTGGCGCTGGACGACCTGCGCAGCGGACGACTGGTCGCGCCGGCCGGATTCGCCCCGGATGGCTCGCACTACGGATTGATCGAGTCGCGCGGCGCCCCGGCGGGCGCGGCGCCGGCGCTGGCGGCGTTGAAGCAGTGGCTGGCCGAAGCGGCGGCCGAGGCCTGAAGCAAAGGACGGTTGCCTGCGCCGTTATTGCGGCACGGCGGCGTCCTTGTCGAGCCGCTTGATGAACACCAGCAATTCCTTTTCGACCTGTTTGTCGCCGCGCGCCTGCGCGGCCTTCAGACCCGACTCCCAGGCGGCGCGGGCGCCGGCCTTGTCGCCGCGGCCGAGGCAGGCCTTGCCCAGCCATTTCCAGGCCACCGAGTAGGCCGGATCGAACACCAGCGAGGCGCGCAGGTGCGTCTCGGCGTCGCCGTAGCACTCCTGCTCGGCGTAGGCCTTGCCCAGCGAGAATCGCAACAACATGTTGTCGGTGCCCTTGGCCAACATGGTTTCCAGACGATCGATCATTTCCCGCATGGCCGGCCTCCTTTGCGCCGATGGCGCTGACTACGATGGCACATGATAGGCCGCGGACCGCGCATCGGCGGCAATGGCCCCGCGCCGCGCAGGGAAAGCGGCGGCGCATGGCACAAGCATCGGTTTCCTTGCGTTTCAAGCGGCGTCGCGACGGGAATCGCGGTGCGACTATCCTGTCACACGCTCAGGGCCTGCCGCGTCCCCCGCCGCCGGCCGGCCCTGACCGCCTGCTGACGGCAGGCCGCAACCGTCAACCCGCAAGGTGCCCGCTTCATGTCGAACATGCGCCTCTTCCTGCGCCGCCTGGCGCCCCGGCTGCCGCCGCTGGCGGCCCTGGCGCTCTCCGCGCCCCTGCTGGCCGCGCGCCCTGGCACGGCCCCGCCGCCCGCCACGCCCAAGCCCGCCGCCGCCGGCCACGACGCCGAGGCCCAGACGCTCGACGCCGCGCTGGTCAACCGCATCACCTGGGGCGCCACCCCGGCCGAACTGGCGCGCATGCGCGAACTCGGCCCGCAGCGCTATCTGCAGGCGCAGCTGCATCCCGATCCGAACGCGCGCCTGCCCGCCGCCGTGCAGCAACGCATCGACGCGCTGTCGATCTCGCGCCAGCGCGCCGAGGACGCGCACGCCGAGCAGCGCGGCCTGCGCCAGGACGCCAAGGAGGCTGACCCCGGCCGCAAGCAACAGGCCCAGCGCGACGCCCGCGCCATCTCGCGCCAGCGCGCCGACGACACCGCCAGCCGCGCGCTCTACCGCGCGCTGTACTCGCCCAACCAGTTGCAGGAGCAGATGACCTGGTTCTGGATGAACCACTTCAATGTGTATGCGGCCAAGAACGACGTCGGCACCTATATCGACCAGTACGAGGAACGCGCCATTCGCCCGCACGCGCTCGGCAAGTTCCGCGACCTGCTGGCGGCCACGCTGCGTTCGCCGGCGATGCTGGTGTACCTGGACAACACCCAGAACGCCGTGGGCCGCATCAATGAAAACTACGCGCGCGAACTGATGGAGCTGCACACGCTGGGCGTCAAGGGCGGCTACACGCAGGCCGACGTGCAGGAACTGGCGCGGATTCTCACCGGCCTGGGCATCCACAACCAGGAAGGCCCGCCCAAGGTGCGGCCGGCGCTGCGCGGCCAGGTGGTGCTGGACGGCCTGTTCCTGTTCAACCCGGCGCGCCACGACTACGGCGACAAGCAGTTCCTGGGCCACACGATCCGCGGCGCCGGCCTGGCCGAGGTCGACGAGGCGGTCGACCTGCTGGCGCGCCATCCCGCCACCGCGCGCTTCATCAGCGCCAAGCTGGCCGCCTACTTCATGGGCGACGCGCCGCCGGCCTCGGTCATCGACAGGATGGCCCGCACCTTCCAGGCCAGCGACGGCGACATCGCCGCCACGTTGCAGACGCTGTACGGCTCGCCGGAATTTACGCAGTCGCTCAGGACCGGCGTGTTCAAGGACCCCGTGCATTACGTGTACTCGGCCTTGCGGCTGACTTATGCGGACCTGCCGCCCATCGCCAACCCGCGGCCGGCCATGGCCATGCTCAGGCAGCTGGGCCAGCCGCTGAACCAGCGCCTGACGCCCGACGGCTATCCGCAGGCGCAGTCGGACTGGGCCGGCTCGGGCCAGATGACCGCGCGCTTCGAAGTGGCGCGCGCCATCGCCGCCGCGCCGCAGGCCTTCTACCGCGAGGGCGACGACAAGGGGCCGGTGGAATTGCCGCGCCTGCCCGACCTGCTGCGCGAGAACGCCGCCGACGGCCTGTTCGCGCGCCTGTCGCCCGCCACCCGCGACGCCATCGCGCAGGCGAAGAACCCCAAGGACGCCAACACCTATCTGCTGGCCTCGCCCGAATTCATGCGGCGCTGAGCCGTCGCGGGAGACACATCATGCATCGCCGCCGCATCCTGCAACTCCTGGCCTCGGCGCCGCTGGTCGTCGGCGCAAGCCGCCTGTACGCCGCGCCGGCCGCCGCCGGCAACAAGCTGCTGGTCGTCTTCATGCGCGGCGCCTACGACGCCGCCAGCCTGCTGGTGCCGGCCGACAGCGACTTCTATTACGAGTCGCGCCCGAGCATCGCCATCGCCAGGCCCGGCAGCGGCGCCGGCGCCGCCCTGCCCCTGGCCGACGGCTGGGCCCTGCACCCGGCGCTGGCCGAGAGCCTGATGCCCTTCTACCAGAAGCGCCAGCTGGCCTTCGTGCCGTTCGCCGGCACCGACGACACCAGCCGCAGCCACTTCGAGACCCAGAACCGCATCGAACTCGGCCAGGGCGCTGCCCGGGACAGGAACGGCGACTTCCGCTCGGGCTTCCTGAACCGCCTGGCCGCCACGCTCGACGGCAAGGGCATGCAGGCGGCCGCCTTCACCGCCGAGGTGCCGCAGATCTTCCGCGGCGCCGAGCGCGTGCCCAACATCGACCTGGGCGGCGCGGCCCGCAAGTCGCGCCTGTCCGAGGCCGACAACCGCGCCATCGCCGCCATGTACCAGCACACCGACCTGGGCGCCTCGGTCGCCGAGGGCCAGCGCATCATGGGCGCCACGCGCGCCGAACTCGACGCGGAAATGGAGGCCGCCAGCGGCAACGCCGTGTCGGCCGACAGGCTGGAGCAGGAAGCGCGCCGCATCGGCCGCTTCATGCGCGACAGCTACAACCTGGGTTTCGTCGACGTCGGCGGCTGGGACACGCACGTCGGCCAGGGCAACGCCAGCGGCATGCTGGCCAACCGGCTCGGCCAGCTGGGGCGGGCGCTGGCTGGCTACGCTGATGCCATGGGCCCGGCCTGGAAGCAGGCCACGGTGGTCGTCATCAGCGAATTCGGCCGCACCTTCCGCGAGAACGGCAACAAGGGCACCGACCATGGCCACGGCACGGTCTACTGGGTGCTGGGGGGCAATGTGCAGGGCGGCCGCATTGCCGGCCGCCAGGTCCCGGTCAAACGCGAGACCCTGTTCCAGGACCGCGACTACCCGGTGCTCAATGAATACCGCGCGCTGTTCGCCGGCCTGTTCTCGCGCCTGTACGGCCTGCCGCCGGCCCGGCTGGCGCAGGTGTTCCCGGGCACCCCGCCGCTGGACCTGAAACTGGTCTGAATGCAGGCCAAGGGTATACCCGCATCGGCAACAGGGATTTGCGGCGGCGCGCGCGAGCGGCTGCTCTAAAATTCGCGCACCCTTCCCTGTCGCCGCGGCCCCGTGCGCCCGGCCCTCTCCCCGGTTTTACATGCCCCTGCATCTCATCGCGCTGGCCGCCGCCGCTTTCGGCATCGGCACCAGCGAATTCGTCATCATGGGCCTCTTGCCCAACGTTGCCGCCGACCTGGACGTCAGCATCGACATCGCCGGCCTGCTGATCACGGGCTACGCCATGGGCGTGGTGATCGGCGCGCCCATCATGGCCATCATCACCGCGCGCATGCCGCGCAAGGCCACGCTGATCGGCCTGGCCAGCACCTTCGTGCTGGGCAACCTGCTCTGTGCGCTGGCGCCGGGCTACGGCACGCTGATGGCCGCGCGCGTCTTCACCGCCTTCTGCCATGGCGCCTTCTTCGGCATCGGCGCGGTGGTGGCGGCCGACCTGGTGCCGCGCCACCAGCGCTCCAGCGCCATCGCGCTGATGTTCACCGGCCTGACGCTGGCCAACGTGCTGGGCGTGCCGCTGGGCACCGCGCTGGGCCAGGTGGCGGGCTGGCGCTCGACCTTCTGGGTGGTCAGCGGCATCGGGCTGGCCGCGGTGGCGGCGCTGGCGGCGTGGCTGCCCGGCCGCATCCCGATGCAACCCGGCAACATCCTGCGTGAATTCCGCGTGCTGCGCGACGTGCGCGTGCTGTGGCCGCTGGTCGCCAGCGTGCTGGCCTCGGCCGCGCTGTTCTGCGTGCTGACCTATATCGCGCCGATCCTGCGCGACATCACCGGCGTGTCCGAACGCGGCGTGACCGGCGTGCTGCTGCTGTTCGGCGTGGCGCTCACGGTGGGCAGCACGCTCGGCGGCAAGCTGGGCGACCGCAATCTGGAAGTGTCGTTGCGCCGCATCTTCCTGGGCCTGCTGCTGGTGTTCCTGGCGCTGAGCCAGGCCATCCACGCGCTGGCGCCGATGCTGGTGATGACCTTCATCTGGGGCACGCTGGGCTTTGCCGTGGTGCCGCTGCTGCAGACGCTGATCGTCGACCAGGCGGCCGAGGCGCCCAACCTGGCCTCGACCCTGAACCAGGGCGCCTTCAACCTGGGCAACGCCGGCGGCGCCTGGCTCGGCAGCCTGGCGCTGGGCCACGGCCTGCCGCTGACCGACCTGCCATGGATGTCCGCGGCCATCACCGCGGCGGTGTTGCTGCTGACCCTGTGGGGCACGCGCTACTATGGGCGCCACGCCGGGATGACGCAGCCGCCGCAAACCGGCGCGCTGGCCTCGTCCCGTTCCGACGCCTGACCCCAAGGAGCCCGCATGAGCACGATCTACGATTTCTCGGCCCGCGACATCCACGGCGCCGACCAGCCCCTGTCCGCCTACCGCGGCCGGGTGCTGCTGGTGGTGAACGTGGCCTCGAAATGCGGCTTCACGCCGCAGTACTCGGGCCTGGAAGATCTGTACCGCGCGCTGCGCGACGACGGCCTGACGGTGCTGGGCTTTCCCTGCGACCAGTTCGGCCGCCAGGAGCCGGGCAACGAGGCCGAGATCCTCGACTTCTGCACCACGCAGTACGACATCACCTTCCCGCTGTTCGCCAAGATCGACGTCAACGGCGCCGACGCCGACCCGCTGTACCGCTGGCTCAAGGGCGAAAAGCCCGGCGTCTTCGGCACCGAGGGCATCAAGTGGAACTTCACCAAGTTCCTGGTGGGCCGCGACGGCCAGGTGATCAAGCGCTACGCCCCCACCGACACGCCGGCCGGCCTGAAGGACGACATCGTCCGCGCCCTGGCGGCGCCCGCCGCCTGAATCGCCCTGGCCTGGCCGACGCGTCGCGCCAGCCCGTCCCCGGCGCGGCGTCCAGCCGCCGCCTTGCCCAGCCCGCCCCCCTCAGCGCAACGGCGGCAGCCGGCGGCGCACCGTGTGCGCCTTGACGATAGCGGTGTTGGTCTCGGCGAACTCGGTCACGCGCTCCAGGATGCCGTCCAGGTGGGTGATCGAGCGCAGCACCACGCGCGCGATGAAGCAGTCGTCGCCCGTGACCTTGTCGCATTCCACGAATTGCGGGATCTCCTGGATCAGCCCCTCGACCCGCCGCAACTGGCCCGGCAGCGGCCGGATGCGCACGATCGCCTCCAGCGTGTAGCCCAGCGCCACCGGGTCCACGTCCAGGGTATAGGCGCGGATCACGCCCGATTCCTCCAGCCGCCGCAGGCGGTCGGCCACGCTCGGCGCGGACATGCCGACCTGGCGCGCCAGGTCGGCGGTGGTGGTGCGCGCGTTGGCCGTCAGCGCCTCGACCAGGCGGCGGTCGATACCATCCAGGACGGGGTTTTCATTCTTTAGGTCATTCTGCATAAATTCCACCCGAACGAAGGTTGACAGGCCAAACCGGCACAGCAACATCATATAACCGGCCCGATCGGCCTGGGATAATTTCTCCATCGAATCGTGGACCGCGCCGGTCCCCTGGAGCCTTCCATGCCCCCCTCATCCGATCGCCTCGGCCTGGCCCAGATGGCCGCCGCCATGACCCTGTCCGGCACCCTGGGCGTGTTCGTCCTGGAATCCGGCCAAAGCGCCTGGAACGTGGTGTTCTTCCGCTGCGTCTTCGGCGCCCTGTCGCTGTTCCTGTACTGCTGGGCCCGCGGCCTGCTCAAGCCCGGGCTGTTCACCGCCCGCACCCTGGCGCTGGCGCTGGCCGCCGGCGCCGCGCTGGTGCTGAACTGGGTGCTGCTGTTCTCGGCCTACCGGCTGGCGTCGATCTCGCTGGCCACCGCCGTCTACAACGTGCAGCCCTTCTTCCTGATCGGCCTGGGCGCGCTGTTCCTGGGCGAACGGCCCACGCGCGGCAAGCTGGCCTGGTCGGTGATCGCCTTCGCCGGCCTGCTACTGGTGCTCAAGCTCACCGACCACAGCGGCGGCGACGCCTACCTGTCGGGCCTGCTGCTGGGGCTGGGCGCGGCGGCGCTCTATGGCATCACCGCCGTCATCGTCAAGCGCCTGAAGGGCATCCCGCCGCAGGTGCTGGCGCTGGTGCAGGTGACGCTGGGCGCGGTGATGCTGCTGCCGATGGCCGACTTCCAGGCGCTGCCGGCCGCCCCGCTGCAATGGGGTTACCTGGTGGCGCTGGGCCTGGTCCACACCTGCCTGATGTACATCCTGATGTATTCGGCGATCCAGAAGCTGCCCACTACCTCGACCGCCGCCCTCAGCTTCATCTACCCGGCCGTGGCGATCCTGCTGGACCTGGTGGTGTACGGCCACCGCATGGACGCCACCCAGGTGCTGGGCGTGGCCATGATCTTCCTGGCGGCCGCCGGCGTCAGCCTGAACTGGCAGTGGCGCCTGCGCGGCGGCGCCCGGCCCGGCGCGGCCTGAGCCGGGGCGCGGGCCAAACCCGCACCGCGCCCCCGGGTATTCGGCCGCCCGCCCGGGGCGCCGCTATCATGGGCCTTCCGATCCGCCGGCAGTGGCCGGCGGCGCCAAGACGCTAAGGAATCCCCATGATCGATCTCTATTACTGGACCACCCCCAACGGCCACAAGATCACGATCTTCCTGGAAGAAACCGGGCTGCCGTACGAGATCCACCCGGTCAACATCAGCAAGGGCGACCAGTTCAAGCCCGCGTTCCTGGCCATCGCGCCCAACAACCGCATTCCGGCCATCGTCGACCAGCAGCCCGCCGACGGCGGCGCGCCGCTGTCGCTGTTCGAATCCGGCGCCATTCTGCAGTACCTGGCCGAAAAGACCGGCCGCTTCCTGCCCGCCGACCTGCGCGGCCGCGCCGAGGTCTCGCAATGGCTGTTCTGGCAGATGGGCGGCCTGGGCCCCATGGCCGGCCAGAACCACCACTTCTCCGGCTACGCGCCCGAGCGCATCCCCTACGCCATCGAACGCTACGTCAAGGAAACCAACCGCCTCTACGGCGTGCTGAACAAGCGCCTGGCCGACCGCGAATTCGTCGCCGGCGACTACTCCATCGCCGACATGGCGGCCTACCCCTGGATCGTGCCGCACGCCAAGCAGGGCCAGGACCTGAATGACTTCCCGCACCTGAAGCGCTGGTTCGACGCCATCGCCGCGCGTCCGGCCGTGCAGCGCGCCTACGCGCTGGCCGACAAGGTCAACACCGCGCCGTCCGTCAGCGACGACGAATCGCGCCGCATCCTGTTCGGCCAGACCGCCCAGAACGTGCGCTGAGCGAGGCCGCCATGACCGATTCCCCGCTACGGTTCCGCCGCGCGCGCCTGGGCGACCTGCCCGAGATCGTGGCCATGCTGGCCGACGACGAACTGGGCGCCAGGCGCGAAGATCCCTCGATTCCGCTCAACCCCCGCTACACTGCGGCTTTTGCCGCCATCGAGCAGGACCCGAACCAGTTCTTCGCGGTGGTCGAGCGCGACGCGCGCCTGATCGGCTGTTTGCAGTTATCGTTCATACCCGGCCTGTCGCGGCTGGGCCAATGGCGCGGACAGATCGAGAGCGTGCGCATCGCCTCGTCGGCGCGCGGCCAGGGCCTGGGACGCGCCATGTTCGAGTGGGCCATCGAGCAGTGCCGCTCGCAGGGATGCGAGATGGTGCAGCTGACCACCGACCGCGCCCGGCCCGACGCCCGCCGCTTCTACGAAAGCCTGGGTTTCGTGGCCAGCCACGACGGCATGAAACTGAGCCTGTAGCGCCGCCCCCGGCGCCAGGCCTGATACACAAAGGAGCGCCCCATGCACGGCGAATACAAAGTCCCCGGCGGCAAGCTGGTGGTCGCGGACCTGGAAGTCCGCGATGGCCGCCTGGCCGATGTCCGCATCAGCGGCGATTTCTTCCTGGAACCGCCCGAGGCGCTGGAAGCCATCAACCGCGGCCTGAACGGCCTGCCCGCCGACGCCGGCGAACTGGAACTGGCGCTGGCGGTGCAGTCGGCGCTGCCCGCCGACACCGAGATGTTCGGCTTCTCGGCCGAAGCCGTGGCGGTGGTGCTGCGGAGGGCGCTGGCATGACCCGCACCGACTGGAACGACTACGACTGGCAGCTGATCCACGAAGCGCCGCAACGCCCCGCGCTGCACATGGCGCTGGACGCCGTCATCACCGACGAGGTCGGCGCCGGCACGCGCCCGCCCACCCTGCGCATCTGGGAATGGTCGGCGCCCGCGGTCGTGATCGGCCGCTTCCAATCTCTCAAGAACGAAGTCGACCCCGAGGGCGCCCGGCGCCACGGCATCGAGGTCGTGCGCCGCGTCAGCGGCGGCGGCGCGATGTTCATCGAGCCGGGCAACAGCATCACCTATTCGCTGAGCGCGCCGCAGGCGCTGGTGCACGGCATGAGTTTCCAGGAAAGCTATGCGTTCCTGGACGCCTGGGTGCTGCAGGCGCTGCAGGGGCTGGGCATCAAGGCCTGGTACCAGCCGCTCAACGACATCGCCTCGGACATCGGCAAGATCGGCGGCGCCGCCCAGGCCCGCCGCGCCGGCGCGGTGCTGCACCACGTCACCATGTCCTACGACATCGACGCCGATAAAATGGTGGAAGTCTTGCGCATCGGGCGCGAGAAACTGTCGGACAAGGGCACCACCAGCGCCAAGAAGCGCGTCGACCCGCTGCGCACCCAGACCGGACTGGCGCGGGAAGTCATCATCCAGCGCATGGTGGACACCTTCGCCGGCCTGCACCGGCTGACGCCGGGCCAGCTGGGCGCCGCCACGCTGGCGCAGGCCGAGGCCCAGGCCGCCGAGAAGTTCTCCACGCCCGAATGGACCGCGGTGGTTCCCTGATCCGCCGCGGGTAACCGTTGGACGGCCGCGCCCGCGCGCGGCCGGGTTTTCTGGAGGTAGTTCAATGCGTCGTCCCCGCACGCCGCGCGGCCTGTCCGCCGCGGTCCTGGGAGCCGCCCTGCTGGCCTTGGCCGGCTGCGGCAGTTCGCCCCCCGCCAACATCACGCTGGAGTCGCCGACGGCGGCCGCCAGCACGGCCACGCCCGAGAAGATCGGCGACCTGTCCACCGAGCGCATCAAGTGGGCGTCCAACAAGCCCGACTGCAAGGGCGACTGTCCGCGCATCGAGATCGACAGCGTGGCCTTCCCCGGCATCCCCAAGCTGAGCGCGCTGGTCGACCACGTGCTGGCCTACATGACCGGCACCGACGCCAACCGTCGCGGCCCCTACGAGACGCTGTCGGAATACACGCAGTATTTCTGGTCCACCGCGCGCCCGCGCGACGCCACCTACTTCAAGGCCAGCGTCAAGGACACCGTCGGCGACATCGTCTCGATCGAACTGCACACCGAGCAGTTCCTGACCGGCGCCGCGCACGGCATTCCGGCCACCCAGTACCTGAACTGGGAGCGCAGCCGCGGCCGCGTCATGGCGCTGGACGAGGCCCTGATTCCCGGCCGCCGCGCCGAATACGTCGCCGCGCTGCAGCGGGCCCACGCCAAGTGGCTGGCCAGCAACAGCGACGCCAAGCGCGACCCGGCGGCCTACAACAAGATGTGGCCGTTCCAGGAAAGCGACAACTTCGCGCTCACGCGCGACGGCATCGTGGTCAAGTACGACGCCTACTCGATCGCGCCGTATTCGTACGGCGAGCCCGAGCTGAGCATCGCCTACGCGGATCTGCGCGGCATCCTCAAGCCGGAACTGCTGCCGAAGTCCTAGGGCGGCGCCCGCCTTTGCGCCGCCCAAATGGAAACCGCCCCTGTCGGGGCGGTTTTCCTGTCTTCCTCACGCTCCTCCAGGCGCCGGGCCAGGGCCCGGCGCCAGAAGGACTTTACGGGTACAGGCCGCGCACCTGGCGAGCCTGCAGGATGCGCGTGCAAGCCACGATGAAGGCGGCGGTGCGCAGCGTCACCTTGTGCTCCTTGGCCACCAGCGCGATCGAGGCGTAGGCCTCGCGCATGATGCGTTCCAGGCGCTGGTTGATTTCGTCCTCGCTCCAGAAGAAGCTGGAGAAGTCCTGCACCCATTCGAAGTACGACACCGTCACGCCGCCGGCGTTGGCCAGCACGTCCGGCACCACGTACACGCCGTTCTCGGCCAGGATGTCGTCCGCTTCCGGGGTGGTCGGGCCGTTGGCGCCTTCCACCACGATCTTGGCGCGCACCTTGGCGGCGTTGTCGGCGGTGATCTGGCTTTCCAGGGCCGCCGGGATCAGGAATTCGGTTTCGAGCGTCCAGAACTCGTTCTTGTCCAGGGCCTGGCCGCCGGAGAAGCCGCCCACGCCGCCATGCTGCGACACGTGCGACAGCAGCTTGTGGACGTCGAGGCCGGCGGCGTTGTGCACCGTGCCGGTGTGGTCCTGCGCCGCGATGACCTTGGCGCCGGCTTCATGGAACAGGCGGGCGGCGGTGCCACCCACGTTGCCGAAGCCCTGCACCACCACGCGCGCCTTGGACACGTCGATGTTCAGGTCGCGGGCGGCTTCGCAGCCGACCACGAACACGCCGCGGCCGGTGGCCTCGACGCGGCCCAGGCTGCCGCCCAGCGCGATCGGCTTGCCGGTCACGACGCCGGTGGCGGTCGAGCCTTCGTTCATGGAGTACGTGTCCATCATCCAGGCCATGGTCTGGGCGTTGGTGTTCACGTCAGGGGCGGGAATGTCCTTGGACGGGCCGATGATGACGCCGATTTCCGAGGTGTAGCGGCGCGTCATGCGCTCGAGTTCGGATTGCGACAGCTTGCGCGGGTCGACGCGGATGCCGCCCTTGGCGCCGCCGTACGGCAGGTTGACCGCGGCGTTCTTGACCGACATCCAGGCGGCCAGCGCCATCACTTCCGACAGGGTCACGTCCTGGTGGAAACGCACGCCGCCCTTGCCCGGGCCGCGCGAGGTGTTGTGCTGCACGCGGTAGCCTTCGAAGTGGGCCACGCTGCCGTTGTCCAGCTCGATCGGCACGTCGACGATCAGCGAGCGCTTCGGGCGCTTCAGGGTCTCGACCCAGCGCGCCAGCGATCCGAGATACGGGGTGACCCGATCGACTTGTTGCAGGTAATTACCCCAGGGGCCGAGTTCTTCGGCATTCAGATAAGACGGCAAGGCATGGGTGGGAGTTTGAGACATGAACATGCTCTCCTGACAAAGTTGCGCCATTTTATCCATATCCTTAATGCGTCCCCATATTTTAAGAAAAAATATTAATTGGGGACGCAATAAGGAAATGAAGGCCGTGAGCGTTACCGAGCCTGCCGAAACGCTGCGCCTATCCTAGCCCCGCGCGACGGCAGCGTCCAGCCCGCGGGACGCCCGCCCTGCCCGCTCCCGCCCCACCGACGCTCGACCGGCGCCACATCACAGCCGCGTGTCAGCCCGGCCCGGGCGCCTGTCGCATTCCGCTTGAAACCGTCATCCACTTGACCCAGAATCAACCGGCCCCGGTTTTAGCAGTACCCGGCACCGGCGGCTTTCCAAAGCTTGTCATCCCGCGTTGCCGGCGGGCGGCGCCCGCTTGCATCCAGCACTTATGAAAATCAACCATAGAGGTGCGCATGTCGGATTTTTCCCTGATTGACAGCAATGACCCGCGTTACGCGACCCTGCAAAAGGGTTTCAACCTGCGCTTCCCCACCACGGGCCAGGGCGCCAACGCCATCTATGTCTGCAAGACCCCGCAGGACGTGCTCGACGCGGCCAACGCCGCGCTGGCCCAGGGCTGCCGCATCACGGTGCGCAGCGGCGGCCACTGCTACGAAGGCTTCGTGGCCAACAAACTGCCGCAGGACCACGGCCAGCCCCTGGCCATCATCGACCTGAGCCTGATGACCGGCCTGCGCTACCGCGAGGCCGGCGACATCCCCTCGCCCTGGAATCCCGCCGCGCGCTACCGCTTCGCGGCCGCGTCCGGCAACCAGAACTGGGACGGCTACCTGGACCTGTACAAGACCGCCAACCGCACCCTGCCCGGCGGCTCGTGCTATTCGGTCGGCTCGGGCGGGCACATCGTCGGCGGCGGCTACGGCCTGCTGTCGCGCCTGCACGGGCTGACGGTGGACTGGCTGTCGGGCGTGGACATCCTGGTGCCGCAAGGCCCGGGCGCGCGCAAGCTGGTCGCCAAGCACGTCAACCTGCACAGCACCGGCGCCGACCGCGACCTGTTCATCGCCTGCCGCGGCGGCGGCGGCGGCAACTACGGCATCATCCTGACCTACTACTACGCCGACCTGCCCGCCGCGCCGCAGGAAGCCTACTGGCTGTCCCTGTCCTACCCCTGGGCCAGCTTCGGCGCCGGCGCCACGGGCCGCGCCAACTTCGCGCGCTTCATGCGCGCCTACTGGCAGTGGTTCGCCGACCACGACGCCGACTGGAACAGCCCCGACCCGGCCAAGGCCAACGGCGGCCTGTTCACGCTGCTGAAGGTGCAGCATCGCTCGACCGGCGACGTGGTGCTGAGCATCCAGTACACCGGCAAGGACGGCAAGGTCGGCGGCGCGCGCGACCAGCCGTTCCTGGACTTCGTCGCCACCATGAACGCGGCGGCCAGCGCCGCGCCCGCCGTCAACCTGTCCACGCATTGGTACGGCCCGTCGCACCGCGTGGTCCATCCCGCGCCGCGGATGCTGGCCCATGCGGTCAACGATGCGCAGAAGATGGACTGGCTGTGGCTGACGCAGAGCATCAACGGCTCGGGCAGCAACCAGCGCGGCAAGTACAAGTCCGCCTATCACAAGGCCAATTTCAGCGACGTCGAGATCATGGCCATGTGGGAATACCTGAACGGCTCGGACGACCCGCGCCTGAACCAGGCGCTGGTGCAGATCGACTCGTATGGCGGCCGCATCAACCGCAACGACGAGACGGCCAACCCGACCAGCGTGTGCCAGCGCTCGTCGCTGCTGAAGTCGCAGTTCCAGGTGTACTGGACCGATCCGGCCCAGGACGCCTTCCACATCAAGTGGATCGCCGACCTGTACGACGAGTACTTCGCGCAGTACGGCGGCAAGCCCAGCAACCAGCCTGGCTCGCCGTTCGAGGGGTGCTACATCAATTACCCCGACACCGACATGAAGTACACCGACGCCAGCCACAGCCACGTCGATCCGCAATGGCTCGACCTGTACTACGGCAACAAGACCGCCGCGCTGATCGCCACCAAGCGCAGCGTCGATCCCGACAATCTCTTCCACCACGAGATGTCGATCCCGCTGGCCGCGCCGCAGGCGTGAAAAAGCCCGCCGCCATGCGCCGCGCGAGCGGCCATGACGGCGGGCGGGAAGTCCGCGGCGGATCTCGCGCCGCGGACCGTGTCAGGCGGACAGCAGTTGCCAGGCCAGGCGCGCCGCCGCGCGGGCGCCATGGCCGTCGATATCGAAGCGCGGGCTGTACTCGGCCATGTCGGCCAGGCGCAGCTTGCCGCTGGCCTTGACGCGCAGCACGATCTCCTCGATCACCGCCATCGGCACGCCATAGGGCGCCGGCGCCGACACCCCCGGCATCACCGCCGCCGGCAGCACGTCCAGGTCGATGGTGAGGTAAACGTGGCGAGCCCGCGCCAGCAAGGCGTCGACGTTCGCCAGGCGCGCCGCCAGGTGGCGCTCCTGCATGTCGCGGTCCTCGACCCACACCGCGCCCACTTCGGCCGCGCGCGCATACAGCGCCGGCGTATTGGCCAGCCGCGACACGCCCAGGCAGGCGTATTGCAGCGCCAGCCCCTGCGCCTCGCAGTAATGCGCGATCTGGTCGAACGGCGTGCCGGAACTGCCCGGCCGGCCGGTGCGCAGATCGAAATGCGCGTCCAGGTTCAGCACCAGCACCGGGCCCTCATCGCCCCGGTCCGCCAGCCAGCGCGCCAGGCCCTGGAAGCTGCCCCAGGCGATCTCGTGGCCGCCGCCCAGCACCAGCGGGCGGGCGCCCTGGCGCAACAGGTCGGCCACCGCCAGGCCCAGCCGCTCCTGCGCGTCTTCCAATTGGTCGCCTTCGCAGGCCACGTCGCCCGCGTCCAGCAGGCGCGTCAGGCCGTGCGCCGGCAGGCCGGCCATGTACTTGCGGATGCCGGCGGGGCCGGCCGCCGCGCCGATGCGGCCCTGGTTGCGGGCCACGCCCGCATCGCAGGCGAAGCCCAGCAGCACCGGCTCGCCCGCGGCCGGCGTCTGGCCCGCGGCCGGCTCGACGATGTGCGCCAGGCGGCGCGTGTCGCCGCGCTCGGCACTGTCGTCGCGCGCGGTCCACAGGCTCCTGTCGAGTTGCGCCGCCGTCATGCCGCCCCCTGCCCCGTGCTCAGCACGGCCTGCAGGAACTCGCGGGTGCGGGCCTCGCGCGGCTGGCTGAAGATGACCTCGGGCGCGCCCGATTCCAGGATCACGCCGCCGTCCATCACCGCGACCACGTCGGCCACGTCGCGGGCAAAGCCCATCTCGTGGGTCACGACCATCATGGTCATGCCTTCGCGCGCCAGCAGCTTCATGACCTGCAGCACTTCGCCCACCAGTTCCGGGTCCAGCGCCGAGGTCGGTTCGTCGAACAGCATGACCTTGGGCTGCATCGCCAGCGCGCGGGCGATCGCCACGCGCTGCTTCTGGCCGCCCGACAGGCTGGCCGGCATGGCCGACATCTTCTGCGCCAGGCCGACCTTGCGCAGCAGGTCCTCGGCCAGCGCGTTGGCCTCGTCGCGGCCCATGCCGCGCAGCGTGCGCGGACCGACGGTGACGTTGTCCAGCACCGACAGGTGCGGGAACAGGTTGAAGCCCTGGAACACCATGCCGACCTGCATGCGCAGGCGGTTCAGCGCCGCCTCGGGCAACTGCTCGCCTTCGTTCTGCAGCATCTGGCCGCAGATCTCGACGGTGCCGCCCTGGGCCACTTCCAGCCCGTTGCAGCAGCGCAGCAGCGTGCTCTTGCCCGAGCCGCTGGGGCCGATCACCACCACCACCTGCGACGGCAGCACATCGAAGTCGATGCCGCGCAGCACGGCGTGGTCGCCATAGGATTTCTGCAGGCCGCGGATGCGGATCATTTCTTTCGGATTCGCGGCGTTCATTGCACCATCCCCCCCGCGCGCAGGCGTTGCTCGATCCTGCGCAGTATCAACATGGCGGCCGTGGTCAGGACCAGGTAGATCAGCGCCACCACCAGATAGGTTTCCAGCGAGCGGTACGACACGCTGATGATCTTCTGCCCTTCGTGCATCAGGTCATGGATGGTCAACAGCGACACCAGCGCCGAATTCTTGATCAGCGCGATGAACTCGTTGCCCAGCGGCGGGATCATGCGCACCACCGCCTGCGGCAGGATGATGATGCGCATGGCCTGGCCCGACGACATGCCCAGCGAACGGGCCGCCTCGGTCTGGCCGCGGTCGACCGACTGGATCGCGCCGCGCACGATTTCCGACACGTAGGCGCCGGAATACATGCCCAGCCCCAGCACGCCGCAGGCGAACGCCGGCAGCGTCACGCCGAACTGCGGCAGGCCGAAGAACCAGATGAACAGCTGCACCAGCAACGGCGTGCCGCGAAAGAACAGCAGGTAGACGCTGCACAGGTTGTAGATGATGCGGCGTTGCGGGTTGAGCCGGCCGACGCCGACCAGCAGGCCGATGACGCAGCCCAGCAGCAAGGCGCCGGCGGTCACCTCGATGGTGACCACCGCGCCGCGCACCAGCGCGTCGAAGTCGGCGAAGACGGGGGCAAAATCCAGGTTCATTTCGCGGGCGCCTCGAACCACTTGTTGACGATGGCCTGGTAGCTGCCATCGGCCTTGATCTTCTGCAGCGCCTCATTCAGGCCGCGCGTCAGCTCCGGCTTGTTCTTGGGCACGGCGATGCCGTAGTCCTCGGTGGTGACCTGGTCGGCCAGCACGGTCAGGTCGGTGGTGCTCTGGGCGAACAGCTTGGCGGCCGGCTTGCCGGTCACGGCGGCATCGGCGCGGCCGATCTGCACCAGGTTGAACATCTCCTGGTTCTTCTCGACCTCGACGCGCTGCACCGACGGGTAGTGTTCCTTCAGGTAGTTGACCGACTTGGTGCCGACCTGCACCGACACCTTGCGGCCGTCCAGGTCCTTCAGCGTCTTGATCGGGCCGTCCTTCTTAGTCAGCACGACCAGGCCGCCGGCGTAGTAAGGATCGGTGAAGTCCACCACCTTGCTGCGCTCGGGCGTGATGTAGATGGCGGACACGGCGATGTCGGCGCGGCCGGCCTGCAGGGCGGGAATCAGGCCCTTGAAGTCGATGTCGATCCATTCGACCTTCTTGCCCATGGCGGCGGCCAGGGCCTCGACCAATTCGATGTCAAAGCCGGTGCGCTTGCCGTCCTTGACGAACTCCATGGGCGGGAAGGTGGCGTCGGTCACGGCGCGGATGGTTTCCTGGGCGTGGGCGGTGCCCATGCTCCAGGCCAGGCCCAGGGTCAGGGCGGCGGTCAGCAGGGTGCGGCGAGTAGTCATGGCGAATCCTGATAGGAAGAAGTGGATACGGATACGGCGATCGGTACGGCGTGGGGTGTGGCGTCTAGAGAGGCGGCGGGAATGTCGGGGACAGCGTGAAATGCATGGAAGGCGGAAACCGGCGGCGTCAGTGCGCCTGCAGCCTGCCCGAGATGCGGCGGGCGGCCGCGACGGTCAGGTCGATGAAGGCCTGCGGCCGCTGGGCGGCGCGGGTGGACGGGGCCATCAGCGTGATGGAGGCCACCGCCTGGTTGGCGCGCTGGAAGATCGGCACGCTCACGCCCCAGACGCCGGCGTCGACTTCGCTGTCGGTCACGGCATAGCCCTGGGCGCGGATGGCCTCGAGTTCGTCGGCCAGGCGCACCGGATCCACGCCCGACTCGCGCGCCAGGATGGCCAGCGCGGCCTGCTGGCGCGGGGCCGGCATGAAGGCCAGCAGCGACTTGGCCGAGGCGCCGCGCGCCAGCGGCAGGCCGCGGCCCTTGGTGAAGGAACAGCGCAGCGGATGCTGGCTCTCGACCATGTCCAGGCACACGGCCTGGTCCTTGACCGCCACCAGCAGGCCGATGGTCTCGCCCGACGCGGCGGCCAATGCCGCCATGTCCGGCTGCGCTTCATGGATCAGGAACGAGGATTGGTCAAAACCCCAGGCCAGTTGCACGCACAGCGGACCGGGGCCGTATTCGCCCTCGTGCTCGGCGACGAAGCCCCAGCGCTTGAGCAGGGCCACCTGGCGGTAGAGCGTGCTCTGCGCCAGGCCGGTCTTCTCGGCCAGCGCGGCGATGCTCAGGGGGCCATCGTGCCGGGCCAGCGTGGCCAACACGTAAAGCACCCGGTCCGCGCCCGGCCCTACCGACTGATCCATCAACAAGCTCTCCTGGTGGTGATGGCGGCGAGATTATCAATTTATGGTGGTATTGGTCGAAATTTTTCCCACTCAATGAGAACTTACAGGGAAAACCCCGAAACACACGATCACAAACCCGATCCGCAAGGCCTGCCAGCGGCACGCCGGGCCGCCGCCCCGAGAGCGCGCCAGAGCTGCGCGGCCCCGGCCCGCCAGCCGGCGACTGCCAATAAAAAACCCGCCGGAAGGCGGGTTTCGGAACCAGCGGGACGCGGCCGGGATCAGGGCGTCGCGGGCTTGTCGTAGTTGTTCAGCCGCACCCCG
>NZ_CYTU01000066.1:0-6800 GCF_001299375.1 Achromobacter sp. 2789STDY5608621 | reverse complement strand
TGGTGACGTCGGCGCCCGCCTTCAGCAGCAACTCGACCATCGCCTTGTTGCCCGACAGCGCCGCCATCATCAGCGGCGTTTCGCCGTTGGGCGCCGGCGCGTTCACCATCGCCTTGCGTTCCAGCAGCAGGCTGGCCATGGCCAGCTGGCCCTTGGAGGCCGCATAGTGCAGCGGCGTCCAGCCCAGGCGGTTGACCTGGGCGCCGCGCGCCATCAGCGCCCGCGCCCGGTCGGTCTGGCCGGCGATGGCCAGGTACATCAGCGGCGTCTCGCCGGCCGGGTTCTCGGCATTGACGTCCGTGCGCGGGTTGGCCGCCAGCACGTCGAACACCTTCCAGGCGCCGTCCACCACGGCGCGCATCAGGGCCGGCTGGCCATTGCGGTAGCGCACGTTGGGGTCGGCGCCCTGCGCCAGCAGGTCCTTGATTTCGTCGGGGTAGTCGTTGGCGACATAGACCCACCAATCCGACGGATTGGCGGCCTGGGCCAGCGCCGGCGTCGAAACGGCGACGCACAACGCCAGCAGTGCGCTGCGGCAGTGCGAGACGAGGCGGTGACGGGAGAACGCAGCGCTGGCAGCCATGGGCAATCCTGATAAATTACTTTAAATAATTAACGTTATATTATTTCTTTATCTTATTGAAAAGATTAAAGAAATTTTCCGTTGAGGCACGCGCCACCTCGGCCACGCTGATGCCCTTCAGATCCGCGATCTTCTCGGCCACGTGGATCACCTTGGACGGGTCGTTGAGCTTGCCCCGGTACGGCACCGGCGCCAGGTACGGCGAGTCGGTTTCGATCAGCAGGCGGTCCAGCGGCACCTTGGCGGCCACCTCGTGCACCACATGCGCGTTCTTGAACGTCACGATGCCGGACAGCGAGATGTGGAAATTCTGGTCGAGCGCGGCCTGGGCCACTTCCCAGGTCTCGGTGAAACAGTGCATCACCCCGCCGACCTCGGCGGCGCGCTCCTCGCGCAGCATCCGCACCGTGTCCTCGGCCGACGAGCGCGTGTGCACGATCAGCGGCAGGCCGGTGTCGCGGGCGGCGCGGATATGGCGGCGGAAACGCTCGCGCTGCCAGTCCAGCGGCTCGGACAGGCGGTAGTAGTCCAGCCCGGTCTCGCCGATGGCCACCACCTTCGGGTGGGCCGCCAGGCGCGCCAGCTCCTCGGGCTCGGGGTCCGGCGTGTCCTCGTAGTCGGGGTGCACGCCGACCGAGGCCCACAGGTTCGGCTGCGGCTCGACCAGCGACATCAGGCCCGGCCATTCGGGCATGTTGACGCTGACCACCAGCGCGTGGGTCACCTGGTTGGCGGCCATCCGTTCGAGGATGGCGGGCAGGTCGGCCGCCAGCTCGGGGAAATTCAAATGGCAGTGGGAATCGACGTACATGAGACTTGGATGAGGAAAGGCGCGGCGTCTGGACGGCGGCCCGGACAGGCCGGATCCGTCGCCGCGCCGCGGCAGGTTACGCCTGGCAGGATAGCACCACGCGCTGCAGCGTCGCGTGGGCGAAAAGCTTGGCATTCAAGGGATGCGTGGCCAGCGCCCGCTGGCGCGTCAGCCAGCGCGCGGCCTCGGCCGCGCGCGCCGTGTTCATGCGCGCGGCGACCTCGGCCACGACGGCGGCCAGCGCCGGGAAATAACGCACCGGCGCGCCGGCGGCGGCCAGCATCAGATCGGTATAGAGGCGTTGCAGCGCGTCGATCCACTCGGCCGGCGGGGCCTTTTCCAGGGCCTCGGCCAGGGTGCCGACGTCGGGCGTCTGGCCCTTGGCCAGCGGGCCGACCAACTGGGTCAGCCACGGCGGGCAGGCGGTTTCGGCGTTCTGCGCCAGGCGCAACGCGGCCAGCGGCGCGCCGCCGGCGGCGGCCAGCCATTCGCGCGCCGGCTCCACGTTCTGGTCGCGCAGCCATTGCAGCGCGGTGTCGGGATCGGGCCCCGGCAGCGGCAGGCGGCGGCAGCGCGACACCAGCGTCGGCAACAGCCGGTCGGGCGCGTCGGCCACCAAGAGGAACACGGTATGCGGCGGCGGCTCTTCCAGCACCTTGAGCAAGGCGTTGGACGACACCACGTTCAGCGCGTGCGCGGGGTACAGCAGCGCCACGCGCCAGCCGCCGCGGTGGGTGGCGGTGTTGAACCAGGATTCCAGCGAGCGGATCTGGTCGATGCGGATTTCCTTGGACGGCGCCTTCTTGGCCGCGCCCGCGGCCGGCTCGGCCTCTTCCGCGCCCTCGGCGGCGTCGGCGCCCTCCTCGACCGCCACGGCCTCGGGCCGGATGCGGCGCAGGTCGGGGTGGTTGCCGCTGGCGAACCAGGCACAGGCGGCGCAATGGCCGCAGGCCAGGCCGTCCTGCGGCGTCTCGCACAGCAGGCTGGCGGCGGCGGCATTGGCGAAGTCGAGCTTGCCGATGCCGGCCAGGCCGTGCACCAGCCAGGCGTGGGCGAAGCGCTCGCGGTTGCCCAGCCAGGCCCGCGCCGTCTCCATCTGCCAGGGCAGGAACTGGGGCGCGCTCATGGCCGGGCCGCCACCAGTTGGCGCAAGCCGGCTTCCAGCTCGGCGCGGATCTCGGGAATGGCGCGGGTCGAATCGATCACCTGGATGCGGTCGGGCTCGGCCGCGGCGCGCGCCTGGTAGGCGGCGCGCGTGCGTTCAAAGAAGGCGGCGCCTTCGCGCTCGAAGCGGTCGGGCTCGCGGGCGTCGGCCAGGCGCGCCCGCGCCACCGCCAGCGGCACGTCGAACAGCCAGGTGCGGTCGGGACGGCCGGCCTGCATCCAGGTTTCCAGCGCGGCCACGCGCGCGGCGCCCAGGCCGCGGCCGCCGCCCTGGTAGGCGTAGGTGGCGTCGGTGTAGCGGTCGCAGACCACCCAGGCGCCACGCGCCAGCGCCGGCTCGATCACCTGGTGCAGGTGCTCGCAGCGGGCGGCGAACATCAGCAGGGTCTCGGTATCCAGGCCCATCGGGTCGGTCAGCACCAGGGCGCGCAGCTTTTCGCCCAGCGGCGTGCCGCCGGGCTCGCGGGTGGAGACCACCTCCAGGCCCTGGCCGCGCAGGAACTCGGCGATCCACTCGGTGTGCGTGCTCTTGCCGGCCCCGTCGACCCCCTCCAGCGTGATGAAGCGTCCGCGTGAGGTCATTGTTCTTGTCCTTGTGCTGGCGCCGGATCGTCGTCCGGCGTGGAAGTGGGTGCCGTCTCGGGCGTCGGCGCGGCGGCGGGCGCGGACGCGGCGGGCCTGGCCGCCGGCGCCGGGCGGGCCGCCGGCGTCTGGCCCAGGATGTAGCGGGAGACGTTGCGGTTGTGCTCGGACAGGTTCACCGAGAACTCGCTGGTGCCGTTGCCGCGCGAGACGAAAAACAGGAATTTGTGCTGCTCGGGCTGCACCGCGGCCAGCAGCGCCGCGCGGCCGGCGGCGGCGATCGGCGTGGGCGGCAGGCCCGGGCGCGTATAGGTGTTCCAGGGCGTGTCGGTCTGCAGGTCGCGCTTGCGGATGCGGCCCTGGTAGGCGTCGCCCATGCCGTAGATGACGGTGGGGTCGGTCTGCAGCAGCATGCCGATCTTCAGGCGGTTGGTGAACACGCCCGAGACGCGGCGGCGCTCCGGGCCATGGCCGGTTTCTTTCTCGATGATGGACGCCAGCACCAGCGCCTCATAGGGCGTGGACAGCGGCAGGTCGGCCTGGCGCTTGGCCCAGGTGTCGTCCAGGATGCGCTGGCCTTCCTGGTAGGCGCGGCGCAGCAGGTCGTAGTCGGAGCTGCCCGGCGTGAAGATGTAGGTGTCGGGGAAGAACAGGCCTTCCGGATGCTTGATGTCCGAGCCCAGGCGCTCCATCAGGGCTTCGTCGCTGATGTCGCCCAGGGTCTGCTTGACGTCGGGATTCTCGCGCAGCGCCTGGCGGATCTGGCGGAAGGTCCAGCCTTCCAGGAAGGTGATCTGGCGCTGGGTCATGTCGCCGCGCGCCATGCGTTCCAGCAGCAGCCAGGGCGTGTCGCCGTTGATGGCCTGGTAGCCGCCGGCCTTGATCAGCTTGTCCTGCTCGGTCAGGCGCGCCATCCAGACGAAACCCGGCTCCCAGACCGGCACGCCGGCCGCGTTGAGCGCGCGCGCGACGGTGCGCGGGCTGCTGCCCGGGTCCACCACGAAATCGATCCTGTCGGCCGACAGAGGAATGGGTCGATGCATCCAGTGCCAGGCGGCGCCGACGGTCGCGGCGATGGCCAGCACGATGAGCAGGAATGACCACAGGACGTAAAAACGGAGTCGCTTCTTCATAAGTCTGGGAAGTTTAATGGATCGCGCGGACCTGTCGGCGCAAAACGAGGGCCGGAGCGCGTCGCGCGCCCCTTTGCCCTGCGCGGGCATCGGCCTGCCAGGATGAGAACACAGCTATCATCAACCCTTTGATGACGAGTCACGGGCCCACGCAGCCATGCATGCTTTCCATTCTTCGATCCCGGCGCGCGCCGAAGGTTGCGCGCAATTGGCGCCGTTGGACGATTTCGCCGTTTTCAGCGCCAGCGGCGCCGACGCGCTGACCTTTCTGCACGGCCAGCTGACCCAGGACGTCACCGGCCTGCCCGCCGATGCCGCCCGCCTGGCCGGCTACTGCACCGCCAAGGGCCGCCTGCTGGCGACCCTGGTGATGTGGCGCGGCGCCGCCCCGGCCGAGGACGCCCCGCAGTTGTACGCCCTGGTGCGCCAGGACCTGGCCGCGGCGCTGATCAAGCGCCTGTCCATGTTCGTGCTGCGCGCCAAGGTCAAGCTGGCCCCCGCCGCGCTGCACGTGGCCGGCGTGCAGGCCGACCCGGCGCAGCTGGCCGCCCTGGAAGCGGCCGCCGGCGCCCTGCCGCGCACGCCCTGGCAACGCGCCGAGCTGCCCTCCGGCACCTGGATCGCCGCGCCCGCGGCCGGCGCCGTGGCGCGCTGGTGGTGGATCGCGTCCGACGAGCAACTGGCCGTGGCCGCGCCGCTGGCCGCCGTGCTCGGGCAGATCCCGGCCGCGCAATGGCACGCGGCCGACCTGGCCGCCGGCATCCCCTGGATCACCACGGCGACCCAGGACGTCTTCATTCCGCAGACCGTCAACCTGGACCTGATCCAGGGCGTCAGCTTTACCAAGGGCTGTTATCCCGGCCAGGAAGTGGTGGCGCGCAGCCACTACCGCGGCACCGTCAAGCGCCGCATGGCGTTCGGCACCATCGTCGATGCCGGCGTGGCCGATGCCGCACTGGCCGGCCAGGACGTGTTCGACGCCACCCAGCCGGGCGAGCCGACCGGCCGCATCGTCGACGCGGCCCGCGGCGACGACGGCGTGTCGGTGCTGTTCGAGACCACGCTGGCCGCGCTGCCCGAGGGCGACCTGCGGCTGGGCGCGGCCGACGGCCCGCGCATCGCCGCCGCGCCGCTGCCCTATTCCATCACGCCGTAACCTCGCCGCCGGCGGACGCGGCCCCGGCCGCGTCCAGCCAGCGCCGCAGCGCCGGATCGCGCACTTCCAGCACCTCGAACAGCCCCAGCGCGCGCAGCGCCGGCAAGGCCTCCCGCATGTCGCGGGCGGCGACCTCGCGCGCGGCCGGCGCCGCGTCGGCGTCGCACCACACCCGCGCGTTCAGCAGAAAGGCGCCGACCGTGCCCTTGCGCACGGTCACGCCCTCGAATTGGGCGGCATTGCGGTCGTCCGGCAATAAGTCCTGTGCTTGCATGATGTTCTCCTGTCGATGGGCACAGGCTCACGATAGTCGCCCCCGCTCGGCAAATCTGCGGTAATTTCGACAATCAATACCGTGTTTGTGCCAACCTGGATCCGCCATGTCCATGCGCCGCCCCTGCCCGCCCCCGACGCCCGCCGAGGCCGCCTCGCCCCTGATCGCCCCCGACCTGGCCGCCGCGCCCGACGGGCCGCCCCTGCTGGCCGTGCGGCGCCAGGACGCGGCGCTGCGCCACACCGCCACGCACCGGCACGCGCGCGGCCAGCTGTTCGGCGCGTATCGCGGGCTGCTGACGGTGGTGGCCGGCGACCGCCAATGGGTCGCGCCGCCCGCGCACGCGATCTGGATTCCGCCCGACTGCCCGCACGGGCTGCGTTCGCATGGCCCGTACGCGGGCTACAGCGTCTACCTCAGCCCCGCGGCCTGCGCCGACCTGCCGGCGGCGCCCTGCGCCCTGCGGGCGTCGGCGCTGCTGCTGGCGGCGGTCGAGCGCGCCGCCGGTTGGTCGGATACGGTCTGGGACGCCGCCCAGCGCCGCATCGCCGAAGTGGTGCGCGACGAGATCCGCACCCTGCCGCGCGCCGGCGACGGCCTGACGCTGCCGCGCGACCCGCGGCTACAGCGCCTGGCGCTGGCGTTGTCCGACGCGCCGGCCGATACCCGGCCGCTGGCCGCCTGGGCCGACACGATCGGCATGGCGCCGCGCACGCTGGCGCGCCGCTTCCTGGCCGAGACCGGCCTGTCGCTGGGGGCGTGGCGTCAGCGCGCGCGGTTGATGCGGGCGCAGGAAATACTGGCGGCCGGCCAAGGCGTGACGGCCGCCGCGCTGGAATCGGGCTATGACAACGTCAGCGCCTTCATCGCGATGTTCAAGCGGGAATACGGCGTCACGCCCGGCCGCTACGACGGCCGGGGTCCGGTGGGGGATTGAACGGCCGGCGGCGTGGCGCCGGCCCGTGCCCACGCGCCGGTTTACTCGGCGTCGGCGGCCTTGCGCGGACGGCGTGCGCGCGGGGCGGTCTTGCGCGCCGGCTTGGCCGGCGCGGCATCGGCCGCGGCGCCATCGGCGGCCGCATGGCCCGGGGTTCCAG
>NZ_CYTU01000065.1:0-26851 GCF_001299375.1 Achromobacter sp. 2789STDY5608621 | reverse complement strand
TACAAGGATGACGACGGGGCAGCCCGGAGCGAAGGCTCCGGGCCGCAATCGTGGGCGCCCGCCCCGGGGGCCACCTGCCCGAGGGGCGACCTACGAAGATCTACAACGCCAAGAAAAAGCCTAGAAACGAACGTTCAAACCAGAAGCAGCACCGTCAAAGCACCGCCTGAATCGCATCCCGAGCCTGATGCGACAGTTCCAACCGCGTCGGCAACGTCCCATCCGCATGCTGTGTCGCCAGCACCGGCAAGAACACCACCTCCACCGACAGCCCCGTCGTCCCCATCACCCGCCACAGATTCGCCACCAGCGTTTCCTCGCCCACGAACGCCGCGAAACCGCTGCGTTCGCCGTGCTGCAGGAAACGCAGCGCCACCGGCTGGATCTCGACCGCCGCCGCGCGCGCCGGCTCGAACAGGCTGGCGTGGAACGGGCGCAGCGTGAAACCCTCGCTCGTCGTGCCTTCCGGGAACAGGCCGACCGCATCGCCCTGCTTGAAGCGAGCTTGCATCGACTCGCCCATCGCATGCACCGCGTGGCGCTGGCCGCGTTCGATGAACAGCGTGCCCGCCCCCGCCACCAGCCAGCCGATCACCGGCCAGCTGCGGATCTCGCTCTTGGCCACGAACGACGTCGCCCGCGCCGAATTCAGCACGAAGATATCGATCCACGACACATGGTTCGCCACCAGCAGCACCGGGCCCGTCATGCGCGGCTCGCCCTTGAAGACGACCCGCAGGCCACAGGCCGCCATCAGGCAGCGCGACCAGGTACGGTTCAGCCAGGCCCGCGACTTCGGGCGCAGCAGCGGATACACCAGGCCCACGCACAGCAGGCCGAAGACAATCAACGGCACCACCAGCATCAGGCGGAGGACAAAGCGCAGCAGCTTCAAACAGGGGTCTCCCAGGCCGGGCGGCCACTCACCAGGGTGGCGCGGACACGACCGGGCAGCATCATACCCGCGAACGGCGTATGACGGCTGTGGCTTTGCAGGGCGCCGGGCGTCACCAGCCATTCGGCCTCCAGGTCCACCAGGCACAGGTCGGCCGGCGCCCCCACGCCCAGTTGCCCCAGGCCCGCCAGCGCCGGCGACAGGCCGCGCAGCACCGCCGCCGGCCCCGACGTCACCCGGGCCAGCGCCTGCGGCAGCGGCAGGCGGCTGTCGCGGGCCCATTTCAGCGCCAGCGACAGCAGCAGCTCCAGGCCCGTGGCGCCGGGCTGCGATTGCGGGAACGGCACGGACTTGCCCGCGTCGTCCACCACCGCATGGTCCGAACACAGGGCGTCCACCAGGCCCTCGCGCAGCGCCGCCTGGATCGCGTCGCGGTCGCGCTGGCCGCGCAGCGGCGGGCGCAGGTGGAAATCCGTATTGAAATAGCCGATGTCCACATCGGTCAGGTGCAGGCTGTTGGCCGAGACATCGGCGCTGACCGGCAGCCCTTCGCGGCGCGCCGCGCGCAGCAGTTCCAGGCCGCCCGCGGTGGACAGGCGCGACAGGTGCACGCGGGCGCCGGTGGCGCGCTGCAACTCGAAAATCGCCTGCAGGGCCAGCGCCTCGGCCTGCGGCGGCAGGCCTTCCAGGCCCAGGCGGTCGGCGTAGGCGCCGGCGGCGACCACCGCGCCCTGCGCCAGCCATGGGTCCTGCGGCCGCAGCCACAGCGCCAGGCCCTGCCCGGCCGCATAGCGCATGGCGCCCCACAGCACCCGGGTGTCGACGATGCCGGATTCGCCCTGCGAGAACGCCAGGCAGCCCGCCTGCGCCAGCAGGCCCATCTCGGCCAGGGTCTCGCCGCGCAGGGCGACCGTGAGCGCGCCCAGGGGCAGCACCCGGCCGTGGCCGGGCGGCGCCTCGCGCAGCAGCGCCTCGACCTGGGCCGGCGCGTCCAGCGGCGCGCCGGCGTCCGGCGGCAAGGTCAGCGTGGTCACGCCGCCCGCCAGCGCGGCGCGCAGCTCGGCGGCCGACAGGCGGGGCTCGGCCGCGGCGCCGGCGTCCTGGCGCAGCACGCGCGCCGACAGGTCCACCAGGCCCGGCAGCACGGCCAGGCCGGCGGCGTCGATGCGGCGATCGGCCTGGAAGCCGTCGGGCGCCTGGCCGGCCGCCGCCACGCGGCCGTCGGCGATGAACAGGTCCTGCAAGCCGTCGCGGTCGTGGGCCGGGTCGATCAGGCGGCCATTGGCGATGTGCAGCCTCATGCGGCGACTCCGGCCAACACGCTCAGGGCGGCCAGACGCAGATGGCCTTCGGACCGGGCCAGGCCGGCCTCGATCTCGCCCAGGCCGGCGGCAACGTCGCCATCGACCTCGATGCCGGGCGTCAGCGCGGCGGCGGGCAACAGCAGGACATCGGGCCGGGCCGCGGCCAGGCGGGCGGGCGTCAGGCCGTAAGCGGCGGCGTATTCGCGCGCCGACGGCAGCAGCGCGCCGCTCATGCGCTCGGCCCGCAGGGGCAGCGCGATCACCACATCGGCCTCGGCCAGGCATTCGTGCAGGGTGGCACAGGCGCGCACGCCGAGTTGCGGCAGGCCGTCGGGCAGCAGGGTGCGCGGCGCGGCGGCGCGCACTTCGGGCACGCCCAGCGTGGTCATGGCATGGATCAGGCTGCGCGCCACGGCGCTGTGGCGGATGTCGCCCACCAGCGCCACGGCCAGGTTGGTCAGATCCTGTCTGGCCTGCAGCATGGCCTGCACGCGGGCCAGCGCCGGCAGCGGATCGGCGTGCGCGCCATCGCCGGCGTTGAGGATGCGCAGGCCCGGCGCGCATGCGGCGGCGGCGCTGACGGCGGCGCCGCTGGCCGGATGCCGCAGCGCCAGGATGCCGGCCGGCAGGCCGGCGGCGACCGCGGCGGGAGACAGCGCGCTGGCGGCGCAGATGTCGCCAGCGCCCACGCCGTGGCCGCGATCCACCCCGGCGTCGGCGCCCGGGCCATTGGTTTCCAGCGCCACGGACCGCAGGCCCAGGCGCACGGCGGCGGCCTCGAAGTCCTGGCGCAGGCCGGCATCGCCGGCGGGCAGGCTCAGGAACAACGGCAGGTCGGCGTCGGCGACGGCCGGCGCGTCATCGGCGGCGAACGCGGCCGCCGCGTCCAGCAGCCGTTCGACATGGCGTCGCGGCAACCCTTCCGTCGTCAGCAGATGCAGCAGTTCGCCACGGCGGTCGAGTTGCGGATTGAGCATGGGCGGGCCGGCGTCGGCGTCAAGGCGCCGGCGGCTTGTCCAGGTAACGTTGCAGGATGACGGCGGCGGCCATCGCGTCGTCGGCCGCGTGGGTGCCCAGCAGGCGCTGGGCCTCCATGCTGGAGCCGCGCTCGTCGACCAGCTCCACCGCCACGCCGAAGCGGCCGTGCAGCTGGTTGGCGAAGCGGCGGCAGCGCGCGGTGGCGGGCTGTTCGCCGCCATCGGCGTCGAGCGCCAGGCCGACCACCACGCGATGCGGCTGCCATTCCCGCAGCAGCGCCTCGATGCGCGCGAAGCGCACGTCGCGCACCTCGCTGAAGATGATCTCCAGCGGCCGCGCGTGGCCCGTCAGCGTATTGCCGATGGCCACGCCGATTTTCTTCTCGCCGAAATCGAATGCCAGCAGGGTCTCTTCAGGCATGGCCCGCGTCGCCGGCCAGCATCACGGGATCGATGCCCAGCAGCTTGAGCGCCGCGGGGTAGCGATCCTCGGGCGGCACGTCGAAGATGATGTGGTCGTCGGCGCCGACCGACAGCCAGGCGTTCTGGCCCATTTCGCTTTCGAGCTGGCCGGCGCCCCAGCCGGCGTAGCCCAGCGTGACCAGCATGCGGGCGGGCCCGTTGCCGTCGGCCACCGCCTGCAGCACGTCGCGCGAGGTGGTCAGGGCCATGGCGCCGAGCTTGATGCTGGAGCTGTAGTCGCCCGCGGGCGCGTGCAGCACGAAACCGCGGTCGGTCTGCACCGGACCGCCGAAGAACACCAGCGTGTCCTTGACCGGACCGATCTCGAGCGACAGTTCGATGCGCTCGAACAACGTGCCCAGGGTCAGGTCGGTGGGCCGGTTGATGACCAGGCCCAATGCGCCGCGTTCGGTGTGCTCGCAGATATAGATGACCGAGCCGGCCAGGCTGCCTTCGACCATGCCCGGCATGGCGATCAGGAACTGGTTGGCGAAGTTGGCGGCCTGTTGCGTACTGGCCTCTTCGTGGTGTTTTTCCGTCATGGCAACCCCCTCTTGGGTAGTCAGATCGAACCGCCTTGGCGGAAGACGTCGGCGCTGCGCGTCAGATTTCCATCAGTTCGAAGTCCTCTTTGCGGGCGCCGCATTCAGGACAGACCCAGTTCGGCGGCACATCTTCCCAGCGGGTGCCGGGCGCGATGCCTTCGTCGGGCAGGCCGGCCTCTTCGTCGTAGACCCAGCCACAAATCAGACACATCCAAGTACGCATAGTTCTCTCTTACATCAATTCCCTGCCGTTGTCCCCGCGACGGGGCAAAGGCGGGAGGCATCCATTAGAATGGGGACAATCTTACCGAAACCCAATAGGGGTTCCCCTGATTCTCCGCAAATGAGTCCGGGCACCCTTACTCTAGCGCTGTCCACGTGGCCCCCGTTACTCCCCCTCTCGTTTTGGTCTTCGGTCCGCTCGATCCCTCGGGCGCCGACGGTTTGCCCGCGGACGCCGTGACCTGCGCCCGCCTCGGCTGTCATGGCCTGGCGGCCGTCACGGCGTTGACCGTGCAGGATACCGCCGGCATCGAAGAAATCCATCCCGTTTCACCCGACCTGCTGGACGACCAGGCGCGCTGCCTGCTCGAGGACATGTCCGTACAGGCCATCAAGGTGGGCGGACTATACACCGCCGAAACGGCAAGCGTCGCCGCGCAGGTTGCCGCGGATTACAGCCAGGTGCCGCTGGTGCTGCACCTGGGCCAGCGCGCCCAGGTGCCGGCCGACGCCGCCGACGAGGATGACGCCGACGACCTGCTGGCCGCCATCCTCGAACTGGTGCTGCCGCAGACCGACCTGCTGATCGTCGAGCACCTGCGGCTGGCCCAATGGCACGCCGACGGTGATATCGATATCGGGGACGCACCATCACCGATGCACGCCCTGGTGGCCGCCGGCGCCGAATGGGTGCTGGTGCTGGGCAGCCCGCAGCGGCCCGGCCACCACGCCAACGTGCTGCTGGGCCCCAACGGCCAGACCACCACCCTGCCCTGGCAGGCGCCCCCGGACCGCAACGGCGACGCCGGCGGCCTGGCCGCCACCGCCATCACCGCCCTGCTGGCGCGCGGACTGGACATGCCCGAGGCCGTGCGCCAGGGCCTGGCCCACGCCGACGCGGCGGTCGCCGCCAGTTTCCTGCCGGGCATGGGCCGGCGCATTCCCAACCGGATCCAGCCGCAATGAAAGCCTTGCGATTCCCCGCCGGCCTGTATGGCGTCACCCCCGAATGGGACGACACCGAGCGCCTGATGCGCGCGGTGCGCCAGGCGGCCGAGGGCGGCATGCGCGCGCTGCAGCTGCGCCGCAAGGACGTGCCCGACGCGGTGCGCGCCGAGCAGGCGCGCGCCCTGGCGCCCCTATGCCGCGAGCTGGGCGTGGTGTTCCTCATCAATGATGACTGGCGCCTGGCGCTGGAAGTCGGCGCCGACGGCGCCCACGTCGGCCGCGACGACGACAGCCTGGCCCGCATCCGCGCCGAAGCCGGCCCCGACCTGATCCTGGGCGGCTCCAGCTACGACGACCTGGGCCGCGCCCGCGAACTGCTGGACGCCGGCGCCGACTACATCGCCTTCGGCGCCATGTTCCCCTCGCGCGTCAAGCCCGACACCGTGCGCGCGCCGCTCTCGGTCCTGACCGAGGCCCGCGCGCTGGTCGAGGAACGCGACGCGCCGCGCCCCGCCGTGGTCGCCATCGGCGGCATCACGCCCGAGAACGTGGCGCTGGTGGCCGCCGCCGGCGCCGATTCGGTCGCCGTCATCACCGGCCTGTTCGAGGCGCCCGCGATCCGCGCCGCCGCCGCGGCCTGCGCCGCGCCCTACTCCATCAACCGCAACCTGAAGCCCTGACCGCCATGTCCCGTAACGCCCAGCTCTTCGAACGTGCCAGCCGCAGCATCCCCGGCGGCGTCAACTCGCCCGTGCGCGCCTTCCGCTCCGTGGGCGGCACGCCGCGCTTCATCAAGCGCGCGCAGGGTCCGTACGTGTGGGACGCGGAAGACAAGCAGTACATCGACTACGTCGGCTCCTGGGGCCCGGCCATCCTGGGCCACTCGCATCCGGAAGTGGTGCGCGCGGTGCAGGAAGCGGCCGTCAACGGCCTGTCGTTCGGCGCCCCCACCGAGGCCGAGATCGAACTGGCCGAAGTGCTGATCGCGCGCCTGCCGTCGCTGGAACAGGTGCGCCTGGTCAGCTCCGGCACCGAGGCCACCATGACGGCCATCCGCCTGGCGCGCGGCGCCACCGGCCGCAACAAGATCGTCAAGTTCGAGGGCTGCTACCACGGCCATTCCGACAGCCTGCTGGTCAAGGCCGGCTCGGGCCTCCTGACCTTCGGCAACCCCAGCTCGGCCGGCGTGCCGCCCGAATTCGTCTCGCACACGCTGACCCTGGAATACAACAACCTGGACGCGGTGCGCGAAGCCTTCGCCCAGCACGGCGCCGACATCGCCTGCATCATCGTCGAGCCGATCGCCGGCAACATGAACCTGATCAAGCCGGCCGCCGGCTTCCTGGAAGGGCTGCGCGAGGTCTGCACGCAGCACGGCGCGCTGCTGATCTTCGACGAGGTCATGACCGGCTTCCGCGTCGGCCCGCAGGGCGTGCAGGGCCTGTCGGGCGTCAAGCCCGACCTGACCACGCTGGCCAAGGTGATCGGCGGCGGCATGCCGGTGGGCGCCTTCGGCGGCAGCGCCGAGATCATGAAGCACATCGCGCCGCTGGGCGGCGTCTACCAGGCGGGCACGCTGTCCGGCAACCCGGTGGCCGTGGCCGCCGGCCTGGCCACGCTGCGCCTGATCGCGGCGCCCGGTTTCTACGACAAGCTGGCGGCGCAGACCGCCAAGCTGGCCCAGGGCCTGCAGGAACGCGCCCGCGCCGCCGGCCTGCCGTTCTCGGCCGACTCGGTCGGCGGCATGTTCGGCCTGTACTTCAGCGACAAGGTGCCGGCCACGTTCGCCGAGGTCTCGGCCTGCGACACGGCGCGCTTCAACCGCTTCTTCCACGCCATGCTGGACCACGGCGTGCATTTCGCGCCGTCGGCCTTCGAAGCCGGCTTCGTCTCGGCCACCCACGACGACGCGGTCATCCAGGCCACGCTGGATATCGCCGAAAAGGTCTTCGCGACGATCTGAGCGCCGCGCGGGGTTGGGCCTTGCCCGCCGCGCCCGCCGACACGCCCTGGCGGCCCGACAAGGGCTTCCAGGGCGTTTTTGCATCGGCCCCTAGGGCGTCTTGTACTGCTGGTACAGCGCCGTGACGTTGCGCACGTACTGCTGGGTCTCGGCATAGGGCGGCACCGCGTCGTACTTGCGCACCGCGCCCTCGCCCGCGTTGTAGGCGGCCAGCGCCAGGTCCAGGCGGTTGGGGTATTGGTCGATCAGGCGGCGCAGCAGGCTCGACCCCGCCTTGACGTTGGTGGCCGGGTCGACCAGCGCCCGCTCGATGTCGTCCGAGACCAGCAGGGTGGCCGCCGTCGCCGGCATCAGCTGCATCAGGCCCAGCGCCCCCTTGGGCGAGCGCGCGTCGCTGCGAAAGCCCGATTCCACCGCGATGACCGCGGTCAGCAAGGCCCGGTCCACCCCTGAATCCCTGGCCGCCTGCGCGATCAGTTCGTCATGCGCGGTCGATGGCGGCGCCGGGCCCCAGCGCGCGGCCCGGTCGCCCAGGGTCAGCAGGCTGGCGCCGTCGCCCGAGCGCGGCTCGCAGTCCAGGCAGACCTTGATGCGGTTGCCGCGCAGCGCGGTGCGGACCTGGGCCCGCTTGTAATACTTGGCGTAGCCGTTGGGCACCTTCATCGCGCGCCAGACGCCGAACGGATCTTTGTAACGGTAGATCTCGGTAGCGCGCGCGGCGTCCGTGGGCAGCAGCGCGCCGGCGGCCAGCATGGCCGCCACCGCCAGGCCGGCCAGGAACGTCCGCCCGGCGCGTGGCCGGGCGGGCGGAATGGGAGAGACTCGGAACATGGGGAAGGCGCTCCGGCGGCGTCCAGGGACGCGGAATCGAACGCCTATGCTGAGCCGACGCGCCGGCTTTGTCGCTCCTGCCTATGCCCTAGTACCCGGCCCGCGGGGCGCAGCAGGCCGTCCGTGAACGGCCCGTCTCGGGGTGGCTCGGGAAAATATGTCGCTGAAATAAGGGCCTGATCTACATCTTTTATCTTCATCCTCCCCGTACTACTACGCAGTAGCCCGGAGTTCCTGGGTTAACATATGTCGCAATATTTCGTTTAATTACTAAATGAATGGAACCCGGCGACAACTGCCGGGCGGGAGGCGGAGATGGGCGCATACAACACGCTCCAGCTGGTGCTGGATGCCACTACCAACGTCCTGACGGCGATTTACTCGCCGCCACCTGCGCCGCAGACCGATGCCGCCCCGGTCGACGCTGCGGCTGACGGCGCCCCGGTCCAGGAGGCCGGCGCCCCGGATACCGAAACCGCCGACGCCACGCCGGCCGCGCCGGCCGCCGACCTGCCCAGCTGGGACACCCTCGCCGCCATGGCCACCGCCCAGGGGTGGTCGACCGAGGCGCTGGACAACCATGCCGTCATCGCCTTCATCGACCTGTGCCGCCACGCCACCGAACCCGTGCAGGTGCCGGTGGGCAAGCTGATCGACGGCTCGTTCGACCTGGAAGTGGATGCCGCCTGCATGTCGGCCCTGGTCACCCTGCACCCGCCCAAGGGCGGCAAGCCGGTGACGCTGCCCGTGCTGCGCCAGGCCATCGCCGACCAGGGCATCGTCCACGGCGTGCTGGAAAAGGAACTGGCCGAGGCCATCGAGCGCGGCGGCGCGCAGACCGTGCTGATCGCGCAGGGCACGCCGCCCACGCGCGGCACCCCCACCCGCTTCGAAAGCCTGCTGGACCGCCTGAAGCCGCGCGCCCAGGAAATCGACGAACTGGCGCAGATCGACTACCGCGACCTGGGCAGCCTGCTGCTGGTGACGCCCGGCATGCCGCTGATGCGCCGCATCCCGCCGCTGCCCGGCATCGATGGCTGCAACGTGCTGGGCCAGCCGGTGCTGCCCGACGAGCTGCCGGACACGCCCTTCAACGCCGAGATGTCCGGCGTCGAGATCGATCCGGAAGACCCGAACCTGCTGCGCGCCGCCATCGCCGGTTCGCCCAAGCTGATCCACCAGGGCGCGCAGGTCAATCCGGTGGTCGAGGTCGACGCGGTCGACCTGTCCACCGGCAACATCAATTTCCAGGGCTCGCTGCAGGTGCGGGGCGACATCAGCGCCACCATGGAAGTGCGCGTGACCGGCGACGTAGTCGTCAACGGCACCATGGAAGCCGCGCTGGTCGAGGCCGGCGGCAACGTCACGGTCAAGGGCGGCATCATCGGCATGGCCGAGGCGATGCAGGAAGGCACCAGCGAATCGGCCAACAATGCCGCCGCGCGCACCGCCCACATCGTCTGTGGCGGCGAAGTGCGCGCCCGCTTCATCGCCAACGCCATCATCAGCGCCGGCCAGAACGTGGAAGTGGAACGCGAGATCCGCCAGAGCAGCATCGCGGCGGGCGGCAGCGTCAACGTCGGCGCGCCCAACACCCAGCAGACCGCCATCACCGGCGGCCAGACCCGCGCCCTGCAATCGGTGCGCGCCGGCACCATCGGCTCGCCGGCCGGCGTGCCGACGCTGGTGCAGGCCGGGCTGGATCCGCATGCCGACATCAAGCGCTCGGCGCTGACGCGCAAGCGCCTGAAGATGAACGAGGAAAAGGCCAAGCTGGAACAGTTGCTGCTGTTCCTGCACGCCAACCCCGGCCGGGCCGCCGGCGACGTGGTCGAGCGCGCCCGCAACACCCACACCAAGCTGGGCCGCGACCTGATCGAGCTGGACGAGGAAGAGGCCCAGCTGATCCGCGACCTGCAGCCGCTGCATACCGCCACCATCATCGCGGCGCGGCGCTTCTGCGGCGGCGCCAAGATCCAGGTGGGCAACCGGATGCAGGAATTCCTGGAAGACCAGGTGGGCGGCAAGGCCGGCCTGGAAGAAGGCGAGATCGTCATCCGCTGACGTTTGCCCGGCGGCTGGGGCTACCGCCCGCTCAAGGCGCCAGCTGCTTGAACCACGCGCGCGGTGAAATGCCCCGGTCCGGTCCCAGGATCGAGAAGCCGCCATCCACCGGGATATCCACACCGGTCATCCACGACGCCGCGTCCGAGCAGGCGAAGCACACCGCCGCGGCGATCTCCTCGCCCGAGCCGACCCGGCCCAGCGGATGGAAGTGCGCGCCCACGGCGTCGGCGGCCTCGCGCGAGCCGCCCGCCAATTGTTCGACCGACGGCGACCAGGTCCAGGCCGGCGACACCGCCAGCACGCGGATGCCGGCCGGCGCCAGCTCCACCGCGAAATTCTTGGTGATCTGCAGCAAGGCCGCCTTGGAAGCGGGATACAGCGCGCGCCCGGCCGCGCCGAACTTGCCGCCGGTGCTGCCCAGGTTGACCACCACTCCGCCGCGCGGCAGCAGCGGCGCCGCCATCTGCGTGAAGATCGCGGCCGACACCAGGTTGGTGTCGAGCGTCGCGTGCCACTCCGCGCGGCTGGAGGCCAGGCCGCGGTCGTTGTACTGGCAGGCGTTGTTCACCAGCATGTCGACCCGCCCGAAGCGCGCCAGCGCGGCGTTCAGGCAGTGGCGGATCTGGTCGTCCTGGCCGATGTCGGTTTCGTGGAACAGCGCCCGCTCGCCGATCTCGTCCGCCAGTGCCTGGCCGGCCTGGGCGTTGCGCCCCACCAGCACCACGTTGGCGCCGGCCGCCGCCAGCCCGCGCGCGATGTCCGCGCCCAGCCCCTGGGTGCTGCCGGTGACGATGGCGGTCTTGCCGGCCAAGCCGGGAAAGCCTGAGAAATCCATGAACAGTCCTTGATCAATGAGGCGCGGCGGCCCAGTGCATGGCCTGCGCCACCGAGCCGGTCTGCGCGATCAGCCGCATGCTGGCCAGCGACGCGTCGTGCACCGCCGGGTCCGCCGACGCGCAGGCGTCCTCGGCCACCATGACATTGAACCCGATATCGGCGGCGTGCCGCACGGTGCCCTCGACCACCGAATGCGTCGCCACGCCCGCCACCACCAGCCGGCGCGCGCCCAGCAGCCGCAGCGTTTCCTCCAGCGGCGTGCCGTAGAAGGCGCTGATGCGGGTGTGCTTGACCACGAATTCGCGCGGGCTGCCCGCCAGGGGCTGCAGCCCTTCGTAGAAGGCGCTGCCCCATTGCCCCTCGGCGACCGCGCCGATGCTGGCGACGTTGCGGAAGATGTCGCAGTTGGGCAGCAGGTCGGCGTAGTCCGGGCGGAAGGCGATGCGCACGTGCACGATCGGCAGGCCATGGCCGCGGGCGCTGTCCAGCAGCGCCGCCGCGCCATGCAGCACGCGCTGGCGCACCGCGCCGTCGGCATCCAGCCCGACGCGGATCTTGCCGTCGGGATGCAGCACGTCGTTCTGGTAGTGCAGCGCCAGCACCGCGGCGTCGGGCGCGCTCACACGAACACCTCGAACACGTCGTGGGCGTCGTCGCAGTTCACCAGGTCCACGCGCTTCATGCGGATGCGCCAGCCGTCGCCGTCGGCGGCCAGCTTGTGGGTGTAGCGGCCGGCCAGCTGGCGCGGCTGGCGCTTGCGCCATTCGGTCATCTGGAACGCCGAATGCACCACCAGGTTGCCGCCCGCGTCCACGCCCTCGACCTGCACCCCGCCCACCAGCCGCACGCTGCGCGTGGGCGGCTGCTGCGACCAGTTGCGCGGGTGTTCCAGCCGGCGGATGCGCACGTCGCGCAGCATGCGGTCTTCCCAGAACAGCGAGATGTGGTCGTAGGGGCTGGACTGGCCCGGCTCGCGCGGCATCCAGTACATGCCGTCGTCGGTCCACAGCGACTGCCAGTCGTCGTAGCGGCGCTCGTCCAGCAGCCGCGCCTCGCGGTACAGGAACTGGGCGATGCGGTGATAGGCCTCGGCCGGCACGTCGGCCGGCGCCAGGTCGGCGGTGGATACGTCGAATTCCAGGTCTAGCAGCATGCGCCTTCTCCTTGGCCGTGGGCGGGCGCCACGGGGCCGGCCTCCATGTAGTTCTTCCAGGCGCGGAACTGGTTGCGCATCGGCAGCTCGCTGGTGCCGTTGACCGACACCATGCCGTCGGCGTCGCTGCGGTCGGTGCCGTGGTAGCGGTGCATGCTGACCCATTCGCCGCCGCGGGTGGCGTTGCCTTCCTGGCAGCGGTTGTAGAGCTCGATGTCGTCCGGCATGACGTTGGACGACGGCGAGTTGATCACGTTGGCGTACAGCATGGCGCGCTTGAACACGCCGTCCGGCGCGCCCTTGCAGCGGAAGGTCTGGATCTCGATCAGCGTGCGGTCCACGGCGATCGGGCGGATCACGCGGAACTGCTGGAACACCGTGTGCGGCGAGCCGCTACCGTAGATGACGGTGTTGTGGCGGTTCATGCCGAGGATCTCGCGGGCGCGGTCGGCGCCGTAGGCCGTGGTCAGCGCCTCGAAATGGGCGCGCGACACCGGATCGCGTTCGGCCGCGCCCGGGTTGAAGATGCCTTCCATGTAGCCGTGGCCGTTGTCGTAGGCGCGCAGTTCCAGCTTTTCCCAGAACTCGTAGGGCTCGCCGTTGCCGTCCATGATGTGCAGCTCGAACGGCATCTCGCCGATTTCCTTGGCCTCGTCGCGCGCGGCGGCGAAGGACGACTCGTGCGTCACGCGGGCATGCATGGTGTCGTGCAGGTTCTCGTAGAACACCTTCCAGTTGGAACGCTGCATCACGCGGAAGATGCCGCCGGCCACCTCGACCTCGCCCACCGGCGAGCGGTCGCACAGGTTGTCGATCGACGAACGCACGCCGCCCAGGAATTCCTCCAGGCCCTGGCCGTCGCGGGCCTGGCTGGCGAAGACGAAGCCGCGATAGCTTTCCACGCGCGGCAGGCGCCGCATCGAGAAGCTGGGATCGGTGGGATCGTAGGAGGTGCCCTCCAGCCCCTGCTTGAGCGGCACGCCGAGATGGCTGCCGTCGAGCTTGAAGGTCCAGGCGTGGTACGGGCAGCGGAAGAACTTGCCGACACAGCCGTCGCCGTCCGCCACCACCTTCGCGCCCTTGTGCGGGCAGCGGTTGTAGAGCACGTGCACGCGGCCGTCGCTGGCGCGCACCATAAGCACGTCCTGGTCGCCCAGGCGCGTGGTGTGATAGTCGCCGGTCTTGGGCACCTGGCTTTCGTGGCCGACGTAGACCCAGGCGCGGCCATAGATGCGCTGCATCTCCAGCTCGAAGATCGCCGGGTCGGTGTACAGGGCGCGGTGCACGCTGTCGCCGCGCACCATTTCGCCCAATTGTTGATCGCTATACGGCATGGCGGTCTCCTACTTGTTCTCGCTGTCTTTCCAGCGCGCCATCAGGGTGTTGGAAGGCAGGGTCTCGTCCAGCAGCTTCCGCGCGGTCTCGCGGCCGGCCACCGGCAGGCCCTGGGGATCGAGCACGCCGATTTGCACCAGCACGCTGGCCTGGTCCCAGTAGATGTGTTCGTGGCAGAGCTTGTCGCCGCGGAACTTGACGATGGCCACCAGCGGAATCTCGACGTACTTGCCGGTAGGCGCGACGCCGGGCAGCAGCCAGTCGATCTCGGTGGTGTGGGTGAAGCAGAACAGCAGTTCGTCGACGATCTGCGTCGCGCCCACGGTGCGCGACAGCGGCACCAGCCGGGTGTCGGGCGGATTGCTGTTGACGAAGTGGTGCTGGTAGAAGCGCGACAGCTCGCGGTAGCCCACGCCGCCCGTCATGGTGGGGATGTGGTTGACGTAGGGCTCGGCCACCATCGTGGCCATGGTCGCGGCCACGTCGCGCGTGCCGAATTCGTATTCGCAGTGCTTGTCCCATAAGTACGAATAGTCGAACTGCGGACCGATCACGCGTTGCAGCGCGGCCATGCTGCGCTGGTGCGCCATCAGCGCCGACGGCTTGTCGTAGTGCGCGCCGCCGGTGCGGGCAAAGGCGTGGTCCATGCCGGGGTAGACATACAGCTCGACGTTGGCCTTGCCGCCCAGCGCCTCCAGGATGCGCTGGCGCGCCGGCGGCGGACAGAAGCCGTCCTGTTCGGCGATGTGCAGCACCAGCCGGCCGCGCAGATTGGCGGCTTCTTCCAGGCTGTCCTCGATGCCCACGCCGTAGTAGCCGATGGCTACGTCGGCGTCGGTGCGGCAGGCGGCCAGGTAGGCCAGCTTGCCGCCCAGGCAATAGCCCAGCACGCCGGCGCCGCCCTGCTGCTCGGGCAGCGCGCGCAGCGCGGCCAGGGTCGCGGCGATGTCCTTGATGCCCAGGTCGACGTCAAAGCCCTGGTACAGCTCGAACGCGCGCGGCATATCGGCCGGGCCGTCGGTCAGCTGGATGCCGGGCTGCTGGCGCCAGAACAGGTCCGGCGCCAGCACCACGTAGCCTTCCTCGGCCAGCGACTGCGCGGTGCGGCGCATGAAGTCGTTGATGCCGAAGATCTCCTGGCACAGCACCAGCCCCGGCCCGTGGCCCGCGGCGGGCACGGCCAGGTAGGCGCTGAATGATTGGCCGTCGTGCGAGGCGATGGTCACCTCGCGCGTCGTGATGGTTGCGGTCATGCTTCTCTCCTTGATGCGTGCGTCGCCTGCCTTACTTCATCTGGCAGGCGGCGGCGAACGGGTCGTGATACTGCGTCAGCACCGTGCCCGACAGCTTGTTGGCCAGCTTGCCGTCCGCGCCCTTGACGATGGTGCGCAGGTAGTAGTTCTGGATCGGGTACTGGTTGCGATTGAAGGTGAAGTCGCCGCGCACCGACTTGAAATCGGCGCGGCGCAGGGCCGGGCGCAGCGCGTCAGCGCCCAGCTTGCCGCCGGTCTGCCTGACCGCGCTGTCCAGCAGCATGGCGGCGTCGTAGCCTTGCGAGGCGTACAGCGTGGGGGTGCGGTTGTAGGTCTTCCTGAAGTCCTCGACGAACTTGCGGTTGGCCGGGTTGTCCAGGTCGGCCGCCCATTGCGACGAGTTGTGCAGGCCTTCGATCGGCGCGCCCACCGCGGCGATGGTGTCCTCGTCGCCCGAGAAGCCCGGCGCCAGCAGCGCGATCTCCTTGCCCAGGCCGGCGCCGTTGAACTGCTTGATGAAGTTCACGCCCATGCCGCCCGGCAGGAAGAAGAACACCGCGTCGGGCTTGCTGGCGCGCAGCCGCGTGATCTCGACGCCGTAGTCGAGCTGGCCCAGCTGGGTATAAATCTCCTCGGACAGCCCGCCCTTGTACAGGCGCTTGAAGCCGTTGAGCGATTCGCGCCCGCCCGGATAGTCGGGCGCGATCAGCGCCACCCGCTTGAAGCCCTGGTCGACGGCGTACTTGCCCATCGCCGCCGGGATGTCCTCGTTCTGCCAGGCCACCGCGAAGAAATTCGGATTGCAGCCGGCGCCGGCATAGTTCTCCGGCCCCGTATTGGTGCTGAGATAGATGGTGCCCGACTGCAGGATGGCCGGCATCACCGGCAGCAGCACGTTCGAGAACACGATGCCCGTCATCACGTCGACCTTGTCGCGCTTGAGCAGGCGCTCGACCGCCTGGCGTCCGGCATCGGCCTTCTGCTGGTCATCGGCCACCACCACCTCGGCCGGCAGCCCGCCCAGCTTGCCGCCGGTATGCTGCAGCGCGAGATTGAAGCCGTCGCGGATCTCGTTGCCCAGCGCCGCGCCCGGCCCCGACAGCGTGGTCAGCAGGCCGACCTTGATCTTGTCCGCGGCCGATGCGCCGGCCGCGGCCGTCATACAGCCCACCGAAACCAGCGTTGCCAGCGCGCGCCGGCCCCATAGCTTTCCATTCATGAGCCACCCCGTTCGTGTCCGCCGGCGCCGCCGGCGCGATGCTGACAGAATCCGTCTGCCGTCGGTACACCCAGCCACCGATGAAAACTGCCAGCTTACGCGCCGCGGCGCCGCCTTCCAACAACCCCCAGCTTAGGGCGGCCGGGCGCGCGGCTCTATCCGAATCGGCCCACGCCTATCCGGGATTCACTTAATTCCCAACGCTTGACGATTGCATTACGCTCGACGGCGATACGGGAGCGTTCCCGTCCCGGAGGCATCCATGCACGGCTGGTCCCGCATCGAGCTGGCGCCATTGCTCAAACGACGCGTCTTCAGTTCCACCCAGCCGGCCGAAACCCGCGAGCGCGTCTCCGAAGCGCTCAAGGAACACCGCCTGACCTGGAAGGGCGGCCGCGTCGACGCCGAGCTGAACCGCGCCCGCTTCGGCGCCCTGAGCGTCTGTACGCTGCGCTACGGCGCCGAAGTCCACATCGAACCCGACCGCCTGCAGGACTTCATGCTGGTGCAGGTGCCGCTGCGCGGCCGCGCCCGCATCGAATGCGGCACCGACTGCGTCGACGCCCACCCCGACTGCGCCGCCGTCATCGCCCCCAACCGCGCCCTGAAACTGCACTGGGAAGCCGGCTGCGAACAACTGCTGCTGAAGATCCCGCGCGGCAAGCTCGAAGCCATCGGCCACCGCATCTTCGGCGACGCCGCCGCCCGCCCCCTGGACTTCAGCCCCGCGCTACGCCTGGACACCCCCGTCGGCGCCGCCTGGCGCAGCATGATGACCAGCCTGATCCACCTGCTCCCCACCCTGGACGACGGCGCGCCGAGACCGCCCGCCGCCTGGCTGGAGCACCTGGAAGACACGCTCGTCCTGCACCTGCTCTACAACCAGCCCAACACCTGGCAACGCCACGCCGGCCTGGCCCCCGCCCTGCCGCGCCGCGTCGCCCAGGCCGAAGCCTACATGCGCGCCCACCTGGCCGCCCCCCTGACCCTCACCGACATCGCCCGCGGCGCCGGCGCCAGCCCCAGCGCCCTCACCCGCCTGTTCCAGCAACACCGCGAGACCACCCCCATGCAGGCGCTACGCGTCCTGCGCCTGGACGCCGCCCGCGAAAAGCTGCAGCAAGGCGCCTGCGAAAGCGTGACCGAGGTCGCCGTCTCCGTAGGCATCAGCCACCTGGGCCGCTTCTCCGAGTATTACCGCGACCGCTTCGGCGAACTCCCCCGCGAAACCTTCCAGGCCGGCAAATAGCCAGCCACCTGGCGCCATGCTCCAACCCCGCAGCCAAGGGCACAAAATCACTAACGTAGTTGAACCCCTACATACGTGATAAACCACCCCGCAAGCGCGCAGCGTCATCCGCCCCCGCAAGACACCAAGTAAGCTTCAAAAGGCCGCCCGCGCGGCCGCCTTGAAGCGGGCCCCGCAAATCGCTCTGAACCCCCGTTGCCGACCATCAAAACGCCAAGAACCCAAATCGCCCCAGCACCCGCCATTAATTCTTATCGTGAGCGGGTGACGGGGCAGGCGGGGGATGGCGGGGCGTGTAGATGCGCCCGACGGAATCTGAAGGGAAGGCCGAAGGCCTGGACGAAGATGAGGACGGGGCAGTCCGGAGCGAAGGCTCCGGACCGCAATCGTAGCCCCGCCATCCCCCGCCTGCCCCGTCACCCGCGGCTAAAGAACCCACCTCGACGCGCATCAACACGTCAAGGCCGGCCCACCATCAAGCCGGCACCACCGCAGTAACCTCAATCTCCACCTTGGCCCGATCCTCCACCAGATCCGCCACCTCCACCGCCGTCATCGCCGGAAAATGCCTCCCGATCAACTCCCGGTAATGCTTCCCGATCTCCGGATAAGCCGCCACATAGGCATCCTTGTCCGTCACATACCACGTCATCCGAACGATATGCTCCGGCCTGGCCCCGCCCTCGGCGAGAATCGCCACGATGTTGGCCAACGTCTGCCGCACCTGGTCGGCCAGGTCATCCGACTCGAACTGCTGCTGCCCGTTCCAGCCCACCTGCCCGCCCACGAACACCAGCTTGCTCCCCACCGTCATCTCGGTCAGGATCCCATTCGAATAGCCCCTCGGCGCCATCCAATCCGGCGGTTGCAGAATCTTCATAACGTCTCATCCTATTTTCAAAAAACAAACACCAGGGTGACCCCCGCCGAACTCATTCGGCGGCGACCAGATAATCCTGCATACGTTCACGCAGATCCGCCGGCAGCGGCATCGACTTCATCGTGCGCAGATCCACCGTCACGATCGTCAGCGTCGCCGACAGGCGCAACTGCCCGTCCGGGCCCTCGAACCGCACCAGCGCCTTGAACGACGCGCCGCCGATGCGCTGCACCTGCAGCGTCTGCCGCAGCTGCTCGTGCCAGCGGCTCGGCGCGCTGAAGTCGCACGTCACCGACGCCATCGGCGTGCCGATGTGGCGATCCACGTGCAGCGCGTGGAATGGCAAGCCCATGCCCTTGTCGAACCATTCCTCGACAAAGTCATTGATCATCTCGAAATAGCGAGGATAGAAAACGATGCCCGCCGGGTCGCAATGACGGAAGCGGACCTCTACCTGACTGATGAATGGTGCTGCCATGGCATTTCCTTGATGCAAAATCACGCCATCTTGCGCAGCGCGAAACGCTGCAGCTTGCCCGTCTCGGTGCGCGGCAGCGCGGCGACGAACTCGATGGCGCGGGGGTACTTGTAGGGCGCGATATTGGCCTTGACGAACTGCTGCATCGCGGCCACCAGCGCCTCGCTCGGCTCGAAGCCGGGCTTGAGCACCACGAAAGCCTTGACCAGCTGGCCGCGCTCGTCATCGGCCGCGCCGACCACGCCGCATTCGGCCACGGCCTCGTGGCGCAGCAGCGCGTCCTCGACCTCCGGGCCGGCGATGTTGTAGCCGGCCGAGACGATCATGTCGTCATTGCGCGCCTGGTAGAACAGATAGCCGTCGTCGTCCTGCATGAACGTGTCGCCGGGCAGGTTCCAGCCCTTCTGCACGAAACGCAGCTGGCGCTCGTCGGCCAGGTAGCGACAGCCCGTCGGGCCCTTGATGGCCAGGCGGCCCACCGTGCCGTTGGGCACGGGGTTCATGTCGTCGTCCACGATCTGCGCGATATAGCCCGGCACCACGCGGCCGATGGCGCCGCGGCGCACCGACTCGGGCGGGCTGGAGACGAACACGTGGATCATTTCCGTGCCGCCGATGCCGTCGATCATCTCGATGCCGCTGGCCTCTTTCCACAGCTGGCGGGTGGCGTCGGGCAGGGCCTCGCCGGCCGACACGCTCTTCTTGAGCGAGGACAGGTCGAACTTGCCCACCAGCGCCGCCATCTGGCGGTAGAACGTGGGCGCGGTGAAGACGATGGTGGCGCGGAAGTCCTGGATCAGCTGCAACAGGCTTTCCGGCGTCAGGCGCTCGGCCAGCACGGTGCTGGCGCCGACCCGCAGCGGGAAGCACAGCAGGCCGCCCAGGCCGAAGGTGAACGCCAGCGGCGGCGTGCCGCAGAAAATGTCGTCCGGGCCCGGCTTGATGACGTGCTTGGGAAACAGGTCGCACATCGCCAGCACATCGCGATGGAAGTGCATGCAGCCCTTGGGCGCGCCGGTGGTGCCGCTGGTGAAGGCGATCAGGCAGACGTCGTCGGCGGCGGTGTCGCAGGCCGTGAAGTCGTCCGGCTTGGCCGCGGCCAGCGCGTCCAGCGCGTCGGGCGCGGTGTCGTTGAAATACACGATCTGCGCCAGCCCCGGGCAATGGTGCTCGTGATCCGGCTGGGCGCAGAACTGCGCCTCGTCCTTCAGGCGCACATCGCACAGCACCGCCTGGATCTGCGCCTTGTCGATGATCTGCTTGAGTTCCTTGGCGCGCAGCAGCGGCATGGTCGGCACTGTCACCAGGCCGGCCTTGATCGCGGCCAGCCAGGCGGCCGCCATCATCGGGTTGTTGGGGCCGCGCAGCAGCAGGCGGTTGCCCGGCACCAGCTTCATGTCCTCGACCAGCACGCGGGCGATGCGGTTGGTCAGCGCGGCCAGCTCGCGGTAGGTCATGGCGGCCGGCTTGCCGTCCTGCGCCCAGCGCAGCGCGACGCGCTCGCCATGGCCTCGCTCGACCATCGCGTCGACCAGTTCCACCGCGCAATTGAAGCGCTTGGGATAGGCCACGTCGGGACCGTCCAGCAGGAATTCTGGCCATTGTTCGCCCGGGGGCAGATTGTCCCGGGTGAAGGTGTCGATGTGGGCGGATACTTCCATGGAATTCCCCTTGCTGCTGCGGTGTGGTTGACTGTGCCGAAAGCGGAAGCTCGATGGCTTCTTCAGGCTTTCAGCAGTTCGCGGGCGATGATCAACTTCTGCACTTCGGTGGCGCCTTCGTAGATACGCAGCGCTCTGATTTCCCTGTAAAGCTTCTCCACCGGCATCCCCGACACCACGCCCGCGCCGCCGAACATCTGCAGCGCGCGGTCGATCACGGTCTGCGCCGATTCGGTGGCCGTCATCTTGGCCATGGCCGCTTCGCGCGTGGTGCGTTGTTTCTGCACGTCGCGCATCCACGCGGCGCGATAGGTCAGCAACGCCGAGGCGTCGATGGCCGTGGCCATGTCGCCCAGCGCGGCCTGCGTCAGTTGCAGGTCGGCCAGGGTCTGGCCGAACATGCGGCGCGACTTGGCGCGCGCCAGTCCTTCGTCCAGCGCGCGGCGGGCAAAGCCCAGCGCGGCGGCGGCCACCGAGGCGCGGAAGATGTCCAGCGTCATCATGGCCAGCTTGAAGCCCTGCCCCGCTTCGCCCAGCCGCTGCGACACCGGGATGCGGCAGTTGTCGAAGGTGATGGTGGCCAGCGGGTGCGGCGCGATCAGCTCGATGCGCTCCGAGATCTCGAAGCCCGGGGTGTCGGCATCCACCACGAAGGCGCTGATGCCGCGCGCGCCCGGCGCCTCGCCGGTGCGGGCGAACACGCAATAGAAGTCGGCGATGCCGCCGTTGGAAATCCAGGTCTTGGCGCCGTTGAGCACATAGTGGTCGCCCTCCAGCCGGGCCTCGCAGGCCAGCGCGGCCACGTCCGAGCCGGCATCCGGCTCCGACAGCGCGAAGGCGGCGATCGCCTCGCCGCTGGCCACGCGCGGCAGGTAGCGCTGGCGCAGCGCGTCCGAGCCCATCAGCGAGATCGCGCCGCTGCCCAGGCCCTGCATGGCGAAGGCGAAGTCCGCCAGGCCCTCGTGGCGCGCGAAGGTCTCGCGCAGGATGCAGACCGCGCGCGAATCGACCTCGGGCAGCGCGCCACCCCAGGCGCCGCCGGGGCCGCCGGCGACCGCGTAGCGCAGCCAGCCGGCCTGGCCCATGGCCTTGACCAGCTTGCGGCAGGCCGCGTCGGCATCGTGGTGGTCGACGTGGCCCAGGGCGCTTTCGCACCAGCCATCCACCTCATGCGCCAGTTTGCGATGGGCGTCGTCGAAGAACGGCCAGTCCAGCCAGCTTGCGTCGCGCATCATCAGTTCCCCTCGAAGACCGGCTTCTGTTTGGCCACGAAGGCCTCGTAGGCGCGATGGAAATCGCGCGTCTGCATGCAGATGGCCTGGGCCTCGGCTTCGGCCTCGATGGCCTCGTCCACGCCCATGTTCCATTCCTGGTGCAGCAGTTTCTTGGTCACGCCGTGCGCGAAGGTGGGGCCCGCGGCCAGCTGCGCGGCCAGTTTGGCCGCCGCGTCCATCAGGGCGTCCGACTCGTGCAGCGCGTTGAAGAAGCCCCAGCTGGCGCCCTCCTCGGCGGTCATGGCGCGGCCGGTGTACAGCAGTTCGGAGGCGCGACCCTGGCCGATCATGCGCGGCAGCAGCGTGCAGGCGCCCATGTCGGCCCCCGCCAGGCCCACCCGCGTGAACAGGAAGGCGGTGCGCGCGGCCGGCGTGCCCAGGCGCATGTCGGAAGCCAGCGCCACCATCGCGCCGGCCCCGGCGCAGACGCCGTCCACCGCCGCCACGATGGGCTGCGGGCAGGCGCGCATGGCCTTGACCAGGTCGCCCGTCATGCGGGTGAAGTCCAGCAGCTCGGGCATGCTCATCTTCGTCAGCGGCCCGATGATTTCATGCACGTCGCCGCCCGAGCAGAAGTTGCCGCCGGCGCCGGCCACCACCACCACCTTGATGTCGGTCGCGTACACCAGCGCGCGGAACAGGTCGCGCAGTTCGGCGTAGGAATCGAAGGTCAGCGGGTTCTTGCGCTCGGGGCGGTTGAGCGTGATGGTGGCGACCTTGCCGTCGGCCGACACCTGCCACAGGAACGTCCGCGCCTGGTAACCGGCCAGCGGGCGCTTGTGGTGCTTCATGGTGTGCTCTTCGGGCTGCGTGCTCATGGTGTCTCCGTTCTGGAATCGTGGGGTGGGCGCCGGCTCAGCCGGTCATCACTTCGCCGCCGTCGACGGCGATGGCCTGGCCGTTGATGGACGACGAGGCCGGCAGCGCCAGCCAGGCGACCGTCTCGGCCACTTCCTCGGGCTGCACCAGGCGGCCCTGCGGATTGCGCTCGGCCAGCTTGGCGCGAGCCGCTTCCGGCGTCATGCCGGTCTTCTCGACGATATTGGTGACCGCGCCGCGCACGATGTCGGTCTCGGTGTAGCCCGGGCACACGGCGTTGATGGTGACGCCCTTCTGCGCCGTCTCCAGCGCCAGCGAGCGGGTCAGGCCGATCACGCCATGCTTAGCCGCGCAGTAGGCGCTGACGTAGGCGTAGCCGATCAGGCCGGCGGTGCTGGCCACGTTGATGACGCGGCCCCATTTGGCGGCCAGCATGCCGGGCAGGGCCGCCTGGATGCAGTGGAAGGTGCCGGTCAGGTTGACCGCCAGCATCGATTGCCACAGCGCGGCGTCGGTGCGGTCGAAGCGCTGGCTGACGGCCTGGCCGGCATTGTTGACCAGCACCAGCACCGGGCCGAGTTCGGCCTCGGCCTGGGCGAAGGCCTGGCGCACCGAGGCCTCGTCGGCGATGTCGGCGCTGACCGCCTGCACCTGGCCCAGGCTGGCCAGGCTGTCGACGGCCGCCTCCAGCGCGCCGCCGTCGCGGCCCAGCAGCGTGACCCGCGCGCCGCGTTCCAGCAGGGCGCGGGCGCTGGCCAGGCCGATGCCGCGGGCGCCGCCCGTCACCAGCGCGTGGCGGCCGGCCAGGGGAAGGGAGGACGTGCTCATTTGATGTCCAGTTGCGCCATGGCGGCGGCGCGTTCGAAATTGGTTTCCAGCTGGCGCTTGCCGGCGAAATACTGGCTCGGCCAGGCCACATCACGATAGCCCACGCGGGCCGCTTCGCGCAGCGTCCAGGAGGCGTCCGCCAGGTGCGGCCGCGCCAGCGCGCAGAGGTCGGCGCGGCCCGAGGCGATGATGCCGTTGGCGTGGTCGGCCTCGAAGATGGCGCCCACCGCGATGGTGGGGATGCCGGCCTCGTTGCGCACGCGGTCGGCGAACGGGGTCTGGAACATGCGGCCGTAGACCGGCTTTTCTTCCTTGCTGACCTGGCCCGACGAGCAGTCGATCATGTCGGCGCCAGCGGCCTTGAAGTGGCGCGCGATCTCGACGGCGTCATCGGCGGTGATGCCGCCCTCGACCCAGTCGCTGGCCGAGATCCGCACCGACATCGGCTTGTCCTCGGGCCAGACGGCGCGCACCGCGCGGAACACTTCCAGCGGGAAGCGCAGGCGGTTTTCCAGGCTGCCGCCGTATTCGTCGTCGCGGCGGTTGGTCAGCGGCGAGATGAAGCTGGACAGCAGGTAGCCGTGGGCGCAGTGCAGTTCGAGCCAGTCGAAGCCGGCGGCCTGGGCGCGGCGGGCGGCGGCCACGAAGTTGTCGCGCACCTCGTCCATGTCGGCGCGCGTCATGGCGCGCGGCGTCTGCGACACGCCTTCGATGTACGGCAAGGCAGACGCCGACAGCAGCGGCCAGTTGCCTTCGGCCAGCGGATGGTCGATCTTCTGCCAGCCCAGCTGGGTCGAGCCCTTGCGGCCGGCATGGCCGATCTGCACGCCGATGCGGGCGTCGCTGTTGCCGTGCACGAAGCCGACGATGCGGGCGAAGGCCTGCTGCTGCTCGTCGTTCCACAGGCCCGGGCATCCCGGGGTGATGCGGCCGTCGGGCGACACGCAGGTCATTTCCACCATCACCAGCCCGGCGCCGCCCATGGCGCGGGCGCCCAGGTGCACCAGGTGGAAGTCGCCCGGCACGCCGTCGGCGCAGGAGTACATGGCCATCGGCGACACCAGGATGCGGTTCTTCAGCGTCACGCCGCGCGCCCGGTACGGCGTCAGCATCGGCAGCGCGGGCCGCTGGCCGGCGGGCGCCGGCGCGCCGGCATGCTCGGCGATCCAGCGCTCGAAGCCTTCCAGCCAGGCCGGGTCGCGCAGCCGCAGGTTTTCGTGCGAGATGCGCTGCGAGCGGGTCAGCAGCGAATAGGCGAATTGTTCGGGTTCGAGTTCGGCGTAGCGCGCCACGTTCTCGAACCACTCGGTGGAGTTGCGGGAGGCGTTCTGGATCTTCAGCACTTCGACGCTGCGCACTTCCTCGTAGTGCTTCAGGCCGTGCTCGACGCTGCCCTCGGCGCCGCTCAGGCAGCGCGCCAGTTCGATGGCGTCTTCCAGCGCCAGCTTGGTGCCCGAGCCGATGGAGAAGTGCGCGGTATGCGCCGCGTCGCCCATCAGCACCACCGGCACGGCGCGCTTGCCGCGGCGGGTTTCGAGCTGGTTCCAGTGGACCCAGGTGTTGCAGATGACGCGCGGGAAGCGGATCCAGATGGCCGAGCCGCGCAGGTGCGAGGCGTTGCTGATGAGCGCGTTGCCGTCGAGCCAGGGCGCGAACAGCTTTTCGCAGTAGGCAATGCCCTCTTCCTGGCTCATCTGCTCGATGCCGGCGGCCTGCCAGGTCTCTTCGGGCGTTTCGACGATGAAGGTCGACATGCCGTCTTCGTAGCGATAGGCGTGGGCCTGGAACCAGCCGTGTTCGGTCTGGACGAAGGCGAAGGTGAAGGCGTCGAAGACCTTCTTGGTGCCGAGCCAGACGAAGCGGCAGCGGCGCTGGTCGATGTCGGGGTGGAAGGTGTCGGTGTAGCGGGTGCGGATCTGGCTGTTGATGCCGTCGGAGGCGATGACCAGGTCGGCGTCGTATTCGCGGGCGATGGCCTGGTCGTCCTGGACGAAGTTCTCGAACACCAGCTTGACGCCGACGTCTTCGCAACGCGCCTGCAGGATGTTGAGCAGCTTCTTGCGGCCGATGCCGATGAAGCCGTGGCCGCCGCTGCGGATGCTGCGACCCTTGAAGTGGATGTCGATGTCGTCCCAGTGGTTGAAGGCGTCGCCGATGGTCTGGGCGGAGACGGGATCGGCTTCGCGCAGGTTCTGCATGGTGGCATCCGAGAACACCACGCCCCAGCCGAAGGTGTCGTAGGGCCGGTTGCGTTCGATGACGGTGACTTCGTTGGCCGGGTCTTGCAGCTTCATGAGGAGCCCGAAATACAGGCCGGCGGGACCACCACCAATGCATACGATTTTCATTGCCGTAACGCTCCAAGAAGTGCGGCCCGGACGCGGGGTGGGTCGCTGCTATTTTTAGGCCTTGATAGTTTAGGCTTGAAATATATACCTGGATGGGGAGGATCGCAAATGGGGGAAACGTGGGGGGTCCGATTCTGGGGACGGGCTTGGGGTGGCGGGTGCGAGTTCCATGGCGGGAGGCGCATTTTCTGGCGTCGCGGTGTTGAGCTTCGTAGGTCGCCCCTCGGGCAGGCGGACCCGGTGGCGGGCGCCCACGATTGCGGTCCGGAGCGTTCGCTCCGGACTGCCCCTGCCTCATCCTCGTTGCCGCCTCCCGGCGGCTGCCTTCGGATTCCCTCGGGCGCATCGAGGTTGCCCGCCACCGGGTCCGCCTGCCCGAGGGGCTACGGATTTCGAGGCTTGTCGCGCTGCTAGATCTGTGTGCAGGGCATGGAACCTGCGGGGCTGCCCATCGCGACCGGGCGGGCGGTCACGATGGGCGTCTGGGCAGTTGAAAGTGGGGCGGGTGCGCTGCGCGCGGGTGGGGAGCGGGTTTCTGTTGTTTCCCCACGTTTGGGGGAGGGGCGATGGTGGTCGGCGCGGCGGAAAGCGGGTTGCGCGTGACGAGTCGCTTGCGCCGACCACAAACAGTCTTGGTGCGGGCAGGCGTTCAATGGCAAAGGGTTTGGGTGCAGGTGTGCCTTGGTGGCAATGCGTCGCGGAGCGGGCATGTCTTCAATGGCGAATGCATCGCGGTGCTGGCATGCCTTCAATAGCAAATGCGTCGCGACGCTGGCACGCTTGCAATGAAAAACCATGCGAAGTGCCAGCAAACCTTCCAAAGAAAATAATCTCGCCGCCGCCATACGCGATAGTGTCATCACCAATCGCAAGACATCGCGTAAGCCTCAAAAGGCCGCCCGCGCGGCCGGCTTGAGGCGGGCCCCGCCCCACCATTCACCGCAAGCGCGAAGCGGCATCCTCAACCGCAAGACCCCGCGAATGCCCTCCGATGGCCGCCCGCGCGGCCGAGGAAGGGCGACCATCGCAAGATCTTCCACTTCACGCCAGCCCAACATAAGAACGCCAGCACCGTCACCCACACGCGAGAGCGCCATCGCTCAGACGCAAGACACCGCGTAAGTCCTAAAAGGCCGCCCGCGCGGCCTTTTAGGACGGGCCCCGCAAATCTCTCCCCCCAGCCTTGACGTTGCATCAGCATGCCAAGCACACCACCCGCCCCAGAGACCGGCAGTAAGTCTCATCGCGAGCGCGTGGCGGGGTCGGTGGGGGATGGCGGGGCGTGTAGATGCGCCCGAGGGAA
>NZ_CYTU01000064.1:0-27668 GCF_001299375.1 Achromobacter sp. 2789STDY5608621 | reverse complement strand
TGACCACTTCGGCCACCGCCGAACCGCCGCGCTCGGCCACGTCCGAGGCGCTGGCCGCCAGCTGGTTGGCCTGGCGCGCGTTGTCGGCGTTCTGCTTGACGGTCGAGGCCAGCTCTTCCATCGAAGCGGCGGTCTCTTCCAGCGAGGCCGCCTGCTCTTCCGTGCGGCTCGACAGGTCGGTGTTACCGGCCGAGATCTCGCGCGAACCGACGTTGATCTCGTCGACGCCGCGGCGCACGGTCGACACCGTGCGCGCCAGGCTTTCCTGCATACGCTTGACCGCCGCCATCAGCGCGCCGATCTCGTTGGTCGACTGCACCTCGACGCGCGTGGTCAGATCGCCGCCGGCGATTCGGTCGAAGCTTTCGCCAACCGCGCGCAGCGGGCGCAGCACGACACGATTCATGAACAGGAAGGCGCCCAACGACACGGCCAGGATCACCAGGACCAGCGCGAGGTAGACATACGCCATGACCGCGCCCTCCGAGCGCGACGCCGCCACCCGCTCTTCGCTGTAGGTGGTGATCGCGGTCGCGAACTCGGTCAACTGCTTGGAGAACGCGCCGCTGGCCGCGGCGGTCTTGGTGTTCTTCAGGTTCAGGTACTCGGCGTTGTCACCCCGGTCCAGCGCGCCCAGCATGGCTTGCAGGCCTTCGGCAAAGCCGTTGAACGAGGCCAGCAACTGGCCTTCGGCGGCGCGGCCGATATCGGTGGTCTTAGGAATCGCCTTGAACTTCTCGAGCTTGGCCCTGCCGTCGGTCAGCAGTTGCTGGACGATGCGGGTGTTCTCGGCCGCGCCCGCCTTGTCGCCGGCGGCGCGCTGGGCGGCGGCGATGTCCGCGCGGATGGTGGCGCGCAGCATCTGCACGTAAGAGTCCTTGACCAGATTGCTCTGCTGGACGCTCAGGCTATCCAAAGCGTTGATCGCCTCGGCGTTGGATCGCATGCTGTTCCAACCCAGGGCGATGGCAATCAGCGCGGCCACGGCGACGGCCAATTGGGCAAGCATCAACCCCGTGCGCACCTTCAGATTGCTTAACATTTTCCGATATTTCCGGTAACCGCCAGGGCGGCATGATATTGCCGCCCTGTCGTAAAAGGGATGTGTTCTCTACTACCTATTCAATGCAACGAAATACCTGGACAAATCACGCCGTCAGAACGATTCCCAATCGTCATCCGCCGGCGGCGTCCTGCGCGTCGCGGCCGGCGCCGGCTTGACGGGCTTGACGTCGGTGGCGTCGCTGGTCTTGACGACCGGACGACGCAGCGGCCGCGCCGCCGTGGCGCCGCTGTTCGGCGTGGGCCGGGCGCGGGCCGGCTGGGCCAGGCGCGGCGCCGGCGCGGCGGCGGGCTTGGCCGGACGCTGCACCGGTGCGACCGCCGCTTCCGGCTTGGCGGCCGGCGCGGCGACAGCGGGAGCCGCCGCAACGGGCGCTTCGTCTTCCTGCGGCGCCGCCACGCGCGGGGCGCTGCGTTGCTGGGCCAACTGGCGCGCCGGCACTTCGATCACGTCGCCGGCATTGATCTTGAACACCGCCACCGCTTCGGCCAGGCGCTGCGCCTGTTCCTGCAGCGAGCCGGCCGCGGCGGCGGCTTCTTCCACCAGCGCCGCGTTCTGCTGCGTCACTTCGTCCATCTGCGACACCGCGCGGTTGACCTGGTCGATGCCGCTCGATTGCTCTTCCGACGCCGCCGAGATCTCGCCCATGATGTCCGTCACGCGCTTGACCGACGCCACGATCTCTTGCATCGTCGCCCCGGCGCGTTCCACCTGCTGTGACCCCGCGCCCACCTTGGTCACGGAATCCTCGATCAGGCCCTTGATTTCCTTGGCCGCCTGCGCGCTGCGCTGCGCCAGCGAGCGCACTTCGCCCGCCACCACCGCAAAGCCCTTACCCTGCTCGCCGGCACGGGCCGCCTCCACCGCCGCGTTCAGCGCCAGGATGTTGGTCTGGAAGGCGATGCCGTCGATGACCGACACGATTTCCGAGATCTTGCGCGAGCTGGCCGAAATGCCCTGCATCGTGCTGACCACTTCGGACACGGCGGAACCGCCGCGCTCAGCCACATCCGACGCGCTGGCCGCCAACTGGTTGGCCTGGCGTGCGTTGTCGGCGTTCTGCTTGACGGTCGAGGCCAGTTGCTCCATCGAGGCCGCGGTCTCTTCCAGCGAGGCCGCCTGCTGCTCGGTGCGGCTGGACAGGTCCGTGTTGCCGGCCGAGATCTCGCGCGAGCCGACGTTGATTTCATCGACGCCGCGACGCACAGTGGCCACCGTGCGGGTCAGGCTTTCCTGCATGCGCTTGACGGCGCCGAACAGTTGGCCGATCTCATTGGTGCTACGCACGTCGATGCGGCCGGTGAAATCGCCGCCCGAGATCTTCTCGAAGTGATCGCCGGCTTCATGCAGCGGGCGCAACACGGTGCGGTTGATGAAAATCCAACAGCCGATGGCGAGCACCAGCGCGATCGCCAGCAAGGCGATGGTGACGCTGCGCGAGACATTGTGATCCGTCTCCGCCATCGCCGCCAATTCGTCGGTGCGCTTGTCGATGAAGTTCAGGTAGGCGTCGACCGCCTCGCGGAACTTCGTGTTGACGTCGCTGGCCCTGTCGTTCAGGTTCAGGTAGTCCTGGATGGCCATGTTGGCCAGCGCGGCCGACTGGCCCTTGAGCACGCCGTCGTATTCCTTGAGCGCGGCGTCAACCGCCTGGATCAGCCCTTCCGTGCCAGCAAGCTTGGGCGTCTTGCGGAAGGCGTCCATCATCTTGAAGGCGTCCTGCATCAAGGCATCGGAGCGCTTGGCTTGCGCCGAGGCCTGTTCCGTCTTGCCCTGCTGCATGTCCATCAGCGAGGTGGACAGCAACAGGCGGGCGCGCAGGAACACGGTGTAGGCGCGGTTCAGCGGCACGGCCTGATCGGAGTATGCGGTATTGATCTGCTCCAGCTTGTCGTTGCTGGAATTCAATCCCATCCAGGCCACGCCATTGGATACGAACATGGCACCCGTGAAGAGCAACAGCACCAGGATGATGCAGGTGCGAACTTTCAAATTGACAAGCATGAAATATCCGAGCGTTAAGCGTGGTGAAACGACAAAATTCCTACCCTGTACGCACACACGGACGCTCCGGCATGTCACCGGAAGCGTCCGCAAGGGCGCAACATGCCGCGCCCGCCATCGGGCACGGCCTATGGACTCACCGCATTATTTGCGGCTGAAAAGACTCGATCCCTGGATCGTCATGAAGGCCGCCGACGCCGCCTGCAGGGCCACCTGGCGCAATGCCAGCTGGCTGGCGCCCGAGTAGTAGTCGAGGTCTTCGAGGTCCGACAGCGACTTCGAGTACGACAGGCCCTTCTGGGTGCCGGTGGCGTCCAGCGCCTCCAGTTCGTTCATGCGGGCGCCGACCGACGCGGCCACCGTTTGCACGTTGTCGTAGTTGGTCGACAGCTTCTTGTTGGCGGAGGCCAGTTCGTTGTTCAGCTTGGCCAGCGCCACGGGGTCGCCGGCGATCGGCGAGTCCAGCGTCTTGATGAGGCTGTCCAGGGTGTTGAATATGTCGACGTTGGCCGACTGCACGCTTTGCACGTCGATCACGTCGCCGTTCTGCGGCGTCCCCTTGACCACGACCGAGACACCGCCGAAATCGATCGATGCATCCGGCGTGTACGCGGTCGGGGCGGCGGGCGGCGTGGGCGTGATGACGGGCGGCACCGGCGGATTGGCGTTGGGATCGGTCGTGATGACGCGGTAGCCCATGTTGCCCGTGGCCGGATCCGACTCGAACTGCAGGCTGAAATTCTTGCCGATGTTGGGGCTGCCCGGCGTCACCGACACGGTGCCGAACTGCGCGGTGCCGGTGTTGTGCGCGGCGGCCGTGCTGACGTAGGCCTGCGAACCCGGATTGGCGCGATTGAAGATGTCGCTGCCGATGTCGCTGGTGGACATCTGGCGAGACTGGTCGACCTGCACCGTGCGTTCGCCGGTGGCGCCGCTGTAGACGATCTTGCCGGTGGCGTCCTGGGCGTAGGGGATGACGCCGCCCTGGTAGCCGGAGAACAGGTACTGGCCATTGCCATCGGTGCTGTTGGCCAGGCCCAGCAATGCGTCGCGGGCATTCTTCAGCGCGGTGGACAAGGCCTGGCGATCGCTGTCGGCGAAGGTGCCGTTACCGGCCTGCACCACGCGGGTGCGCACGTCGGCCAGCGCCGTCGTGATCGAATCCAGGACGTTGTTTTCCTGGGACAGGTTGGTCTTGGCCGTGTTGCGATTGAGCTGGTACGTCGCGTTCATGCTCTGCGTCTGCGCCACGTTGATCGACAACGAGGCGGCCAGCGGATCATCCGCCGGCGTCAGGAACTTCTTGCCGCTGCCCACCTGTTCGACCAGGCGGTTCATGTCGGATTCCTGAGCGAGGACGCCCTTGAGTCCGTTCGAGTACATCATGGAGGTGCTCAGGCGCATGGGGATACTCCGAATTTGTCTTGATGGGTCACGATGTCAACGATCCGATCAGCCGCGCAGGCCCAGCAGCGTATCGAACAGCGTGCTGGCGACGTCGATGATGCGGGCGCTGGCCTGGTATTGCTCCTGGTACAGCGACAGGCTCACGTATTCTTCGTTCAGGTTGACGCCCGACACCGCCTGCTGGGCCTCGAGCTTCTGGGCGACGAGGTTGGACTGGGCAGTGTTGGCCGACTTGATCTGCGCGGTCTGCACGCCGACGGTGTTGACCACCTGCGAGAACATCTCGTTGATGCTCATCGTGCCGTGGCCCAGCACCTTCTTGGTCTGCAGTTGCGCCAGCGCCAGCGCGTTCTTGCCGTTGGCGTCGCCGCCGGCCGCATCGGCCGCGGCGATCTTTTCCGGATCGGTGATCAGCACGTTGATGTCGCGGGCGGCATCGCGCGTGGGCGACAGCGACCACTTGTCGCCGGCTTGCGGCGGCGAGTCGATCGTCAGCGTGACGCCCATTTCAGCGCTCAGGTCCAGCGTGGCGGTGGGCGGCGTGCCGGTGGCCGGGCCGTTGTACACCTGGGTGCCTTCCGGCACGCGCGTCACGCGGTAGTTGGCGCCGTCGAAGCTGATTTCGTAGTCTTTGGCGTTGATGTTGTTCACGTCGGTGAACGTGCCGCTGATCTGCGCGCCGCTCTTGTTGGCGGCGTTCGGCACGCCCTGTGGCTTGCCGATGCTGAAGAAGTCCGTGCCCGGGTTGCCGGCGGTGTCCAGGCCCTGGCGGTGCTGCTCGTTGAACGACATCGCCAGGCCGACGGCCATCTGGCCCAGCTGGGCCTGCATGACGTCCAGCGACGAGGCGCGGAACTGCAGCAGGCCGCCCAGCTTGCCGCCGGTGACGTCGGCGTCGTTCAGCTCGACCGACACGGTCTTGCCACCCGAACCGGCCGGCAGCGTGTAGGCGATGACGGTGCGGCTGACGTCCTTGGACGACGCCACGGCCTGCAGCGGATAGATGGTGTTGCCCGACAGCAGCGCCTGGCCGCCCGAGGCCAGCGAGATGTTGAGCTTGTCGCCCTGCTCGTAGGTCGTGATGCCGACGAGCTGGTTCAGTTCCGACACGGCCTGGTCGCGCTGGTCCAGCAGGTCGTTGGGCGGATTGCCGCCAGCCTTGGCGCGGGCGGTGGAAATCTGGTTGTTCAGGTCGTCGATGCGGGTCAGGTAGCTGTTGACCTGGTCGACGGTGGTCGAGATCTGCGTGTTCAGGCCCAGGCGCTGGTTCTGCATTTCCTGGTAGGCCGAGCGGATCTGGGTGGTCAGGCTGTTGGCCTTGCCCAGCAAGTCCTGGCGCGCGGCCGGATCGGCCGGCTTGCTGGCCACGGTATTCATGCTGGTGAAGAAGTTCGACAGGCCCGGGGCGATGCCCACGGTGCGGTCGGCGAACAGGTTGTTGACCTGGGAGATCTGGTCGAACTGGGTCTGCAGCTGGGCGCTGCTGCCTTGCGCGCCGACCAGCTGCTTGTACAGGAAGCTGTCGTAGCTGCGCACCACGGTGTCCACCTGGACGCCGCGGCCGATGAAGCCATTGCTGGTCGCCTGGGCGCCGGCGGTCGAGATCATGACGCGCTGACGGTTGTAACCGACCGTGGTGGCATTGTTGATGTTGTGGCCGGTGGTCGCCAGGCCCGCCTGGGACGCGTTCAGCCCGCCCAATGCCAATTTGTACAGATTCATGCTGACAATGCCCCGTATGTAACCGCGACTGATATTTCTGGATACCCGATTAACGGCAGCAGGTAGTCCAAATTTAGAGTCCTTCCAACATCTGACGCGAAATATCGACCTTGGCGGCGGCGCCGCGCAGCTGGCTCATGACGCCGATCAATTTCTGCGCGTACTGCGGATCGGTGGCGTAGCCGGAACTCTGGATGCGGCGGGCGGCCTCGATCTCGTTGCGCGCCTGGGTCACGCTCTCATAGCGCGGACTGGTGCCGATCAGGCGGGCGTAGTCGGCGAACGATTCCTCGTAGGACGAATAGGCCCGGAAAGGTTGCGTCACCTTTTTCGCGACGCCGTCTTCGTATTCGGTGGTCAGCACATTGACGACCTTGCCCTTCCAGCTGGGGCCCGCCTTGATGCCGAACAGGTTGTAGCTGGTGCGACCGTCCTCGTGCTTGATCTCGCGCTGGCCCCAGCCGGACTCCAGGGCCGCCTGGCCCATGATGAGGCGGGCCGGCACGCCGCTCTGCTGCGAGGCCAGGGTGGCCGCGCGCGACATCTTCGACACGAAATTGATGACGTGCTCGGGCGCGCCCTCGGCCGCGGCCAGGGCCCGGTCGCTGGCGCGGTTGTTGCGCATCACATCCATCAGCGCCGACACCTGGCGCGAGCCTCCGGTCTGGAAATCCAGGTCGGTGCCCTGCCCCAGGCGTTGCACGGCCTCGGCCGGCAGGTCGCCGGGCTTGCCCTGCTGCATCTGCGCCAGGATCGACTGCGACAGGCCGATGCCGGGCGTGGCCAGGTGCAGCGCCAGCTGCTCGTCGGCCATGGATTGCAGCATCTGGGTCTGCTGCGAGTCGAACAGCCCTTCCTTGGGCGTCGCCTCGCGCATGCGCTTGAGCATCATCTGCAGGAACAGGGCCTCGAACTGCTTGGCCACCTGCTTCTGCTGTTCGGTGCCGGGATTGGCCGGGTCCTTGGTCACGTCGCGCTTCAGGTCCGACAGGCGACCCATGTCGAACACGGAATCCTGGCGACTGCCCAGGGACGCGGAAGTGTTGGTGTAACCCATGGCGGTCAGATGATTTCCAGCTCGGCGCGCAGGGCGCCGGCGCTCTTCATGGCCTGCAGGATCGCCAGCAGGTCCTGCGGCGTGGCGCCCAGGGCGTTCAGGCCCTTGACCACGTCAGCCAGGTTGGCGCTGGTGCTCACGCGCTGCAGCGAGCCGTTTTCCTGGCGCACTTCGATCTGGGTGTTGGGCACCACCACCGTCTGCCCTTCGGTGAACGGCGTATCCGGCTGCGACACCTGGTTCTGGCGGTTGATGATGACCGACAGGTTGCCGTGCGCCACGGCGGCTTCCTCGATCATGACCGTGCGGTTCATGACCACCGAGCCGGTGCGGGCGTTGATGATGACCTTGGCCACGGTCGGGGCGCGCGCCACCTGCAGGTCCTCGACCTGCGACAGGAAGCGCGCCTGCGCCGATTGTTCCATGGGGCTGCGCACCTGCACCACGCGGCCGTCCAGCGCCGTGGCCGTGCCCTGCCCGAACTTGCGGTTCAGCGCCGCCACCACGTTCTGGGCGGTGCCGAAGTCGGTGTTGTTCATTTCCAGGTAGATGTAACCGTCACGCGCGAAGGTGGTCGGCACCCCGCGCTCGACGATCGCGCCGGCGCTGATGCGGCCGCCGTTGAGCTGGTTGATCTGCACGCTGGAACCGCCGGCCGAGGCGCCCGCGCCGCCGACCAGGATGTTGCCCTGGGCGATCGCATAGACCTGGCTGTCGGCGCCCTTGAGGGGCGTCATCAGCAGCGTGCCGCCGCGCAGGCTCTTGGCGTTGCCCATCGAGGACACCACCACGTCGAGCGTCTGGCCCGGACGGGCGAACGCCGGCAGGGTCGTGGTGACCATGACCGCCGCCACGTTCTTGAGCTGCATGTTGCTGCCGGCGGGCACGGTGATGCCCAGCTGCGACAGCATGTTGGTCAGGCTCTGCTGCGTGAACGGCGTCTGGCGCACCTGGTCGCCGCTGCCGTCCAGCCCCACCACCAGGCCATAACCGATCAGCTGGTTGCCGCGCACCCCCTGAATGGAGGCCAGGTCCTTGAGCCGCTCGGCATGCGCCGCCGAGGCGCCGGCCAGCAGCCCCGCCGCGACACAGACGCGCGCCAGCAGGGACAGCAGGGCGGAAATCGGAGTGGGTTGTTTCATGGTCAGAACGGCGAAGCGATCAGGAAGAAGCGTTGCAGCCAGCCCATGGTCTGGACCTCGTCCATGACGCCCTTGCTGCGGTATTCGATGCGGGCGTCGGCCACCTGGGTGGACGACACGGTGTTCGTGCCGGTGATCGAGCGCGGATCGACCACGCCCGAGAAGCGCACGTATTCGCTGCCCCGGTTGATGGCGATCTGCTTCTCGCCGGCCACTTGCAGGTTGCCGTTGGACATCACGCCCACCACCGTGGTGGTGATGGTGCCGGTGAAGGCGTTGTTGGCCGTACTGTCGCCCTTGCCCTGCGACACGTTGCCGCCCTTGGCGTCGGTGTTCAGGTTGGCGTTGGCCCAGCTGTCCATGAACGACGGCGCGGCGGCGATGCCCAGGCTGGCGTTGCCGCTGCGGTTGGTGTTGGTCGCGACGTTCTTGGAGGCGTTGGTCTTCTCGTTCAGGACGATGGTGACGATGTCGCCGACGTTGCGCGGCCGGCGGTCCTCGAACAGCGGATAGTTGCCGTACGTCGTGGGCTGGTAGATCGAGCCGGTGGGCTGCGCCGTCGGCATCGGCGGCGCCGGCGGCGCGGCCGTCGTCGGCCCGGTCACGATGGGCTCGGGCGGAATCATGGCGCAACCGGCCACCAGCAACGCCAGGGCCGCACTCGAAACCAGACGCAGGACAGACGACATAGGCATCACAGTTGGGTCAGGCGGGCCAGCATTTCGTCCGAGGTCTTGGCGGCTTTGCTGTTCATTTCGTAAGCGCGCTGGGTCGTGATCATGTTGACCAGTTCCTCGGCCACGTTCACGTTGGAGGTTTCGACGTAGTTCTGCATGAACGTGCCGGCGCCGTCGACGCCGGGCTGCAGCAGGTTGGCCGGGCCGGAGGCGTCGGTTTCCAGGTACAGGTTCTCGCCGACGCTCTGCAGGCCGGTCGGGTTGATGAAGGTGGCGATCTGCAGCTGGCCGATCTGCACGTTGACGCCGGCCGCGCCGGGCTGCGTCACCGAGACGATGCCGTCCTTGCCGATGGAGATCGACAGGGCGTTGTCCGGCACGTTCATCGGCGGCTGGATCACGTAGCCGCTGACCGTGGTCAGCTGGCCGTTCTGGTCGCGCTGCAGCGCGCCGTCACGGGTGTAGGCCTGGGTGCCGTCGGGCAGTTCGACCTGCAGGAAGCCGCGGCCGTTGATCGCCACGTCCAGTTCGCCGCCGGTGTTGTTCAGGCCGCCGGTGGTGTGGATGCGCTCGGTGGCGGCCACGCGGGCGCCGGTGCCCAGCTGCAGGCCCGACGGCAGCTGCGTGGCGTCGCCGACCTGGGCGCCGGGCTGGCGCAGGGTCTGGTACATCAGATCCTGGAACACGGCGCGGCCGCGCTTGAAGCCGTTGGTCGAGACGTTGGCCAAGTTGTTGGAAATCACGTCCATCGAGGTCTGTTGACCTTCCAGGCCCGTCTTGGCAATCCACAGCGAACGCATCATGATGAAGTACTCCTGGTGCGGCGGCCCGGCCGCGCGCGAAAATTATTTGGTTCGGATCGGCTGACCGGATCAGGAAACCGAGAGGATGCCGTTGGCGCGCTCGGCGTTGCGATCCGCCTGCTGCACCACCTGCATCTGCTGCTCGAAGCGGCGGGCGTTCTCGATCATGCCCACCATCGCCGCCATCGGATTGGTATTGCTGCCTTCCAGCACGCCGGACAGCACCCGCAGGCTGGGGTCGGCGGGGGCCGGCGGCGCCGGCTGGCCATTGACCGGCGCCAGGCGGAAGACGCCGTCGTCGCCGTGCACCAGTTGCGCTTCCGGCGGGTTGGCGAGCTTGATGCGGCCCAGGTTCAGGATGTTGTTCGGGGCATCGCCGGCGCCAATGGCGGTGATGGTGCCGTCCGAGGTGATCGTCAGCGCCGCCTGGTCGGGCACGTCGATGATGCCGTTCTGGTCGGACATCACGGGCTGGCCCAGCGAGGTCTGCAGCAGGCCGTTCACGCCCACCTGCAGGCTGCCGGCGCGGGTGTAGGCCTCGCCTTGCGGGGTCTGCACCGCGATCCAGCCGTTGGAGCTGGCCAGGGCCACGTCCAGGTCGCGGCCCGTGGTCTGCATGTTGCCCATCTCGAAGTTGTTGCGGGGCGTCGACGCCACCGTCGAAACACGCGTCGGCAGGCTAACGCCGTCGTTCACCGGAACCGACCGGTACAACGCGATCTGCTCGCGAAAGCCCGGCGTGTTCACGTTGGCCATGTTGTTGGAGAGCGCGGCCTGATGCTCCGTGATCCGCGCTGCGCCATTCATGGCGGTGTAGATGATTCGATCCATTGCCTATTCCGTCGGTGTCGTCGCGTGCCCGTCAGCCATTACTTCAGGTTCATCAGGACTTGCATGATTTCGTCCTGGGTCTTGATGGTCTGCGAGTTGGCCTGGTAGGTGCGCTGGGCGATGATCATGTTGACCAGCTCCTTGCTCATGTCCACGTTCGAGGCTTCGGTCGCCTGACCCACCACCTTGGACATGCCGTTGTTGCCCGGCTGGCCCAGGATCGGCTGGCCCGACGAAGCGGTTTCCTTCCAGGCGTTGTTGCCCACCGGCTGCAGGCCCTGCAGGTTGGCGAAGTCGGCCAGCACGATGGTGCCGACGATCGAGGTTTCGCCGTTGGTGTAGCTGGCCACCAGGCTGCCGTCGGCGCTGATGTTGATGCCGCGGAACTCGCCCGAGGAGTAGCCGTCCGGCTGGGACTTGAGCGCGTAGGCGCTGCCGTACTGCGTGGTGCCGGCGTAGTTCACGGCGATCGCCATCGGATCGGCCGGGGTGGTGCCGCCGCCCGGCGTCGCGAACGACAGGTTGACCGTGGCGGCGCTGGTCATCACGCCGGCCTTGTTGAACGTGAACTGGGTCGGATTGCCCCACACGCCGCCCGCCTGGGTGGTCGGCGCCATGGCCTGGCCGTCGATGGTGTAGTAGACGTCGTAGACGCTGTTGCCGGCGGCGTCGGCGGCGCGCTTGGCAAAGTACTGCATCACCTGGTGCGAGTTGCCCAGCGAGTCGTAGACCGTCATGGGCGAGGCGTTGGTGTAGCTGCCGGGGACCTTGGGGTCGAACGGCTTGCCGACTTCGGTCACGGCGGCGGTGAAGTCGACGAAACCGGGGATGACGTTCAGGTTGCCGGCGGTGACCTGGCCGGTGCCGTCGATGGTGACGGTATTGGGCGCGGTGCCGTAGGTGTTGGCCGGCGGGTTGCCCGGCGCCCAGGTGATCGCGCCGCCAGGCGCCTTGGTGAAGGTGTAGGCGGTGCCGCCCAACGTCACGGAGCCGGGCACGGCCGGCGACGTCACGGTGTCGACCTGGTAGATGACCTTGGCGTTGGCGTCCAGGTTGGCCACGGTGGTGGCGGTCGAGGTGGCCTTGGGCGCCACGTTGGCGGTGGGCAGCTGCAGTTCGACCGGGTTGGCGCCGATGCCGCCGTTGGGGTAGCCGGTCAGGCGATAGCCCTGCGCGTTGACGATGAAGTTGTTCTTGTCGACCAGGAACTCGCCGTTGCGGGTGTACATCACGGCGCCGCTCTGGTCGGTGACGCGGAACATGCCCTTGGCGCCATCGATGGCGATGTCATATTCGCCGCCGCCGCCGTTGACCGTGCCCACCGTGAAGCGCTGGGTGATCGCCGACACCTTGGTGCCCAGGCCGACGCGCGAGCTGGCGTAGACGTCCGCGAACGACGCGGTCGACGACTTGAAGCCGACGGTGCCCGAGTTGGCGATGTTGTTGCCGATGACGTCCAGGTTCTGCGCCGCGGCGTTCAGGCCGCTCAATCCTTGTCCGAAACCCATGTTTTCTCTCGCTAATCTTTAAAGGGGAAACCGCCGCCGTGGCGCCGGCTGATAATCAAACCGGCTGGCCTCAGCCGATCACCTTGCGCACATCCAGCATGCTGGTCTGGCCATCCAGGCCCATATCCAGGCGCAGGCCGTTGGTGGAGTAGGCCACGCTCTTGACCTTGCCGTACTTCAGCACTTCGGCGGCCACCTTCTTGTCATCGCCATCCGTGGCCAGGACGGACACGGTGTAGGCGCCCGCATCCATTGCCACGCCGGCGTCGTTCTTGCCGTCCCAGTCCAGCGTGTACACGCCGGCCTTCTGCTCGCCCAGCTCGATGGTGCGCACGACCTGACCGTTGGCGTCGGAAATGCGCACCTGGACCTTGGCGGCGTCCTTCTGCAGGTCGATGCCGTAGGGCGTGACCACGCGTTCGGAGGGGTTCGCGGCGTCCACGCCGACCTTGACGGCCGAACCGGGCACCAGCACACCCTTGCCGATCATCGCGACCGCGTTCATGGATTGCGACACGTCGATCTGGCCGCTGATGGCCAGCATGGTGTTCTTGAGGTTGGTGATGCCTTCCACGGTGGAGATCTGCGCCAGCTGCGAGGTCAGCTCGGCGTTCTGCATCGGGTTCAGCGGATCCTGGTTCTTGAGCTGCGTGACCAGCAGCTTCAGGAACTGGTCCTGCAGGCCCTGGGCGGTGCTGGAGCCGTTGGCGCCGCTTTGCGCCAGGCCCAGGCCGGTCTTGCTGGTGGATTGGTCAACGGTGGTCATGGGTTCACTTCTTCAAAGACTTCCGCGCGGGCGGCGCGGCGCGCGGAATCAGACGGATCAGGATTGGCCGATGGTGAGGGTTTTCTGCATCAGACTCTTGGCGGTGTTCAGCACCTCGACGTTGGCCTGATACGAACGCGACGCCGCGATCATGTTGACGGTTTCCGCGATCGGATCGACGTTGGGCATGCTGACGTAGCCCTGCGCGTCGGCCATCGGATGCTTGGGGTCGTAGACCTGCTTGAGGGGGGACTGGTCCACCACCACGCCGGCCACGCGCACGCCGCCGATCTCGCGGCCCTGCGTCTGGCCGGCCGGCGGGTTGACCTGGAACACCACCTGGCGGGCCCGGTACGGCTGGCCGTCGGGACCGACCACGCTGTCGGCGTTGGCCATGTTGCTGGCCGCCACGTTCATGCGCTGTGACTGCGCGCTCAGCGCCGAACCGGCGATATCGAAAATGCTCAACAAGGACATTGCCTGCGGTTCCCTATGAAAATCAATCCTGGATGGCGGCCATCATGGTCCGGATGCGACCCGACAGCAGCTGCATCGTGCTCTGGTAGTGCAAGGTGTTGTCGGCGAACTGGACCCGTTCGATGTCCATGTCGACCGTGTTGCCGTCCATGCTGGGCTGGTACGGCAGGCGGTACAGCAGATCGGTCGGCCCCTGCGACACGGCCTTGGCCGGGATGTGGCGCGCCGACGTCAGGGTCAGCGAGGTATCCGGCAGGCGCTTGGTGCCTTCCATGGCGTTCTGCATCGCCGTCTTGAAATCGAAGTCACGCGCCTTGTAGTTGGGCGTGTCGGCATTGGCGATGTTCGAGGACAGCACTTCCTGGCGCTGCGCGCGCAGTCCCAGGGACTGCTGGAAGAAGCGGAAATCTTCATTAAGCCGGTCTAGCATCGGGTCGCCTTGAATACGGATGAAACCCGGGACAGCGGACGCACCGTTATCCCATTGGATGACGGCATCATAGAAGCGGGTGCCTCAACACAATCAGCCAAATAACCCGTCATTTCTCATCCAATTCACGTATTGCCAAGCCGCGCGGGCTTCTACAATTCGGACATGATGAAATTCCCCGCAAAGCTCCGCGCGCGCGCCGCCTGCCTGGCCGCCCTGCTGCTGGCCCCGACGGCCCAGGCGCAGGACGCCGCCGTCCAGGCGCCGGAGGCGATCATCATCGCCGCGCAGACCTATTTGCTGGAACAACTGGCCGCCCTGCCCGGCCAGGCATCGGTGGCCATCGATCCGCCGCGGGCGGACCGCCTGGCGCCCTGCGATGCCATGTCCCCATTTATGCCCTCGGGCATGAAGCTGCGCTCGCGCATGACGGTCGGCGTGCGCTGCAATGCGCCCAAGCCCTGGACCACCTACGTGCAGGCCACGGTCAGCGTGCCGGGCTACTACTACGTCGCTTCGCGCATGATCGCCGCTGGCCAGGCCCTGACGCCCGCCGACCTGGCGCCGCGCGACGGCGACCTGGTGGCCCTGCCCCCGGGCGTCATCACCAATCCCGACACGGTGGTCGGCATGACGGCGGCCTACCGGATCAACGCCGGCCAGCCGGTCAAGGGCGCCGCCCTGCGCAACGCCCAGTCGGTGGTGCGCGGCTCGAACGTCCGGATCAACGCCCGCGGCAAGGGTTTCGTGGTCAGCAGCGAGGGGCAGGCCCTGGACAACGCGGCGCCGGGCGCCACGGTCCAGGTCCGCACCGCCAGCGGACAGGTGGTCAGCGGCGTGGTGCGCAACGCAGGCCTGGTCGAAATACAACTTTAGTCAATGTTACATATCGCGTTGCGGCAAGCGCCCTCCTGCCCTAAAGTTCCTTCCGACCCTGTCGTTACAGAGACATAAGTAGGCGGAGCCGTCGCAAACCGACCCAGGACGCCCTGCGGAGAAAACCTTGAAAATCAATTCGACAACCAACCGGCCCATCTCGGCAGATGCGGTCAGCCCTCGCGCCGAGTCCGCGGTCGCCCAGGCCTACGGCGCCGGCAGCGGCAGCGGCGCCAGCAGCTCGCAGGTCGCGCTGAGCTCGGCCTCGCGCAAGATGCTGGCCCTGCAGGACGGCTCGAACGACATCAACGTCGAGCGCGTCGCCGCGATTCGCGCCGCCATCGCCTCGGGCCAGCTCAAGATCGACACCAGCCGCATCGCCGATGGCCTGATCGCCAGCGCCCGCGACCTGCTGAAGTAATAGCGTTTTTGCAAGATCGCCGTTTTTTCGACCCGTCCGCCCGAGTATGACCATGAGCCCTGTCGAGTCCCTGCAAGCCTGCATGAAGCAGGAAGATGCCCTGATCACCGAGTTTTCCTCCATCCTGGAAGAAGAAACCAAAGTGCTGGTCGGGCCGGGCAACGTCGACGCGCTGCATGACATCACCGAGCGCAAGGGCAATATCGCCCAGCAGCTGGTCGACCTCAGCCACACCCGCGACGGCCTGCTGGCCGAAATCGGCCTGCCCGCCGGCCACGCCGGCACCGAGCAGGCCGCCGTGCAGCACCCGCAACTGTCCGACGTCTGGCAGGCCCTGCTGGCCAAGTCGGCGTCGGCCAACGAAATCAACATGCGCAACGGCGCCCTGATCGACGTGCACCTGCGCTATACCCAGCAATCGCTGGACGCCCTGCGCCAGATCGGCGGCCTGGGCGGCACCTCGACCTACGACGCCCAGGGCCGCGGCGCCCGCGCCACGCCGGGCCGCAAGCCCATCGTCGCCGGCTGAGCCGGATCCCGACGCCCCAAGACAAACAGCCCGCTTTCGCGGGCTGTTTGTCTTGGCGGCCATGCGGCCGTCCCGAGTCGGGGCGCGCTAGACGCCGCCGGCCATTTCCAGCATGGCGAACATCTTCAGCAGCGCCACCGGCAGCAGGCGTCCGGACAGCTTGCGCTCCGGGCTGACGACGCCAGCCAGCGTAGCGCGCACGCCGTCCGCCGCCGACGCATGCGCCAGCTGCCAGCAGGCCGCGCCCAGCTGGCCGGCCATGAGCGACTGCCGCGCCAGCGTATGCGAGCCGTCGACCGCGGGCAGCGCCTGCCAGGCATTGGCCATGTAGCGGAACCCGGCTCGCGCCTCTTCCTGCAGCACCAGCCAGCGCGCCACCGTGGCGGCGTCCGCCTGGCCCGCGGCCAGGTTGGTCAGGCCGAACAACTGGCCGGCCACTTCGCCGCTGGCGGTATCGATCAGGCGGGCGCACACCAGCCGGAAGCGGGTCTCGTCGCCGCGGCCCGGCAAGCCGATCTCGGTGCCCGAGGCCCACAGCGCCAACGGCGCCGGCCGGGCGCCGGGCACGGCGCGCAGGCCGGGCATGTCGCCCGGCTGGCCCACCGGCAGGTAGCCGACGCTCTTGCCCACCGCGTTCAGGTTGGTCGGGCATTCATCCTGGATCACGCGCATGCCGCCCGGGCTGCGCGCCACCCACGACACGCCCTGCTCGCTCAGGCTCTGCCACAGCGCCGAAGTGCCGGCTTCCAGCATGTGCACGGCCGGCACCTGGGCCAGTTGCTCGTTCAGCCAGCGCACCCGCGCTTCCAGGGCCACCGCCGTGTCCGGCTGCGCGGCGGCGGCCGGCGCGAACGACGACAGCATGCCGTGCGGCAGCACCAGCTGTTGCGCCGGCGCCGCCAGGGCTGCGCCGCGGTCGCTCATCAGCACCGCGCTGAGCAGCGTGCCGCCGGGCAAGGCCTCGCCCTTCATGCTGGTCTTGCCGTGCATGACCAGCAGGTTGCGGCTGCAGGCGGTGGAGAATTCGCGCCGCACCATCGCCAGGGGCGTTTCGCCCAGCGCCGCGAGGCTCGAACCCGCGCCGTCGCTGACATACTCGCGCCACGAGGCGCGGGCCTGCACGCAGGCCGGGTCGCTGTCGAGCCAGCCCAGGGTGTCATCCAGGTTCTGCGCGGCCTCGATCGTGCCGGCGCCGCCCTGCGGACGCAGGATCGCCGAAGCCAGCAACTGGCGGCGGCGGGCGGGATCGACGGTCGTCTCGGTTTCGCGCGGCGTCGACCACAGCGACGCCATGTCGGCCTCGCTGGGCGAATACAGGGCGCGGGCGCGCTCGACCATGGCGAAGGCGCGGTCGATGAGCGCATCGGCGCGCGCCAGCTCCAGGTGCTCCGGCACCTTCTGGCCGATCGACGAATAATGGATCGGCAGCCGGTGGCGGATCGCCGTGTCCAGCGCCGCGCCCAGGCGCGAGGCCTCGTCGAGCTTGGTGATGATGCAGCCTGCCACGTCCTCGCCGACGCCGTTGCGATAGGCGTGGGCGACTTCGTCCAGCGTGTCGCCCTGGCTGGCGGCGTTGAGCACCAGCAGGCGGCGCACCGGCTTGCCAGCGTTGCACAGCATCGCGGCCTGCTCGGCCACCTGGCGGTCGCGCTGGCTGATGCCGGTGGTGTCGATCAGCACGATCTTGCGATTGCCCAGCTCGGCCAGGATGCGGCGCAACTCGCCGGCATCGCGCACCGAGTGCGCAGGCACGCCCATCAGGCGGCCATAGATCTGCAGCTGCTCGAGCGCCCCGATCCGGAAATTGTCGGTGGTCAGCATCGCCACCTGCTCGCGGCCTTCGCGGGCGACGCAGCGCGCCGCCAGCTTGGCCAGCGTGGTGGTCTTGCCGACGCCGGTCGGGCCGACCAGCGCATACACGCCGCCGCCCAGGAATTCATCTTCCGAGCCCAGCACCGGCAGGTGCGTGACCAGTTCATTGCGGGCCCAGGCCAGCGCGGATTCGGCGCTCATGCCTTGCGGCATGCGCTCGACCAGCGCGCGGACCAGCTTGGTGCTGAAACCGGCGTCCAGCAGGCTGCGGAACAAGGCGGCGCCCGCCGGCTCGCGGCCGGGTCCCTGGCGTCCGCCCCACAGCAAGCCGTCCATGCGGCTTTCGAGCGCGCCGCGCAAGGCGCTGATGGCGTCCTGCAAGCCCGCCGCGGCGTCGCCGGGCAGCGCCGCGGGCGGCATCCCCGGACCATTGCGCAGCGGCGCATCGGGCATGCGCGCCATGGGCGACGGCGCCATGGGCGGCATCTCTCGCGCAGGCGGCAAGGCCGGCATTTCCATCCGCACCGGCGCGGCGGGCGCCATCACCGCGGGCGCGGCCGCTTCCGCCGTCACGGCGGGCGGCGCGGCGACCGGCGCCGGCGCCAGGGCGGGCGGCGCCTGACGCGCGACGGGTTCGGGCGACACCTCCGGCTCGGGCAGAGACTGCGCGGCGTAGGTCGACTGGTAGGCGGCGATCGAACGCGACGGCACCGCGTAGGCGGGCTGCGCAGCGGCGACGGACGCCGGCGGCGCACCGTAGGCAGGCTGGGGCGCGGCGACAGGAACCGGCTGCGCGACCTGGGCCGGTCGCGGCGCGGCGACGGACGCTGGCGGCGCACCGTAGGCCGGTTGCGAGGCGCTCGGCGCCGCGCCATAGGCGGGTTGCGGCGCGGCGGCGGCGGCCGGCGCGCCATAACCGGACTGCGCGCCATAAGGCGGTTGCGAGGCCGTGGCCGGCGTGGCGCCATAGCCGGGAGGCGGCGCCAGGTTGGCGGGCGCGGCATACCCCTGCGGCGTCGGCGTCTGCGCCTGCGGCGACGCGTCGTCGAACGCGCCGTCCACCGTGGCCAGCACCTCGATGCCGCCATCCACGCTGCGGTTCGACACGATCAGCGCGTCAGGACCCAGCACCTGGCGCACCTGGCGCATGACGTCACGGCTGTTGGCGCCGAAGAAGCGGCTTATTTTCATTGACCATTACCTCCGCCGATGAGCGCCGTCACGCGGACCATGCGCTCATCCGGAATTTCCGTATTCGACAACACACCCAGCTGCGGCAGGTGGTGGCGCAGGAAGCGTGACAACGGCGCGCGCAGCACCGGCGACACCAGCAGCACCGGCGCGTTGCCCTGCGATTCCTGGCGCTCGACCGCCGCCTGGGTTTCGCGCAGCAGGGTGTCCGCCAGGCCCGGCTCCAGGCCGCCGCTGGTGGTCAGCGCCTGCGACAGCACGCGTTCGAGCTTGACGTCCAGCCCGATCACGCGCAGTTCGCCCTCGCCCGGGAACCATTGCTGGGTGATGGCGCGGCCGAGCGAGCGGCGCGTCAACGCGATCAGCTCGTTGATGTCGGGCTGGCCGCCCGTGCCGGCCGCCAGCGCCGCCAGGCGCGGGCCATGCTCGGACAGGGTGTCGATGATGGTGCGCATGTCGCGGATCGGCACTTCCTCGGCCAAGAGGCCCTGCAGCACCTTCTGCAGCGCCGTGAGCGACAGCGTCTTGGGCACCAGGTCCTCGACCAGCTTGGGCGCGTCGCGGCCGATGCGGTCCAGCAGCTGCTGCACTTCCTGGCGGCCCAGCAGGTTGGAGCCGTGGCGGTGCATCAGGTGGTTCAGGTGGGTGGCCACCACGGTGCCGGCATCCACTACGGTGTAACCGACCACCTGGGCCTGGTCGCGCAGGCTGCCGTCGATCCACAGCGCCGGCAGGCCGAAGGCCGGGTCGGTGGTGGGCGTGCCCTTGATCTGCATGGTCACGCCGCCCGGGTCGATCGCCAGCCACTGGCCCGGCATGGCCACGCCGTGGCCGATCTCGACGCCGGACAGCAGGATGCGGTAGTCGTTGGGCTTGAGTTCCAGGTTGTCGCGGATGTGCACCACCGGCGGCAGGAAGCCCACGTCCTGGGCGAATTTCTTGCGCAGGCTGCGGATGCGGTGCAGCAGTTCGCCGTTCTGGGCGTGGTCGACCAGCGGGATCAGGCGGTAGCCGACCTCCAGGCCGAGCTGGTCCACCATCGAGACGTCGTCCCAGCTGGCTTCGGCCGCCGCGGCCTGCGCCTGCGTCACGGCCTGCTGCGGCGCCTCGCTGGCCGCCACCTCGGCGGCCTTGCGCCGCTTGAGCATCGCCCACCCGCCCCAGGCCAGCGCGCCGGCCAGCGTCAGGAAGGCGATGTGCGGCATGTTGGGAATCAGGCCCATGATGCCGATGATGCCAGCGGTCAGGAACATCACGCTGGGGTTGGAGAACAGCTGGCTGATGATCTGCTGGCCGATGTCCTGGTCGGTCGACACACGCGACACCACCACGCCGGCGGCGGTCGAGATCACCAGCGCCGGGATCTGCGCCACCAGGCCGTCACCGATGGTCAGCAGCGTGTAGACGCGGGCCGAGTCGCTCATCGACATGTCGTGCTGCGCCACGCCCACGATCAGGCCGCCGATGATATTGATCGCCATGATCAGCAGGCCGGCGATGGCGTCGCCGCGCACGAACTTGCTGGCGCCGTCCATCGAGCCGAAGAAGTCGGATTCCTGCGACACCTCGGCGCGGCGCTTGCGGGCCTCGTCCTCGCCGATCAGGCCGGCGTTCAGGTCGGCGTCGATCGCCATCTGCTTGCCGGGCATGGCGTCCAGGGTGAAGCGCGCGCCGACTTCGGCGATCCGCCCCGCACCCTTGGTGATGACGATGAAGTTGATGATGGTCAGGATGATGAAGACGATGATGCCGACGGCGAAGTTGCCGCCCACCAGGAAGTGGCCGAAGGCCTCGATCACCTTGCCCGCGGCGTCCGGGCCGGTGTGGCCGTGCAGCAGCACCACCCGGGTCGAGGCGACGTTCAGCGACAGGCGCAGCAGCGTGGCGAACAGCAGCACGGCCGGGAAGGCGGCGAAATCGAGCGGCTTGCGGGTGAACATGGCCACCAGCAGGATCATCACCGACAGCGCGATGTTGAAGGTGAACAGCAAGTCCAGCAGGAAGGTGGGCAGCGGCAACACCATCATGCCCAGCACCATCACGATCAGGATGGGGCCGGCCAGGAGCCGCGCATGCGCGGCGCCGTTGCTTTTCAACATGGTGAGCAGAGCGCTCATTCCTTAGACTCCTTGTGCTGCGGTCTTTGCCTGCGGGTCCAGCGCGGCCGGCACGGGCAGGGACTTGGGCGCCGTCGGTTCGGCCCCCCATCCCGAGCGCCACGAGCGCAACTGGAAAACCCACGCCAGCACTTCCGCGACCGCGGTATATAGCTCGGCCGGGATTTCATGCCCCAGCTCGACGTGTTGATACAAAGCGCGCGCCAGCGGCGGCGCTTCCAATGTGGGAATGCGATGCTCGGCGGCCAGTTCGCGGATCTTGGCCGCCACCAGCCCGGTGCCCTTGGCCAGCACGCGCGGCGCGCCGTTCTTGTCTTCCTCGTACTTCAGCGCCACGGCGTAGTGGGTCGGGTTGGTCACGACCACGTCGGCCTTGGGCACCTCGGACATCATGCGGCGGCGCGCGGCCTGGCGCTGCTGCTGGCGGATGCGGGCCTTGGTGTGCGGATCGCCTTCGCTTTCCTTGTGTTCCTGGCGTACGTCTTCCTTGGACATGCGCAGCTTCTTCAGGTGGCTCCAGATCTGCCACGGCACGTCCAGCAGCACGATCACCAGCAGCGAGGCGACGATGAAGGCGCTGCACATCGCCACCAGGCTCAGCGCCTTGGTCAGGGCGGCGGCCGGCGCCACGTGCATCAGGCCCAGCATGTCGTCGTGGTAGCGCCAGATGATCCAGACCGCCACGCCGCCCACCAGCAGGGCCTTGGCCAGCGCCTTGATCAGCTCGACCACGGTCTGCGACGAAAACATGCGCTTGAGGCCGGCGAACAGGCTGAGCTTGGAGAAATTCGGCGACAGCGGTTTGCCCGAGATGACGATGCCGCCCAGCAGCACGCTGGACAGCACGGCGATCACCGCCAGCAGGCCGAAGATCGGCAGAATCACCATCAGGGCGTGGCCGAAGCCGTTGACGGCCTGCTCGACCATCACGCCCGGGTCGGCGACCACGCGCTGGTCGAACGCCAGCCCGTTGCGCAGCACCCCGCTCAGTCCCTGATAAATCGTGCCACCGCCGGCCCAGATCGCCGCGACACCGGCGGCCAGCATCATGAACGTGCCCAGTTCCCGGGAACGCGCAATCTGCCCCTCCTCGCGCGCCTTTTCCAGGCGCCTGGGAGAGGCGGCTTCGGTTTTCTCGAGGTCGCTTTCTTCGGCCATGCTCTGCGGTGTCGTTGCGGCTCGCGGATTGACGGATTACGAGCTGCCCGCCGAGATTCTAGGAGGCCTGGGCCTTGGGCGATAAGCCAAGAAACGGGGGGAAAGCGGCGCTATTCCCGGATGCGCCCGGACCGGGCCGGCCGGGGCGGGCCGGCGACCGGGCGCCCTGCCCCGCCTGCCTGGCGGATCGGTCTGGTTCAGCCGGCCGCCGCGACCACCGGCCGGGCCGATCCGCCGGCGTCCAGGGTGGCCTGGAAACGCACGTAATCGAGCCCGATCCGCACCGCGCCCCAGTGCTCGCCGTCCAGGAACAGGGGCACGGAGATGTCGTTGACGATCTCGCCGGTATCACGGGAATAGGTCTGAAACAGCAGGGTTTCGGTGTTGGCGGCCAGCCGCGCCCCGACCGGGTCGTCGAAGATGCGCTTGTGCCGCACCCGGGCGATGTCCTGGGCCGGGTCGCCGCTGGGCGGGTGCGAATAGCGGCTGTTGTGCGCCGGGGCGTAGCCGCGCGCATCCACCAGCAGCGCATAGCTGCCGCCCGGCACGGCCTCCAGCACGCGGTCCAGCAGGCGGGTCAGCGCCTCGTCGATGCTGCGGTCATAGGCGGTGTGGTAGCGCGGCGGTTCGCTGCCCGCGATCCGCTGGTAATGGCGGTCGAACACGTCCAGGCCGCGCTCGCGCGCATGGTCGAGCAGCCGGATCGCCGCCAGCCGGAAGGCGTCGAGCGTCTCGGACAGGCGGTCGAAGGCGGTATTGCCGGTGCGCATGTCCGACAACACCTCCTGCACGCTCTCGGTCTGGCGCCGGATGCGGTCGATCTCGCCGGACATGCTGGCCACCCGCTCGCGCACGTCGGCGCTCAGCGCGGCGATGCGGCTGACGTCCTGGCTCATGCCGTGATTGGTGGCGTCGACCTCGCCGATCGCCTGCACCACCTCGCCCACCTGGCGGTTCATGCTGTCGAAATCCCGCACGAAATGCTGGAAATCCTGGCGCGTCTTGTCCAGCACCGCGCCGGACGCGTCCACGTCCTCGCGCAGGGTGCCGGTCTGGCGCTGGGTCGAGTCGACCAGTTCCAGCATCTCGCCGGTATGGCGGCCGATGTCGCTGGTGGCGGCGTTGACCCGCTCGGCCAGCCGGCCGACCTCGCTGGCCACCACGGCGAAGCCACGCCCGGCGTCGCCGGCCCGGGCCGCCTCCACCCCGGCATTCAGCGCCAGCAGCTGGGTCTGCAGGGCGATGTCCTTGATGAGCTTGCTGATGTCGCCGACCGAGCGCGCCCGGCCGGTCAGCTGCGCCACCACGTCGGTGAAGGCCGCCATTTCGCGGGTCATGCGGTCGACCCGTTCCTTGACCTCGGACAGCTCGGCCAGCGCCTGTTCGGCCGCGCGCAGGTTCTGCCCGGAGACCTGGGCGATCTCGCGCGCATGGGTCGACGTCGAGGCCGACAGCGCCGCGATCTGGGCGCCGCTGGCCGCCAGCGCCTCGGCCGCGCGCGCCTGCTCCTGCGCCAGCAGCGCGCAGCGGCCGGCCTGGAACTGGGTCCGGGCGGTATTCAGGGCGATCTCGATGCTGGATTGCCGCACCGTGCTGATCCGGCTGCGGATGCCGGCCAGGAAGCGGTACAGCGGCCAGGCGGCCGGGCTGAGGGACAAGGGGCGTTCGGACAGCGTGGCGCGGCCGCGATTGAGCCGGCGCAACAACCCCCAGATACCTCCGAATCGGAATATGGATCTGGCCAAGATGGCACCTCCTTGTGCGGCCCGGATTGCCTTCTGTGGGCATCCGTTGCCTGGGCGCGATGCGCCCTGTCTCCTGCTGCGGCCCCGATTCTTATTGTTTCGCAGTCTACCCAAGGGCGCGCGTTCGCACCCTTAGGGAATACGACCATGCCCGGCCAGCGGGCATGGCGGCAGGCGGGCCCGCGCGGCCCGCCGCCCGGCAGGCTCAGAAGCCCAAACTGGCCAGCAGGTCGTCGACCTGGTCCTGGCTGGTGACCACATCGGTCTTGCCTTGCGGGCTGACCTGCGGGCCGTTGAGCAGGCTGTTGGCTTCGTCGCGGCGCTCTTGCGGCACGTTGTCCAGCAGCACTTGCAGCAGCTCGCGCTCGATCGCGCCGACCACGTCCATCATGCGCATGATGACCTGGCCGGTCAGATCCTGGAAGTCCTGCGCCATGATGATTTCCATCAGCTTGGACTGGGTCTGCTGCGTCTGCTTGGGCACGTCCTGCAGGAACGCGCGCGTGTCCTTGACCAGTTCGCGGGCCTCGGGCAGTTCCAGCGGCTGGTCGTACCATTGCTGCCAGCGACCGTCCAGCGCCTGCGCCGAGCGCGACATGCCGTCCTGGATCGGGCCGGCGGCCTCGGTCGCGTTCAGCACGCGGTTGGCGGCCTGTTCGGTCATCTGCGCCACGTAGCGCAGGCGGTCGCGCGCATCGGGGATGGCGTTGGCCGCGTCCTTGATCGCCTGGTCCAGGCCCAGCTCGCGCATGCTGTCGCGCAGCATGCGGGTCAGCGAGGCGATGCGGTGAATCAGGTCCGGGGATTCCGTCGAGTCATCATTCTGCGTCGTGCTCATTGCGCACCTCAACCGCCAATTTTCTCGAAGATCTTGACCAGCTTCTCTTCCAGCGTCGCCGCGGTGAAAGGCTTGACCACGTAACCGTTGGCGCCGGCCTGGGCCGCCGCGACGATGTTTTCCTTCTTGGCCTCGGCCGTCACCATCAGCACCGGCAGCGAGGCCAGGCTGGCGTCGGCGCGGATCTGCTTGAGCATTTCCAGGCCGTCCAGATTGGGCATGTTCCAGTCGGACACGACGAACTGGAAGCCGCCGTTGCGCAGCTTCTCCAGTCCGATCGCGCCGTCTTCGGCCTCATCCACGTTCTCGAAACCCAGCTCCTTGAGCAGGTTGCGGATGATCCGCCGCATGGTGGGGAAGTCATCCACCACCAGAATCTTGATGCCCTTGTCTACCATCTTTTACTCCAGAAGAAATTTGCTTGAGATCGATCGGGATCACAGCCGCGTCAAACGCGGTGTCCCCGGTCGCCCAGGCGAGTCAGAATGCGCTCACTCATTGCCGACAGCGGCACCACTTCGTCAGCCGCGCCAATTGCGATGGCCTCCCGGGGCATGCCGAAGACCACGCAACTGGCTTCATCCTGCGCAATGGTATGGGCGCCGGCTCGGTGCATGGCCAGCATGCCGGCCGCTCCGTCCTTGCCCATCCCGGTCAGGATGACGCCGATGGCGTTCTTGCCTGCCGCCACGGCGGCGGAACTAAACAACACATCCACCGACGGGCGGTGGCGATTGACCGGTTCGCTGGCTTCCAGCTCGATCACGTAGTTGGCGCCGCTGCGGCCCAGGCGCATGTGCATCTCGCCGCCCGGGGCCAGGTACACGTGGCCCGGCAGCACGCGCTCGCCGTGCACGGCCTCGCGCACCGTCACCGCGCACAGGGCGTCCAGGCGCTGCGCGAACGACCGCGTGAAGCCGGCCGGCATGTGCTGCGTGATCAGGATGGCCGGGCTGTCCGGCGGCAGCGGCTGCAACACCTCGCGGATGGCCTCGGTGCCGCCGGTGGAGGCGCCCACGATGACCAGTTTTTCCGAGCTGGCCAGCGGCCGGCGCAGCATCGGCGCCGGCGCGGGCGCCGGGGCGTGCGGGCTCGGCGTGCGCAGCTTGGCGCGCGAGGCGGCGCGGATCTTGTCGGCGATGATCTCGGTGTATTCCAGCAGGCCGTCGCGGATGCCCAGCTTGGGCTTGGTCACGAAGTCGATGGCGCCCAGTTCCAGCGCGCGCAGCGTGATTTCGCCGCCGCGCTCGGTCAGCGACGACACCATCACCACCGGCATCGGCCGCAGGCGCATCAGCTTTTCAAGGAAATCCAGCCCGTCCATGCGGGGCATTTCCACGTCCAGCGTCAACACGTCGGGATTGTGCTTTTTGATCAGCTCGCGCGCCACCAGCGGATCAGGCGCGGTCGCAACCACTTCCATATCCGGCTGGCTGTTGATGATCTCGGTCATCAGTCCGCGCACGAGCGCGGAATCATCCACACATAGAACTCTGATTTTCTGCATTGTTTACCGCCTCAGGCGGACCTGGAACCCGTCGCCACCGACAGGTCTAGGCCTTGCCCGCGCATTCGTAGACTGTCTGCCCGCGCAGACGGAAATCCCGACTGATATAGGTGAAGTTCTCGGAATGGCCCGCAAACAGCAGGCCGCCCGGCTTGAGCAGCGGAACGAACCGCTCAAGGATCTTCGCCTGGGTCGGCTTGTCGAAGTAAATCATGACGTTGCGGCAGAAGATGACGTCGAACTTCTCGCTGATCTGCCACGAGGGCGCGAGCAGGTTCAACGTCTCGTACCGCACCATGTCGGCGATCTCCGGACGCACCCGGACCTGCCCGGCGTTGGAACCGCGGCCCTTCAGGAAGAAGCGCTTGAGGCGGCTCTCTTCCATCTTGGCCACGCGCTCGGCCGGATAGACGGCCGCGCGCGCCCGGTTCAGCACGTTGGTGTCGATGTCGGTCGCCAACACCGAGCAGCCGCTGGCGCGTGGCCCGAGGGCCTCGGCCAGGGTGATCGCGATGGAGTACGGCTCTTCGCCCGTGGACGCCGCGCAACACCACACCGACACCGGGCCGCCGCGCTTTTGCACGAAGTCGGCCAGGATCGGGAAATGGTGCGACTCGCGGAAGAACGCGGTCAGGTTGGTCGTCAGGGCGTTGACGAAATCTTCCCATTCGGCCGCGTCCGGCTCGTTCTCGAGCTGGTCCAGATAGCTGCCGAAGTCCTGCCGGCCCAGCGCCCGCAGGCGCCGCGCCAGCCGGCTGTAGACCATTTCGCGCTTGTGCGCGCCCAGCGAGATGCCGGCGCGCGCGTGAATCATCTTGCGGACGCGGGTGAAGTCCGCGTCCCGAAAATCGAATTGGCGGTCCACCGGGATGGACGGCGCCATGTTTGCCGCTGTCGCCACTGCCGTCCTCAGCGCTCAAGAGCAAGCGCGTCAGGCGCTTGCAGCCGTGATTCGTCGGCGGCGGCGCGGCCCGAAGACAGGCGATGGGCCGGCACTTCGATCACTTCGCCGATGTTGACCTTGAACACCGCCACCGCTTCGGCCAGGCGCTGCGCCTGTTCCTGCAGCGAGCCGGCGGCGGCCGCAGCCTCTTCCACCAGCGCCGCGTTCTGCTGCGTCACTTCGTCCATCTGCGACACCGCGCGGTTGACCTGGTCGATGCCGCTCGATTGCTCTTCCGACGCCGCCGAGATCTCGCCCATGATGTCCGTCACGCGCTTGACCGACGCCACGATCTCTTGCATCGTCGCCCCGGCGCGTTCCACCTGCTGTGACCCCGCGCCCACCTTGGTCACGGAATCCTCGATCAGGCCCTTGATTTCCTTGGCCGCCTGCGCGCTGCGCTGCGCCAGCGAGCGCACTTCGCCCGCCACCACCGCGAAGCCCTTGCCCTGCTCACCGGCACGCGCGGCTTCCACCGCCGCGTTCAGCGCCAGGATGTTGGTCTGGAAGGCAATACCGTCGATGACCGACACGATTTCCGAGATCTTGCGCGAGCTGGCCGAGATGCCCTGCATCGTGTTGACCACTTCGGCCACCGCCGAACCGCCGCGCTCGGCCACGTCCGAGGCGCTGGCCGCCAGCTG